>JBIIOJ010000187.1:0-6227 GCA_044337015.1 Pirellulales bacterium
GCCCCGGAGTCGCGCCGCCCCTGTCCGCTCGGTTCGGCTACGCCTCACCAAGCGGACAGGGGCGATCCCTTGGCAGGTCTACCCTGGTGATAGAAACTGGTTCCATTCATGGGGGCAGGTCAAGGCGCTCTGCGCGTCGCCCCCTTTCGGCACCTGCCGGAGCGTCGCCGATGTGATCGAGAAGCTCAAGGACCTGCGGAACCGGCGGAAGATCCCCGCGGGGGCGTTCGTGAGCGGCTACGGCTGTGATCCCACGCTGCTCGAGGAGAAGCGATGGCCCACGAAGCGGGAACTCGACGCCGCCTTCCCCGACAATCCCGTCATCCTCGTGCATGTCTCGGGCCACGGCGCGATGCTCAACTCGAGGGCGCTTGCCGCCTACGGCGTGACCGCCGCGACGCCTACGCCCCCCGGTGGCGTGATCGGCCGTGAAAAGGGATCCACGGAGCCCGACGGCCTGCTTTTCGAGACGGCCTTCCTGCCGATCTTCGGGAAGACCCCGGGGCCGACCGCCGACGAGCAGCTCGCGCTGCTCGTCCGGGGGCAGGAGCTCTATCTTCGCGCGGGTATCACGACGGCGCAGGAGGGGGCCACGCTCAAGAACCAGCTCGACCTGCTGCGGCTGGCCGCCGACCGCGGTCTGCTCAAGCTCGACGTCGTCGCGCTGCCGTTCATCACCGACCTCGACGCGATCTTCGGAAAACAGCCGCCACGCAACGAGCCGGAATACCGGAACCGGCTGCGGATCGGCGGCGTGAAGATCGTGGCGGACGGCTCGCCGCAGGGCCGCACAGCCTTCTTCACCACGCCCTATCTCGACGGCGGCCCGGCGGGGCAGAAGGACTGGCGGGGCGAACCGACCTTTCCTCAGGCCGAACTCAACGACATGGTGAAACGGGTCTACGACGGCGGGGCGACATTGTTCGTGCACTGCAATGGCGACGCCGCGATCGACGCGCTCCTGGAGGCCCATCGGTTCGCCTCGGGCGACGATCCTGCCAAGCCGCGAGGCACGGTCGCCGTCCATGCGCAGTTCGTTCGCCCCGACCAGCTCGCGAAGTTCCGGGCATGGGGCATCACGCCATCCTTCTTCACGCTCCACTGCTTCTATTTTGGCGACACGCACGTCGCCAACCGCGGCCAGTCCCAGGCCGATTTTCTCAGCCCGATGAAGTCGGCCCGCGGGCTGGGCCTCCGCCCCTCGAACCACACCGACTTCAACGTCTCGCCGCTCGACCAGCTCTTCACGATCCACACCGCGGTCAACCGCACAACGCGTTCCGGGCGGCCGCTCGGCGCCAACGAGCGGATCACGCCCCTCGAGGCCCTCGAGGCGATCACGATCGACGGGGCCCGGCAGTACGGCGAACACGACCGCAAGGGCTCGATCGAGGTCGGGAAGGTTGCCGACTTTGCCGTCCTGACGGGCAATCCGCTGACCGTGGCCCCCGACGCCATCGAGGCGATCAGCGTCGCCGAGACGATCAAGGATGGCGTCACCGTCTGGCAGCTACCCGAGAAGGACGCCGCCCGCTGACCTGCCGGATCGCCCCGACTGCGGCGACCCGGCGACGGCCCACGACGACGCCCATCGCGGCGGCCCCGGCGAGCAGGATCCAGCCCGAGGGTTCGGGAACGATCGACCAGGCGATGGCGTAGTTCGTGGAGAGCGTTCCGCCGGTGGTGTTGTAGGACGGGTCGAGGCCGAGCACCCGCAGCGCATAGTTGCCGTCCTCGGGAATGTAGGTCCGCAGGAACTCGACCGATCCGTAGGGGGAGATCGATTGGGCGATCAGTTTCTCGCCGCCGGCAGCGTCGGTGCGGATGAGCTGGAGCGTGAGATCGGCGAGGGCGGTGTCGGCGGCCGAGTCGACCGTGTCGCCGAGCGTCCGGTCGGCGAACCAGATGAGGGACGCCGTGATCCGGTTGAAGCCGGCCGTGAGCGGCTCGGAGAATGCGTAGGTGTTGGTGTTGCCGGCACCGCCGCTCGTCTGGCCAAGGACGCTGCCGAGGTCCCAGCCCCTCGACGCGAGCCCCGAGCCCCCGCCGGAGCCGAAGAGGCCCATCGTGGTGCCTTCCCCGATGATGAGCGTGTTGTCGACGACGACCGGATCCCCCACGTAGACGCGGTAGGCCCCGGCGAGGTCGAGCAGGCCCGAGCCAGTCGCCTGGTCGAGCGGCTGCGTCGTCGTGATCACGCCGCCGACGTGCTGCTGTCCGTTGTTCCAGCCCGCGGGGGCTGTCGCGCTCGTCATGAGCACCGCCTTGATCACCCGCGCGTCGAGCATCTCCGTGGTCGTGAAGGGAACTGCGGGCGCGACGAACTTCGCCGCGTCGATCATGAGCGCGGCGCCTCCGGCCACGAGTGGTGCGGCGAAGCTCGTGCCGGCAATGCCTTCGAAATAGAGGTTCGTCGCGTCGGCGCCGGCATTGGTGCCGGTGACGTTGCCCCCGGTATGGCCGACGTAGGCCGCGAGCGCCAGCTGGGCCCCCGGGGCGGCGATGTCGACGGTCGCCCGGGCCGCGGTGGCGGTCGTCATGGTGACGGGGTTGTAGAAGTCTCCGGGGCCGCGGCTCGAGAACGACGCCACCTGGTCGTAGTAGGGCTGCGTGGAGCCGGTCATCGTGGCCGCCACGGAGATGCCGTTGTAGCCGCTCGCCGGGCCGCCCACGGTGTTCGCCGTCGGCCCCGAGTTGCCCGCCGACATCACGACGACGACGTTGTTCTCCTTCGCCAGCGCGTCGATCGCGATCGTGCCCGGGTCGCTGCCCGCGGAGTCGGTGTAGCCCCAGCTGCTGTTGACGACGTTCGTTCGCGCGGTTCCCGAGCCGGTGACGATTCCCGTTCGCATCGACTTCATGTAGGGATAGAGGAAGCTCGTGTCGGTGACGTTGAAGCCGTTGCTGAAATAGCCCGGCTCGTCCGGCGGATCCCACGACGTGGCGATCGCCCCCGACCAGAGCTGCGCGGTCGGGGCGACGCCGACCTGGTACCAGTAGCCCTGCCCGAGGCCTCCGAGGGCGTGGCCGACCGCGGTGGCGTGGTAGTCGAACTGGCCGAGCTGCGTCGTGCCCGTCGCCACGATCGCGGGATCGGCGATGTATTGCGAGACGCGGCCGACGAGCGTCTCGTGAAGGTTCCAGACCGACCCGGCTTCGATGTTCGTGACGATGGCGCGGCTGCCGAAAAAGCCGAGATCGTAGAACTGCGTCGCGCCGACGACGTCGTTCACGTTGGCGAAATACTGCGGCGGGCCTCCCCCCACGACGGCCCACGCCCGGGATGCCGTGGCCAGCAGCAGGCAAGCGGCAGCGAGCGGCAGGCCGAGGCCGCGAAGCCAGCCGTGCGCGAGCGACCGGACCATCTGCGTCTCTCCGCCCAACGGTGGTGTTCCCGATCGTGCCACTGCGGTGCGATTCCGCGGAGCGGATCTACCGAAGTCGAACCGTGGCTGTGCCCGGATATCGAGACTAGTTCAAGGATCGGCCCGGTCGCAACCCTTCGGCCGTCGGGGTCGTCGCCGCCGCGTCGATCGTCATCTCGGGACGAGGGGCTGCCTCCGCCATGGCGGACTAGCGCGATCGCACCAGCGCGAATGCCGACCGGATCCACGCCCCCCGCGTCAGATTGCCGTTCGCCGCCGGCAGGTTTTCGGCCGGAAGCTTCAGCGAGCGGGCCAACTCCGCCCAGCGGGTCGCGAGCGGCCCGTCGAGCACCTTTCCCAGCTGCGCCTCGTGGTGCGGATACGACTCGTGATACTGCCCGACGATGTTCGCCCCTCGTGGGCCTCGTCCCGCCGGCGGCGGAAGCAGGCCGTGAAACCCGCCAGCCGTGCCCCACCACTGCACCGCGGCGAAGTCGGCGTGCCCCGGGAGCACGTCGCTGAAATACACCGTGCCCGCGCCGGCCCGGTGCAGCCGCCGCTGGAGCCGCGGCACCGGGATCCTCTGCACCGGCAGCTTCTCGACAACCGCGAGGTGCGCCGCGTGGCCGCTCGCCTGGCCCAGCGAGGCCCAGACCGGCTCCAGCCGCAGCGCGCAGAACCCCACGTGCGACGCACTCACCGCACACGGCACCAGCAGGTTCTCGACTGTCTTCGGCACCACCGCGCCGTAGGGAATCTGGTAGGGGGGCGTGGGCTTGTAGAACTCCCCGGTGTGCTTGCCGCCGAACCGCGGGCCTTCGTGCCCCGTGCCGTGGCAGTTGTTGCCGTATTCGCCGAACGCGATCGCATCAGGGTGGAGCACCGTTCGCGCATCGTCGGGGGCATTCGCGCTATCCCGCTGCGAGAACACGTACGCCCCCTCCATCCGCCGCGCCTCCCGCACGTAGAGCTGCGGCGGCAGGTGGTTCGTGTCCGTAAACTCGTCCTTGCAAAAGCCCCACTCACGGGCCTCGTCGCGGAGGGGCTGCGGCACTGCGTCGTCTGTCTGCAGGAAATACAGCAGCCCGAGCTGGTCTCGCAGGTGCGCCGCGAACACGCGGGCCCGAGCCTGCTCGTCCCCCGCCGGCCAGTCACGGTTCAGGCCCGGAAGCGAGAGCCGGATCGCCGCCAACGAGACGTCGTTGATGTCGTACTTCCCGTTCGGCAGCGGCGGGATCTGGGCCTTGAATACGCACTCGGATGGGTAGCCGAACACCGACCGCACCTTGCCCTCGCGGAGCACGTCGAGCGCCGGGACGAAGTCGGCGCGGTCGTAGCCCGGCGGCGGCTTGACCGCGACGCGGCTGGCCGGGTTGCGGGTCATCACGAACCGGAAGTTGTAGGCCTGCAGCTGGCCATCGGCCTTCTCGGGCGCGAGGCTCTCCCCGTACTCGTCCCTCGCCTCGCGGCCGACCCGCCATGGCACCCCGGCGGCGGCCATCAGGTCGCCCTCGTAGGTGCCGTCGCTGAACACCGCTGCCCGCACGACCGCCTCGGCCCCGTCGGCCTGCACGAACGTCGCCGAGACGATGCGGCAACCGCCGTCCGCGGTGACCACGGCCGCGAGCCGCCAGCCGCGTTTTACGTCGAGCCGGTTCCGCTCCCCGAGCATCGCCTCGAGAACCTGCAGGTTGACGCACGGTTCGCCGAACGTGCCGCGGAAGCTGTCCTTCACCTGCTGAGAGTCCGGCCCATACGTGTCTGCATAGTGCCGCTCAACCCGCTTCGCGAAGTCGAGGAACGTGCCGGTCAGGCCGTCGAAGGCGTGGTAATCGGTGTGCGACAGGCCGGAGGTGAGCAGGCCGCCGACCCGGGAGGTCGGTTCCACAAGCAGCACGGAACTGCCGTCGTCGGCCGCGGCAAGCGCGGCGGCTATCCCGGCCGGCGTGGCCCCGTAGACGACGACGTCCGGCTCGAGTGGCTCGGCTGCGCGAAGCGACACGGCGGACGCGAGCAGCGCGCAGATGACGAGGCGGCAATTGGCCATGACGGCAGTGTGCAGACTGCCAAGCTGCACCTCAAGGGGGCGGCCGCGGCTATGGCCACCCATGCGGCTCGCGGAAATCCACTCACGTCACCGATTTCCCGCCTGTGTCAATGCTCCAGTTGCCGGCATTGCTTGCATTGAAAAGGTATAGTTTCTATACTTGGCAATGGTCTGGGAGTGTGACGATTGGAGTTCGCCTTCGACCCCGACAAGAGCGACGCGAACGCCAGGAAGCACGGCATCGATTTCGTCGACGCCCAGCTTCTGTGGCTCGACGACATGCTGGTCGAAGTTCCCGCACGAACCGTCGGCGAGCCACGATGGCTCGTGGTCGGCAGGATCTCCGACAGGCATTGGTCAGCGGTGATCACCCGTCGCGGCGACACGCTTCGAATCATTTCAGTCCGCAGGGCTCGACCCGAGGAGATCAAGCTTTATGAAACGCTCGAATAAGATCCGTTCCACGGAGTTCGACCTCGCATTCGACACTGGAAAGGACGTGTCTGGTGCCTTGGACAAGGGCAAGGCCCGACGGCCGCTTCGCGAGCCGCGACGGGTGAACGTGGACTTTCCGGCCTGGATGATCGAGTCACTCGACCGAGAGGCGGAGCGACTCGGCGTCACTCGCCAGTCAATCATCAAGGTGTGGATCGCCGAGCGACTCGCCGCCACAGCGGGGTCGTAGAAGGGAACGCACGGCCCCCGGCTATCGCCGGCGGCGGAGGACGTAGGCCGCGGTGGCGATGCCGATGCCTGCCATGGCGAGCGATGCCGGCTCGGGCACGATCACGAACTGGGTCACCTGGCCGGTCGTG
>JBIIOJ010000188.1:0-6218 GCA_044337015.1 Pirellulales bacterium
GCGACCGGACGGAACGACCTGTCACCGCTCTTCAGGAGATCCGGGCCCTTGCGATACGTCCATCGGGGACCGTCGCGAGTGGCGATGATCGACTGGATCGAGGAGGTGATCGGGTTGGCCACGTAGAAGATCCGCTCGCCGGGATTCGAGCCCGCCCCTGCGCCCCACGGCCCGGGCCAGCCGTCGAGATCGTCGGCGAGCGCGAGGCCGCTGAGTCCCGTGCCGCCCATCTGCGCCGGTGCCAGCGGCGGAGGCATCATCGGCTGATAGGACCGGAGCCGATCGGGAGACCCCGTCGAAACGAGCACGCCCGGCTCGTACGGGAAGATCGGATAGCCGATGTCGTTGGCCTCCTGCAGCCAGGTCTCACCGGTCCGGGAGATCGTGAGGCCCCAGATGTTGTTGGGCCCGGCGGTGAGCGGTTCGAAAGCCGAGCCGTCGGGACGGAATCGGCCGAGCTTGCAGGCGTCGAACCGCACCTGCTTCGCGCCGTCGGCGAACGTCGCCTCGCCCGGTCGCTTCACGTTCGAACTGTTGAACAGCCCCTGCGCGAGCAGGACCCAGCCTCCCGGCGCCCGCGTGAACTGGTGCGGAAAGAGATGCGAGTCCTGGATGCCGAAACCCTCGAGGACGGTCTTGAATCCGTCGGCCCGGCCGTCGCCATCGGCGTCGTGGTAGAACCGGATCTCGGGGCCATACTGCACGAAGGCGCCATCGCGATGGGGGAGCACGCCGAGCGGCATCGCAAGGCCGTCGGCGAACACCCTCGCCGGCGAAGGCTTCGCGGCCCACGGGTCCTCGACCACGATCACCTTGTCGCGGCCGCCCGACGCGAAGAGCTTTTTCGCGGCTTCCGGGCTCTCGTTGGCGTCGACGGGATACTCGACGGCCGTCGTCGTCCAGAGCCGGCCGCGGCCATCGAACGCGAGCGCCACGAACTTGCCGTAGGCATTCTCGGGGTCGGTGTTCTCCGCGAGGACGAGTTCCGCCGTGAAGCCGTCGGCGAGCGAAAATCGCTCCGCCTCGTCGGCCGCAGAGAGCGGCTCCTCCGTCGCGGGCCCGACCGGCGGACGGGCGCCGACCGGCGCCGGCGGCAGCGGCCGGATGGTGACGTCCTTCACCTCGACGAGCGCCTTGCCGCCGCCATGAACCTGGATGCCGATCCGGCCCTCGAGCGGGATCGACGGGTCGGTCTCGTGGTAGTCGAGGGCCGGCACCCCGTTGATCCACGAACGGATCGCCGGGCCTTCGGCCCGGATGCGGTAGTCGTTCCAATCGTTCGGTTTGATCGCGGCCGCGAGGGCCTTCGGATCCTTCGGCTCCCCGATCACCTTGTTGCGTCGCGACTCGTCGTAGAGCTTCCCCCACCAGTCCGGTCCCGCATCGACCTGGTAGCCCTTCATCTCGTGGGAATCGGGCACGCGAGCGCTACGGATCTGGATGCCGGAGTTGATGAATCCCCCCGCGCCGCGGATACGGATCTTCAACTCGAGTTCGAAATCGGCGAACGACTCCTTCGTCGCGAGGAACGTGTTGTGTGGCACGTTCTCCGTAAGCGACCCGCCCACGATCGAGCCGTCGGCCGCCTTCCACCACTTCCCTTCGGCGTCGCGGACCTCCCAGCCTGCAAGCGAGGCGCCGTCGAAGAGCGGCCGCGGCTGCTCGGCCCGCGCGGCGATCGCGGCCGTGGCGGCGACGATGAGAATCAAGATACGCATGGCCACTCTCCCGGGTCAGGACGTCGGCATGTTGAAGTCGAACACGATCACCCGAGCGAGGCAGGGCACCACGATCGCCTTCACTCGCTCGTGCTCCGGGTGGGGCAGGTAGGCGTCGCGAGCCGCGGGGCTCGAGAAGGTCATGATGAAACCGTGAGTGAACCCGTCGTTCATTCCCTCGGAACTGTCATAGGGCCCGTAGTGGAAGTCGAGGAGGCCGGGAATCCTACCCACCATCCCGGCCATCTCGCGGAAGCAGGTCGCGATCTGCGATGGGCCCACCTCGGGCTTGAACTGGAAGACGCCGTAGTGCTTTACCTGGGGCATGGGGAAACTCCTTCGGAAACCTGGTGGATGTTGGCGAGCAGGGCGTCGACGCAGGCCCGCGCGAATGCAGGATCGTTGATCTCGCAGTCCATCGCGACGCACGGGATGTCGGGGCGGAGGCTTCGCTCGATCGCGTCGAAGAGCGCGGCATCCGCCACGGGATCGTGGAACGCCCCGCCGGCGGCGCTCACGACGCTGATCCCGCGGCGGGGAATGAGCACCGTCACCGGCCCCCGCGATGCGTTGACTTTCGTGGCGACGAGCCGGCCGAGCGTGCCGCACTCCTCGGGCGTCGTCCGCATGAGCGTGACCTGCGGGTTGTGGATGTAGAACGTGCGGCCGGCGTGGTGTTCCGGTACCGTGTGCCGCTCGCCGAAATTCACCATGTCGAGGCAGCCGGGGGCGACGATCGCCGGGACGCCGTGCCTTGCCGCCGCCTCGAGCCGCTCGGGGCCGGCCGTGAGCACGCCGCCGACGAGTTCGTCGGCGAGCTCCGTCGTCGTGACGTCGAGCACGCCCGCCACGAGGCCGCTGGCGATGAGCGCCTCCATCGCCCGCCCGCCGGTCCCGGTGGCGGCGAAGACGAGCACCTCGTAGCCGGCCTCTTCCAACAGCGGCACGGCCGCCTCGATGCACCTGGTCGTGTTGCCGAACATGCTCGCCACGACGAGGGGCTTCTCGTCGCCGCCGGCGACATCGGCCTCCACCATGCCACAGATGGCGCCCGCCGCCCGGGCGAGGATCGTCCGTGAGATCCGGTTGAGCCCCTGCACGTCGACGACGGCCGGCATCATCGCGATGTCGCTCGTGCCGACATAGTGGGCCGTGTTGCCACTCGCGAGCGTGGAGACGATCAGCTTCGGGAAGCCGATCGGCAGCGGCCGCATCGCGGCCGACGCGATCGCCGTGCCGCCGCCGCCGCCGAGCGAGATCGCGCCCTGGATCCGCCCCTCGGAAACGAGCCGCTGGAGCAGCTTCGGTGCGGCATGGGCCATCGCGGAAACGCACTCGCCCCGGTCGCGTCGGGCGACGATGGCCGCCAGATCGATGCCAGCCGCGGCAGCCACCTCGGCCCGCGGGATGTCGGCCGCAACGGCGGGCTCGCCGCCGGTGCCCACGTCGATGAGGAGCGTGGCATGGCCGCGGGAGCGAATCCGCTCCGCCACGAACGCATGTTCGCGGCCCTTCGTGTCGAGTGTGCCGAGGACGGCGATCGTCGCCATGGCAAGGCCCTCAGGGAATCACTTCCGCCTGCCGAGCGGGATGTTCTTGAACTGGCGGGTGAGTTCGGGGAGCGACCGCTCGAAGGCGAGCCGCTCGAGGCTGGAAGCGCCGACGAACCCGACGACGTCGGTGTGCTCATTGACGTAGGCCGCATCCTCGGGGGTGCAGATCGGCCCGCCATGCGACAGGCAGATCACGTCGCCCCGCTCGTCGATCGCGGCCCGGGCGATCCGCTGCACCCGCGCGGCGGCCTCCTCGAGCGTGCAGGTGGCGGCAGTCACGCCGATCGAGCCGCCGACGGTCGTGCCCACGTGCGCGATCACCACGTCGGCCCCGGCCTTCGTCATGGCGACGGCCTCCTGGGGCGTGCCGACGTAGACGATCGTGAAGAGATCCATCCTCCGGGCGAGGGCGATCATCTCGACCTCCTTCTGGAAGCTCATCCCCGTCTCTTCCAGAATCTGTCGGAACTGCCCATCGACGATGCAGTGGGTGGGGAAGTTGTTGACCCCCGAAAAGCCCATCTCCTTCACGCGGCCGAGCCAGTGCCACATCCGCCGCCGTGGGTCGGAGCCGTGCACGCCGCAGATCACGGGCACCTCCTCGACGACTGGCAGCACCTCGAACTCACCGATCTCCATGGCGACGGCGTTGGCGTCGCCGTAGGCCATGAGCCCGGCCGTGGAGCCGTGGCCGGCCATCCGAAACCGGCCGGAGTTGTAGATGATGACGAGATCGACGCCCCCCTTCTCGAGAAACTTCGCGCTGATCCCAGTCCCGGCGCCGGCGGCGATGATCGGCTTGCCGGCGTGCAGGGTGGCCCGGAGCCGTTCGAGCACCTCGGCCCGCGTGTAGGGGTTTCCTCTGCCCGTCCAGGGATTCGGCATCGTGCGATTCTCGCGGGTATACCTGCTAATGGCTCCATCTAGACTACGGAGCGTCAGAGCGACGGTCCATGACTGAAATCCACCTCGACCTCGCCGAAACCACCGTCGATGGCGGCGGCACCCGCCACCGGTCGCTCACTCGCGACGCCTGCCCGGAGCTGGCGGTGTACCGGATCAAACACCTCGGGCTCACCGACGCGGCCGTCCCGTATCGCCGCGTGCGTCTGCGGCCCACCGGGAGCTTCTTCATGGTCTGCCACGAGGGTCGGGGGCAGGTGCTGCTCGACGGGCGGTGGCAGTCGAGCCGCGCCGGAGTGGTGTGCCTTGCGCCGCCGCGGGTGCTCAACGCGTTCCACGCCGTCCGCGGCGTGCGGTGGCGATTCGCCTGGATCCGCTATGACGAGCCGGAGCACGTGCGGCCGCTGGTTTCCGCCGCCTCGCCCGTCCGCGTGCGGTGCGACGGGGAGTCGCTCTGGCGGATCGTCTCGGGGCTACTTGCCGAGTGGGAGAGGCGGCGCGACCCGCGGCTCGTGCACCACTGGATCGAGCTGGCCCACGGCGAGGCGAAGAGGATCGCGCAGCCCCGACAGGTGGACGAGCGGCTGTGGGCCGTCTGGGAGAATGTGGCCGGCAACCTCGCGGCCGAGTGGACGCTTCAATCGCTCGCGTCCAGCTACCGAGCGAGCAAGGAGCAGTTTCGGCGAGTCTGTCTCCGCGAGCTGGGCCGCAGCCCCATGCAACATCTCACGTCGCTGCGGATCGAGCGGGCGCAGCATCTGCTTGCCGGCACCGACGACAAGGTGGAGTCGATCGCGAGGCAGGTGGGCTTCGAGGACGCGTCGGTCTTCTCCCGCGCGTTCAAGCGGTGGGTGGGACGAAGCCCGAAGGCGTACCGGGAGTGACCGCCGCGATGCCGCCTCAGCCCGGGAGGCTTCGGTGGAAGTGCACGTGCTTCCAGGCGTTTCCCTGCTTCTTCCAGACCCGCGTCTCCTCGCAGCTCTTCGTGACCGGCTTGCCGGCGTCGTCGAGCGATTGGGTGAGGCGGACGTAGGCGACGAGCGCGACGTCGGGGGAAAGGAACTTCACGACGGGGCTTGCGATCGTGTTCTGCACCGGGCGGGGCTTCTGACCGACGGGGGACGGCAGGTTGAAGTAGTACTCGTGGAAGGGGAGACCCTCGACGAGTTGACCGCGGGCCTCCGGCTCGAAGCAGGTGATGTCGTCGGCCACGAACTGCCGGTAGGCGTTCCAGTCTCCAGCGGCGACGGCGTCGAGCAGCTTCTGCGAAAGATAGATCAGGTCCTTGGCGGCGTCGGCCATCATCGAGGTTCCGTGGGGGTGACGAGTCCGAGGGCGACCAGTTTCTGGAGGCATTCATCCCTCTCGCGGGACCGCTCGAGCGGCTTCCACGATGGGTCCTGCGCGGCGAGGAAGGCGTCGTGGTTGGCTGGCAATCCCTTGGCGGCGGACTGCGACACGAGCCGCTGGATCACCTCGCGGTCGAGCCGCGTCAGCCGCATCGCCTCGACCCGGTAGTCGAGGAACGCTTCCCACACGAGCGGAAAGAGCGGCCGGACGATCTCCTGGCCGATCGTCTCGGCGTAGCGGCGGATCTCGAGCTGGGCGTGGGCATCCATCCGCAGCGCGAGAAAATGAAGAAGGTTGTGGAGATCGATCTTCCAGTAGGCCTCGGTGTAGGTGGAGAGCGGAAGGTCCTTGCGGGCCTGCTCCCGGGCGACGCCCGCCTCGAGCCGCTGCTCGTAGACGCGCCTCGCGAGGGATTGGAGCTCCGTCTCCGACTGCGTGAGCTTGTGGCCGGCCGGGACGGAGAGGCTCCCCTCGGAGCCCTGCCGGTTCGTCGCGGCCTGCAGCCGCCACTCGTCGTCGTGCGTCGACTGCATCGCGTCGATCGCGAGCGAATAGCGGGTCGAGTATTCGTTGACGCTCGCGGTTCGGTGGCGGATCCACTGCCGCCAGCAATCCATGGGCACGCGGACGACGAACTTCAGTTCCGCCATCTCGAAGGGGGTCGTGTGGGCGTGCCGCATGAGGTAGCGGATGA
>JBIIOJ010000189.1:0-6183 GCA_044337015.1 Pirellulales bacterium
GTAGGTACCTACATATTACTGTCCCTTTCGCCGCTGTCCCCGTATTGCTACGGTTCTCGCTCGACTTGCATGCCTAATCCACGCCGCCAACGTTCACTCTGAGCCAGAATCAAACCCTTCAATTGATGTTTCGAACCGATCCGCGATGAGCGACGGCAAAAGCAAAAACTTTTGCCATGAACATCGCGAAGAATGTTGCGAAGCGATCGAAGAGTCGATCAAGCTTAAATCAAATTTCGTTCCCGGACATGAACGTGAGTTCACATCCGGTGCCGGTCACGATCGCGTGCCGGCCGAAACTGAAAGAGATTTCTGCCGAATTGTCAAAGAACCAGTCGGCGGACCAGCGAGGCCAACCGACAGCGGGAATCTTACCAGCCGTACGAGGTCGGTCAAGCGGCTGTTCGCGAGGAGTTGGAATCGGATTTTTTTGCCCGCCCATTCGAGGCATTCTCAGGCCGCCCCCCGGGGCAGCCCTCGCGGCACATTCGGCACGCAAAAACCCGGAAAATCCGGCTTAACCTTCTGCCCCCAGCACGACCGGGATGTCGAGCTGCCGTCCTTCCCGCTGCACCGTAAAAAGCACGTTGTCGCCGGGACTCCTCGTTTCAACGGCGGAAAGAAAATCGTCGACGGTCTTGATCGGCTGCCCGCCGACGGCGACCACGAGATCGGCCCCTTCCCGATCGATCCGGGTCACTTCACTCACGAACGGACCCTGCCGCCGGCGTTCCTTCGTCACTCGAAACCCACGGATTCCAGCCCGTTCCGCGGGCCCCTCGGGCACGAGCGCCGCCACGAGGAGGCCGGCATCGGTCTGGTAAACGCGGGCGATTCCGGCGTCGGGCCGGATCACCTTCCCCTGGGCGATCAACTGCGGCACGATCCTCGCGAGAGTGCTCACCGGAATGGCGAATCCGACGCCTGAACTCTGCCCCGTGCGGCTGGCAATGGCGGTGTTCATCCCGATGAGACGGGCCGTGCTATCGAGCAACGGGCCGCCGGAGTTGCCCGGGTTGATGGCGGCATCCGTCTGGATGATCGATTTGATCGCCCGTCCGGACTTGGTGGGGAGCGACCGGTTCAGGCTGGAAATGATCCCGGTCGTCAGCGTCCGCTCGAGTCCGAACGGATTGCCGATGGCGAAGACCCGCTGTCCAACCCGCAGGTCCGAACTGCTGCCGAAAGTGACGGGGTGCAGCTGTTCCGGAGGCGCGGCGACCTTCAGCACGGCGGTGTCGGTGGCTGGGTCGAATCCCACGACGGTCGCAGGGTGCGACGAACCGTCGAACAGCAGCACGTCGATCTCCCTCGCATTTTCGACGACGTGATAGTTCGTGAGCAGGTGGCCGCGTTGATCGAGAACGATCCCCGAACCGGCCCCCTCGGCGGGCACTTCCACGAGAAACAGGCCGGCGGCCACGGCGCCGCGGGTGTTGAGATTGACGACGCTCCGATTCACTGCCTCGTAGACCGCGATGTTCGTCCGCTCCTCCGGGGTGAACTCGCGATCCGGCAGGGCGGGTTCGGCGGCGCGGACATCCCCCCCACGGCCCGGCCCGGCCGCAAGCCCCCCGACGCCCTGGACCGCGACGCACGCCACCATCACGACAGCCACTGTTCGCATCGCAGTGAATCTCCTGGCAAGGGAAACTGCCCGTTCGCCATCGCGTCCGCCGACGTCCCGGCCGGCGCGTCGCCACCTCCGACAGTATCGGACGCAGGGCAAAACCCTCCAAGATCGGCCTGGAACCCATGGATATCGGCGTTGGCGAATCGCGAGGGGCGTCCCTATGATTTTTCATGGTCCGTGCCCCGACCACCGCCGCTGATTTGATGCTCATATCCTTGCCCGGGAGCCCCTCCATGAGACGCCCCCCCTCGATGACCGCAGGCCTGACCGTGGCCCTTGCCATGACGGCAGGAATGTCGGCAGGACTGCCGCCGATGCTCGCGGGCGAGCCGAACGTGGCGGTGTCGTTCACGGAGGCGACCGATTGGGAGACGACCAACTCGGGGGCGACCGACGCCGCGGCAACCACGCCGCGAGGCACGATCGCCGCCATCGGGCTGCGGGCGACCATCGCCGACCGGGCCGCTAACAACGCGCCGGTGCCGTGCGACGTCGTCGTGCTCGTCGACACGTCCGCAAGCCAGGTCGGCGACCACCGTCTCCGCTCCCTCGAAGCGGTCTCCCGGATGCTCGACACGCGCGGCGAACAGGGTCGCTCCCACGCGATACGATTCCGTCTCGCGGCGATCGACGTGTCGCTCGTGCCGCTGACGGATGCGTTCACGCCGGGCGGCTCGGCGTCGAACAACGCGGCCCTGAAGCGGCTCGACGCCCGCACGCCGCTCGGCGCGACCGATCTCGTGGAGGGACTGCTCGCCGCGGTGCGGCTGTTCGATGAAGCGGCCACGGGTCGCGAGAAAGATGCCGGCGACGAGCCCATCACGGCACGTCGCCGCATCATCTACGTCGGCGACGGACCTGGACTCGGCGCCGTCGATGCCGACGCCTTTCGCGAACTCCTCGAGACGCTCCGCGCCGAGCATATCGGTTTCTCGGCGGTCGGCATCGGGGACCGGGTCAACTGGCCTTGCCTCGCCGCGATCGCAAACGCCTCCGGCGGCATGCTCGCGGTTCCGGAGAGCGACGCATCGGCGGCCGACGCCGGCGGCCGCATCCTCGGCATGGCGACCGGACCGGTCCTCTGGCCCGACGACCTCGTGATCTCGAGCGAATCGCACGACGCGGGAACCGGGATGCTGCCCGAGCGGCTCCCGCCGCTGCGTACCGACCGCGACACGGTCGTCCTGCTCGGAGGAATGCTCGAGAAAGTGCGGATCGAGATGAACCTCGCGGTTGACGAAGGCGATGCACGCCGGATCGAAGTCGCCATTCCCCGCGTCGTGCCGAAGAGCGACAACGCCTACCTTGCGGAACTGGTTCGGAACGCCTCGGCGACGGGCGGCATCTTCCTGCCGACGCTCGGCCGCGAAGGCCTCGAATTGTCGCGGGCGGCCGTTCGGCAGGAGGCGGCGGCGCTCGCCGAGCTCGGCCGTCACGCCGAAGCGGTCGGTGCGAGTGATGCCGCGGTGCGGCTGGCCGATGCGTCGTTGCGGCGAGACCCCGACAACGCCGAAGCGGCGCTCGTTCGAACGGCCGCGACCCGTCCCGAGGAACGGAAGATCGCGATGCGGCTGGCCGACGACGAGGCGAACCCGTTCGACGAGCCGGACACGGCGGGTGGTGACGCGGTCGAGGAGCTGCCGCCGCGCGGGGAGCGGACCGACGGCCTCACGGCCGACGAGACGCAGCCCGTCGCCGACGAACTCGTCCAATCGGAGAAGATGCGACTGGTGCGGGCAGGGCGGCTCGAGCAGGAGACGGCCGTCCGTCTCCGCGATGCCAGGATGCAGTTCTCCTCCGATCCGGCGGCCGCCGCGACCGATCTCCGGGAGCTCCTCCAGGAAGTGGCGTCGTCGGATGACCTCGACGCCGGCCTGCGGGACCGCCTGCGGCGGCAGATCGAGATCCGCATCCGTGAGGCGGACGTGAGGAGCCGCGAGAAGGCACAGCGGGATCTCGATGCCGAAAAGCGGCGAGCGGTTGCGCGGGAGAAACTCGAACTGGTCGACGAACTCAATCGTCGGGAAGAGCGGTTCAAATCGCTGGCCGACCGCTACCACGCGCTCGTGGAGGAGGGCATTCGGGTGGGCTACCAGCGGCCGACCGAGGCCTTCATGGAGGCCGAACGCGAGGTCGCCCTCGGACGGGACGGGCTCGCGGAAACCGCCCCGAACCTCTACGCGAATCGCGGCATGCCGATGACGGCCCGCGTCGTCGCCCGCACGGCGCCGCTCGTCGCCCGGATACTGGACTACGACGCCGAGAACTCCCGCGTCCGCCGCGACCAGGAGCGAGGCTTCATGGACACGCTCCACGAGGTTGACGTCGCGTCGATCCCCTTCTCCGGCGAGCCTCCGATCATCTACCCGAGCGCCGCCCGCTGGCGGGAGATCACGCGGCTGCGGGAAAAATACAAGTCGGTCGACCTTGCCAACCCGGGCAGCGCCGAGCAGCGGATATACGACGCGCTCGACGAGCCCGCCGAGGGCTTCAAGTTCGATGAGACGCCGCTTCGCGACGTCGTGGCCTCCATCGAGGACAAGCAGGGGCTCCCCGTGGAACTCGACACCCGCGCGCTCGAGGACGCCGGTCTCGACCTCGAGACCCCCGTCACGAAGAATGTCTCCAACGTCTCACTTCGATCGGCGCTGCGGCTCCTCCTGACCGATCTCGACCTCACCTACATCATCAAGGACGAGGTCCTCCTCATCACGACGAAGGAGAAGGCCGAGGAGAACCTTGTCGTGAAGGTCTACCCTGTCGCAGACCTCGTCCTGCCCGTGAACCCGTCGAGCGGCCTCAACCCGTTCCAGTCCGGCGGCGGCCTCGGCGGTTCCGGCGGCGTCAACAGCGGTATGGGCGGCATGGGAGGCGGCGGCATGGGAGGCGGCGGCATGGGGATGGGCGGCGGGGGCGGCGGCATGTTCCAAATCGCCGATGCCCGCGAAAGGCTCGCCCCCGGCGACGCATCCTCCTCCTCGAAGAAATCCGACGATGGCCTGCCGGCCTCGGTGCTCTCGTCCGACGACCTGCGGTCGGGTGTTTCCGCCTACCTGAGGCAGGCCGACGGCCCCGCAGAACTCGAGAAGCGGCTCTCCGAGCTTCGTGGCTCAGCGCTCGCCCTCGGGGAGCGGCAGTCGTTCTCGAAGGCCGCCGATTTGATCTCGGGTGCGATCCTCGCCGGACATGCCGAGCCTTGGATGTACGAGGCGCTCGCCGCCGCGGCCGAGGCCGCCGGGTGGGATCGCGATGAGATCGACCGCATCCTGCTCTCGAGCGCCGACTTCGCGACAAGCCCGACGGAACTGATGGCCCTCGCGCAGTATCTCGCGAGGACCGGTTCGTCGGCCCGCGCGATCGACATCTGCAGGCGGGTCGGGCGGCTCGAACCGACGAACCGTGGGGCCTTCGCCCTGGCGATGACCCTCGCCGCGAAAGAGGAGGATCCGCGGGCGCTCAAGTGGTCGTGCGCGGGCGTGCTGGCCCACGACTGGCCCGCCGGACAGCAGCAGATCGCCACGAGGGCGGCTCGTCTCGCGAAGATCACGATCGAGAAGCTCGAGTCCAAGGGACGTCGCGAGGAGGCGGCTGCGTTTCGCAGGGCCGTCGACGAGGCACTCGTTCGCGACCTCGAGTTCTCGGTCACCTGGGGTGGCGATGCCGACATCGACATGATCGTGGAGGAACCGACCGGCGGCTTCTGCTCGCCGTCCGTGCCAAGGAGCACGAGCGGGGGCATCATCCAGGGAGATGCGGAGGGTGCATCGGCCGCGGCCAGGCGGGGCGAGTCGAAGGAGCAAGAGCATCGCGAGCGCTACATCTGCGGCGAGGCTTTCCCCGGCACTTACCGGATACTCATCCGCCGTGTCTGGGGCGACGTGGAGGCCGACACGGTCTCCGTCGAGATGGTGATGCACCGTGGCACGAACCGCGAGGAGCGGCTGCGCAAGCAGATGTCGATCGGCTCCGGCGACCTGCTCATGACGGTGAACGTGCCGGAAGGCCGTCGGAGGGAGCCGCTCGACGAGGCGAAGGTGGCGCAGGACGTCGTCACGCAGCGGGCGATCGGCCGCGGTGTGCTCGCGCAGCAGCTGGCGGGCATGAACGATGCCTCGGCGGCCGCATCGCTCGGCCGGAGCCGCTCGTCAGCCCAGAGCGGTCCGGCCGCAGGCCTGCCGTTCTTCCGCCAGGGAGCCGTCGGCTACCAGCCTGTCATCACGACGCTGCCCGAGGGCGTGAACCTGTTCGCGCGGGCGGTCGTCTCCGCCGACCGGCGATACGTGCGAGTGACGGCGACGCCGCTCTTCTCGCAGGTCGGACAGGTGACGCAGTTCAACTTCACCGGCGCGGGCGCCCAGGGCACCGGGCAGGTCGGTGCCGGTGGCGGTGGCATGGGTGCTGGCGGTGGCATGGGTGCTGGTGGTGGCATGGGTGCTGGTGGTGGCATGGGTGCTGGCGGTGGCATGGGTGCTGGTGGTGGCATGGGTGCTGGCGGTGGCATGGGTGGCGGCGGCGGCATGGGCGGCGGCGGCGGCATGGGCGGCGGCGGC
>JBIIOJ010000190.1:0-6172 GCA_044337015.1 Pirellulales bacterium
CGTGGCCGCCGGGCTCGCCGACCGCTGCGAGGTCCAGCTCGCCTACGCCATCGGCGTGAGCGAGCCGGTGAGCGTCCACGTCGACACCGAGGGCACCGGCAAGGTCGAGGACGAGCGGCTCTGCGAGATCGTGCGGGAGTTCTTCCCGCTCACGCCCCGCGGCATCATCGACTACCTCGATCTGCGTCGGCCGATTTATCGCCGCACGGCGGCGGGCGGGCACTTCGGCCGCGACGGCTTCTCCTGGGAGAAGACCGACCGCGCAGCCGCCCTCGCCGAGGCCGCCAACGCGACGGCGGCGGTCGGCTGATCCTCCGTGATTCATGGATGCCTCGATCGCGAGCGACCGAGACCCGTCGTCACCCCTGAAGGCCCTGGCCCTCGCGGTGGGAGGCGTCGCGGCCGTCGCGGTGGTGGCGGCCGCGGCCATCCTCGTTCTCCGCTGGGTCTCGGGCGCGATCGATCCGCGGACCGCGGGCGGCTTTGCGGCCGTCACGGTCTCGACGGTCGTCCTGGCCGGGGCCACCGCCGCGGGCCTGCGGCCGTTCCGCCCGCGGTTCCCGCGACGTGCGATGCCTGACGGGAAGGTCGAGCAACCAGCGGCGGCCGATCGGGCCGTGCCGTCGCCGTGGCCCGAGGCGAGGCCCTGGCCCGAGGCGAGACTCGTTCAGCGGATAGAGCGGTACGAGCGGCAGGCGCCGGACGGCTCTGTCATCGAAGCCGCGGTAGGCCGCGTGGTCGTCCGTTTCGCCGAGGGCTCGAGGACGGCAGTCGCCCACGTGGGGTTCTGCCCGCCATTCGCGGCCACGCCGCGGATCGCTGCGTCGAATGCCTGCGACGGCGTCGAGGTGGACGTCGCCGCGGCGGAGGTGCTCCCCTGGGGCGTGCGGATCGAATGCCGGCTCGAGGAGCCCTCAGAGGAACCGCTCGACGTGGACGTCGAGATCGTCGCCGAACCCGCGGAATCCCGCTAGAGGCGATTGAAAGCCCGTTGGAGGATTGGTCGATGGCCCGCTGGCCGGAACACCTGTGGACGACGCTCTTCACGTACGGCGTGATCTTCATCGGCTTCCCCCTCCTCTGTCTGCTACTGTGGATGTGGGTCCGGGGCGGGCTCTGACCCGTTTTCCTGCTTCCATTTTCAAGCCAACGAACCGTGCAACCACCCCGCCACCTCGTCGAATCGCTCGAGCGGACCGCCCAAGCCGGCGTGCTGCGGTTCTGGAACGACCTCGACGACGAAGGTCGCCGGAGGCTCGTTCGGCAGCTCGAGGCGATCGACTGGGCCGTCTTCGACGACCTGCGGCGGGCGGCGTCGTCGGCAGCGGAGGGTGTCGATCCCGCGTTTCTCTCCGTCGCAGCCACCCCCCCGGGCCCGCGTCTCTCACCCGAGGATTGCTCGGCGGCCGCCTGGCGGCCCGCAGGCGAAGAGGCGCTAGCGATCGGGCAGGTCGGCGCGATCCTCGTGGCCGGCGGGCAGGGATCGCGGCTGGGGTGCGATGGACCCAAGGGCGTCTATCCGATCGGCCCGGTGTCGCAGTCGACGCTCTTCGAGATCCTCATTGGAAGGCTCGCGGCGATCGGCCAGCGGTATGGACGCGGCGTGCCGCTGGCGATCATGACGAGTTCCGCCACCGACGCCGATACGCGAGCCTACCTCGAATTCAATCGCTTCTTTGGCCTCGACCCCGATGAGGTGCTCGTCTTCCGACAGGCCGACCTCCCGGCCCTCTCGATCGACTCGCTCTCGATGCTGCTGGAAGCGCCCGACCGCGTCGCGATGGCCCCCGACGGGCATGGCGGCATGCTCCGCGCGCTTTCCGCCGCGGGCGGACTCGACTGGTTCGCCCGCCGCGGGATCGAACACGTCTCCAGCTTCCAGGTGGACAATCCGCTCGCTTGCCCTCTCGATCCGGCCTTCCTCGGGATGCACCTGGTCTTCGAGTCCGACATCACGACCCAGGTCGTCGAAAAGCAGGCCCCAGGCGAGCGGGTCGGCGTGGTCGTCGAGTCCGGGGGAGTCTGCCGCATCGTGGAGTACAGCGATCTGCCGGGGCACCTCGCCCGCGAGCGCGGCCCGGACGGTCGGCTGCGATTTCGGTCCGGCAGCATCGCCGTGCACTGTTTCCGGCTTGCGTTCCTCGCCGAGGCTGCGGCCGGCAAGGCGTCGCTCCCGCTCCATCTCGCCCGCAAGTCCGTCGCCTTCGTCGACGACTCCGGCGAGCGCGTCCTGCCGAAGGAGCCCAACGCCTACAAGTTCGAGCGGTTCATCTTCGACCTCTTCCCTCTCGCCCGCCGGGTCACCAGCGTGACGATCGATCCGGCCGAGGGATTCGCTCCGCTGAAGAACCCGTCGGGCAGTGAGGCCGACTCCCCCGAGCACGTCCGGCGGGCGATGGTGACGCAGGCGCGGAGGCTGCTCGAGCGGGTGGGGGTCGCCGTCGCGGAGGGAATCGACGTCGAACTCGCCCCCTCGGTCATCGACGAATTCGACCTGCGGCACATCGCTTCCGGTAGCCGGATCGAACGCCCGTGCGTCGTCGGTGGTAAGGCGGTAGTCTCTGGGGACGATGGGACGCCTCGCGTCCCCACCTGAACAACGCGAGTGTTCCATGCTTCACGCGATCGTCATGGCCGGAGGTTCCGGCACCCGATTCTGGCCCGCGAGCCGAAACGCGCTGCCGAAGCAGCTCCTTCCACTCGCCGGCAGCCGCACGCTCCTCGAGGACACGGTGCTGCGGCTCGACGGCCTCGTGCCGCTCCCGCGGATCATGATCGTCACGTCTCGGCGGCTTCTTCCTGTCGTGAAGCGGCAGCTGCCGGGCATCCCCGAGTCTTCGCTCGTGGGAGAGCCCTGCAAGCGGGACACGGCCCCCTGCGTCGGCCTGGCGGCCCTGCTCGTCAGCCGCCACGATCCCGACGCGACGATGGCCGTGATGCCTTCCGACCACGTCATCAGCCCGCCGGAGAAGTTCCGCGAGGCGATCCGGCAGGCGGCGGCTCTGGTCGATGAACGGCCGGGCCGGCTGGTCACCTTCGGCGTTTCGCCGACGTATCCCGCGGAAAGCTTCGGCTACATCGAGCGGGGAGAGCCGATTCATCCGGCACATGGCGAGGCGGAGGTGTACGAAGTGCGTCGGTTTCGCGAAAAGCCCCCTGCGAGCGTCGCGGCGGAGTACCTCGCGGCCGGCACTTTTCTTTGGAATGCCGGCATCTTCGTCTGGAAGGCGGCGACGATCCTCGCGGCGCTTCGGCGGACCCAGCCGGCACTCGTCGAGCGGCTCGAGCGGATCGCCGCGGCATGGGACACGCCGGACCGCGACCGGGTGTTCGACGAGGAGTTCGCGGCGACCAAGGGAATCTCGGTCGACTACGCCGTGCTCGAACACGCGGAGGAAGTGGTCACGATCTCCGCTCCATTCTCCTGGGACGATCTCGGCGGCTGGTCCGCGGTCGCCCGGCAGCGGGGCGCCGACGCCGAGGGCAACACCGTGGTCGGCCGGCACGTCGGGATCGACAGTGTCCGCACGATCGTTCATGCCGATGGCAACCACCTCGTGGTCACGCTCGGGGTGGCCGATATGCTTGTGGTGTGCACCCCCGACGCGACCCTCGTCGCCGACCGCTCCCGCGAGGAGGCGGTCAGGAAAGTGGTCGCCGAACTGGAAAACCGCGGTTGGACAGACGTCCTCTGACTTACCCTCCATGAAACGGCGCCACGTCGCGACCATCGTCGCTCTCTGCGGTTGCCTTGCAGCGCCGTTCCCGGCTCGCGGGTCCGACCGCCCCCGGCCTGCCGTCGAGGGACAGGAGTGGCTCGCTGGATTCCGCGCCGCCGCCGATGCGATCGAGTGGTCCGACCAGCGGGTCGAGCACGACTGGCGGCTCCAGCGGCGGGCCAAGAGCGACGACTGGCGACTGCTCGACCCCCGCGACCGCGTCGTCGCCTCCGGCTCGGGCGAAGAGTGCCGCGCGGCCCTCGAGAAGCGTCGGCAGGACGGCGAGGTCCCGGAGGTCGGCCGCGAGGCCGTGCTCGTGCTCCACGGCCTCGGCGAAGGCCGCCACTCCATGCAGCCCCTCGTCGATCACCTTCGCGATGCCGTCGAGGGGACGGTCATGACGGTCGGCTACGCGAGCCCCCGCGCGGGGATCGACGACCATGCCCGCAGCCTCGCCGCGGTCGTCGGCTCGCTCCCGAAGGAGAGCCTCGTGAGCTTCGTGGGCCACAGCCTTGGCGGGATCGTGATCCGGAGATGGATGGCGATGGCCGACCGTGAGGCGGTCGCGAGGGTCGGGCGGGTCGTGATGCTCGGCTCTCCCAACCGTGGCTCGGACCTCGCAAAGATGGCCTCCCGCATCTGGATCGTCTCGCTCGTCGCCGACGGGGCCGCGAGGGAACTGGTCGTCGACTGGGACCGCATCGAGGGCTCGCTCGCCGTTCCCGCCTGCCCTTTCGGAATCGTCGCCGGCGGCCGCGGGGACGATCGCGGGTACAGCGACCTGCTCGAAGGGGACGACGATGCCGTGGTGCGGGTCGAGGAGACGCGGCTCGAGGGGGCCGACGACTTCCTGCTACTGCCGGTGCGTCATGCGGCGATGATGAAGAGCGAGACCGTGCAGCGGGCGACCGCCGAGTTTCTCCGGTCGGGCCGCTTCACGCCTGCCGAGCGGCCATGACCGCCCCCCCCTCCATCCCGCCGGGCCGCGTGGCCGGCATCGACTTCGGCCTCAAGCGGATCGGCATCGCGATCTGCGACGCATCGCGAATCCTCGCGAGCCCCTTTTCCGTGCACGAGCCGAGCGGCGACGTCGAACGCGAGGCCGCCTTCTACAAATCGCTCGCGGCCGACGAGGGGATCGTCGGTTTCGTGGTCGGCCTGCCGCTCAACACCGACGGCACGCCGAGCCGGATGTCGAACGAGGCCGAGAAGTTCGGCGGCTGGCTCGCGGCGGCGACCGGCCTGCCGGTCGAGTTCCAGGACGAGCGGTACACGTCGGCGGAGGCCGCCGGGAGGCTCGCGGGCAGCGGCCTCACCCGCGGCCGCAAGAAGCAGGTCAGCGACGCGATCGCCGCGCAGATCCTACTCTCCGACTGGATGGACCGCGCGGGGAGGAAGCCGGGATGAGCGTCGCAGACCATCCCGCACGCAGACGCCTGATCGTGGGCTGCGGCTATCTCGGCAGCCGTGTCGCGGCACGGTGGCTCGCGGCGGGCGACCGGGTCTTCGCGGTGACCCGTTCGCGGGCGGCGGAGGTTTCGGCGATCGGCGCGGAGCCATTGGTCGGCGACGTCACCGAGGAAAACTCGCTCCGCGAACTGCCGGAGGTCGACACGGTCTTCTGGGCGGTCGGATTCGACCGCGCCGCCGGCCCGAGCTCGCGGCAGGTCCACGTCGACGGGCTCCGGCGTCTGCTCGACCGGCTTCCGGGCTCACCCCGGGCGATCCTCTCGAGCTCCACCGGTGTCTGGGGTGAGACCGGCGGCGACGTCGTCGACGAGGAGACGCCTGCGGCCCCTTCCCGGGAGGCCGGCCGCGTGCTCATCGAGGCGGAGGCGATGCTTGCGACGCATCGGCTCGGCCCCGGCGTCGCCCTCCGCTTTGCGGGTCTCTACGGCCCGAACCGCCTGCCAAGGCTCGCCGATCTCGCCGCCGGCCGACCGATCGCGGCCGACCCCGACAGCTGGCTCAATCTCATCCACGTCGACGACGCGGCCAGGGTCGTCTGCGGCATCGCGGAACTCGCCGCGCCGCGACCGCTCTACGTCGTCGCCGACAATCACCCCGTCCGCCGCCGCGACTGGTACGGCCGGCTGGCTGAAGTCACCGGCTCGCCGCCAGTCACATGGGACCCGGCGGCTCCGCGGACCCGCGGCGCCGACAAGCGGGTCCGCTCCGAGCGTGTGTGGCACGACCTCGGCATCACCCCGCTTCACCCCGACTCCATCGCGGCCCTGCCGCTCGTCGCGAAATTGCCGGAAGCCCGAGGCGTAAGCCGAGAGGGGCGTTGACGTAGCCCTGCGAGTGGATGCCCGGTCACGAATCCGCCTGCTCTTCCACCG
Source organism: Pirellulales bacterium (assembly GCA_044337015.1). Classification (GTDB taxonomy): domain Bacteria; phylum Planctomycetota; class Planctomycetia; order Pirellulales; family UBA1268; genus UBA4655. The sequence continues at coordinate 6,062 of JBIIOJ010000190.1, forward strand.
CATTGGTTCGCTAGTTGGTAAACCGCCCCGGCACACTTGATGGAGGCCGCATTGCCGCCGGGGCAGCGGACGCATCGTCGCTACGGTGAGGATACACCTGATGCTCCTCAA
>JBIIOJ010000191.1:0-6142 GCA_044337015.1 Pirellulales bacterium
CGAAGTTGTCGGGCGCCGATCCTGCGGCGTCGCTCGAGCAGGCCGTGAAGTTCTTCGACGAGGCGTTCGCGAGCTTCGAGGCCGCGGAAAAGGGAGTCCTCGTGAGCCTCCGGAGCGTCGGCGAGCAGCTCGCCGCATTCGACGTCGGCAAGAAGGCCGATGGGGCGGATGCGAAGGACGGCGGCAAGGAGGGCAAGAAAGCCCCCCCGCCGCGAAAAGGAAGATCCACGGCCGATCAGAAGCGCGATGCGGCGAAAATCGAGGAGCTGTCCGAGGAGCAGGAGCGGCTGCGCGGGCAGTTGCTGAGCACCCGGCTGCTTCTGGCGAGCGCGCGTTTCGAGAAATCGAAGGCGTTTGTCCCGGGCAGCGAGGGATGGAAGCAGGCGATGGACGAATCCACGAAGCGGTACGCGGAGCTCTACTCCAAGTACGGCACCCGCGGCGTCGGACTGTTCGCCCGCTACTACGAGGGTCGGAACTACACCGTGATGGCGCAGGCCTCGGAGAAGCCGGACGATCGCAAGAAGCTCCTCGAAAAGGCCGTGCAGACGCTCGGCGAGTTGCGACTGCTCGAAGGTGGCGGGTTCGTTCCGGCACTCAAGGCGAAGGCCTACAGCACGACGTTCGAGTGCTGGATGGAATTGAACGACGTCGGGGGCTTCGACGAAGCAGCCGAGAAGGCCGTCGCGGCGGCCGTGTCGCCCGACAAGTACGTCGGAGTCGATGGCGGCGACTGGCTCGGAATGAAGTACCGGGGCGCGGCGCTCCTCGCGCAGAAGGCGGAAGCCGAGGGGCCCAAGGGCCGGCCGAAGCTCAAGACCGCGCAGAAGGCCGCGATGGAAGTCGCGAAGGTCAACCGCGACTACGCGAAGGAGGCCCGCGAGCTTTTGACGAAGCTCGGCAAGAGCGTCGGCGAGGAGCAGTCGCAGTCGTTCGAGGCGGCGATGGACGAGGTGGGCGTGCTCGTCGGCAACTGGAAGACGAAGTCGACGGAGGCGAAGGAGTTCGAGAAGAACAGCAAGGCCGACGAGGCCGGCAAGGCGAAGGAGGAGGCGGCCGCGTTTCGCGACAAGGCGATCCAGTCGCTCGTCATGGCGATGCCGACCGCGACCGACGAGGATCTCGACCGGCTCAACAAGGCTCGCTATCTCACGACGTTCCTCCTTTACGATGCGAAGCGGCTTCACGAGGCCGCGGCGCTCGGCGAATTTCTCGCCGAGCGCTACCCGAATGCGATCGGCAGCAAGGACGCCGCCCGCGTGGCGATGGCGAGCTGGCAGATTCTCGCGAAGGAAGGGCAGCCCGCCTGGTCGGCCGACGCTCGGCGCCGGTCGGCGGAACTCGCCGGGCTGATCGTCAAGATCTGGCCTGCCGACGGGTCGAGTGCCGACGCGGCGGTCGTCGCGATCGCCTCGGCCACCGAGGAGGGAGACGTCAAGCGGATCATGGACCTCGTCGATGCGGTGCCGGCCGATTCGCCCCGCCGTGCCGAGGTGCTGCTCCGCGGAGGTAGTGCACTGTGGAAGGCCGTGGTCGATCGGCGGCGTCTCGGCGACGACGCGCAGGGTGATGCCGCGGGCCCGGCCGGCGAGAAGGTGCTCGAGAAGGCGATCCAGGTGATCGATGCGGGCCTCGGCGCCGTCGCGTCCGCCGGCAAGCCCGACAAGCTGGCGGTCGCCGCCGCGCTCTACCGCTGCCAGATCGGCATGGAGGCCGGTGACGACAAGCTCGTGCTCGAAACACTCACGAACCCGGTCTACGGTCCATGGACCGTCGTCACGAGCGGCAACACCTCGGTCGTCGATCCGGCCGTGGCCGAGGAAGCGCTTCGGCTCGCGCTCCGGTACTTCATCCAGACGGAGAAACTCGACGATGCCCAGAAGGCGATGGACCTGCTCGAGGCCGCGGCCGGCGAGGGGGAGGACGCTGCCGAGAAGCTCGCGTCGATGTACCTCGCGATGGGACGAGACCTCCAGGAACAGCTTGCCGGCATTCTCGGCGGTGCCGGGGGCGCGGCCGGCGGCGAGGTGAGCGACGAGGCGCGGGCCCGGGCCGGCAAGGTGGTTTCCGGCTTGGTGAAGTTTCTCGACCGCGTGGCCGCCAAGGACAAGAAGGTTTCCTCGCAGATGTGGGTGGCGAGCCAGTTCATGGCCCTCGGAGCCGGCCCCGGCCAGCAGGGGGCGGCGATCACCCAGGTTGTGTCAAAGGACCAGCGGAAGGATTTTTTGACAAAAGCCGCCGACAAATACGAGTCGCTCCTGAAGTCCGACGACCAAAAGATCAAAGACAGCGAGCTTTCGATCCGGTTGAGGCTCGCGGCCGTCTACCGCGAGCTCGAGAAGTGGGACGAAGCGCTCGGCCACCTCGAGTGGATCGTCCGCCAGCCGAAGGGGGCCAACATGCTCTCGGCGCAGTGGGAGGCGGCGACGTTTCTTGGGGCGGCCGGTGCGGCTGAGAAAGACAAGGCCAAGGCCGTGGACTACCTCAAGCAGGCCGTCATGGGCCGTCAGGGGGAGGTCGTGTTCTGGGGCTGGAGCGGGCTCGCCAACAAGCTTCAGAAACAGGCCTTTGCGGGCGGGTCGAACGAGAAGGCGGCGGAGAGCCGCAGACGGTTCTTCGAGGCCCGGCTCAACGTCCCGAAGACCCGGCTGAAGCGGGCCGAGGTCGGTGACGCGGCCGATCGGACGAAGCAGTTGGAGATGGCCGAAAAGGACATCATGTTCACCCACAAGCTCTACCCGGACATGGGTGGCAAGGAGTTTCGGGGCCAGTTCGACAAGCTCCTGGAGGATATCCAGAAGCAGCTCGACCGCCCGTCGAAGCGGGGCGTCGATGATCTTGACCAGGAGCTCCAGGCGGAGCAGGTTCAAAAGCCGGCGGAGTAGAAGGACCGGCGGAGTAGAAGGAATTGCGGCCATGAAGAAGACCGTCAGGGTGTTCAGCAATGTGAACGTGAGTCTGCCTGGTGCGGCGCCGGGAGATTCACGTTCCGAAACGCGTGGGATGAGGAAAGACAAAGACATGGAACGATCCTCGGCTACGTCGGCCCGTGCCGCCGCGTTACTTCTCGCCACAGTGCTGCTCGCCACAGTGCTGCTCTCACAATCGGCCGCCCTCGCCCAGTCGAGCGACCGGGTGATGCTCATGCCCTCCGGCTCCGTGAGCGGAAAGGTCGTCGCCACGTCGCCCGGAGGAGTCGATGTCGAAAAGGGCGAAGAAGTACAGAAGATTCCGATCGAGAAGATCCGCGAGGTGCAGTTCGCCGGTGAGCCGCAGGATCTGAAGGCTGCCCGCAATCTGCTCGCGCGGGGTCGCCCGGCCGACGCGATCGAGGATCTCAAGAAGCTCACGTCTGCGGACTTCGACGGGGCCGATCCGCTCGTCGTCCAGGAGAAGGAATACGTCGAGGCCGCGGCGTCGGCCCGGGCCGCCCTGCTCGGCGGCGGCGACGTGAAGGCGGCCGGTGGGCTCGTGGGCGGATTCCTCGCGAAGAACGCCAAGAGCCACCACACGTTCGAGCTCCAGGAACTGCTCGGCGACCTGCTCGCGAAGGCCGGGCTGCCCGACAAGGCGGCCGCCGCCTACGACAAGGTCGCGCAGGGCCCCCCAGCCTTCAAGGTGCGGGCGGCTTCCGCGAAGGCGAGGATCCTGTTCGATCAGAAGAAGTTCGACGAGGCGGCCAAGGCGTTCGACGAGGCGATGGCGGTCGATGCCAGCGACGACGCGAGCAAGGCCCAGAAACGCGCCGCCGGACTCGGGAAGGCGAAGTGCTTCGCCCAGGCGGGCAAGGCGGCCGAGGCGGTCTCGCTCGTGCTCTCCGCGATCCGGCAGGCCAGTCCGGAGGAGAGGGAAATGCTCGCCGGGGCCTACAACACTCTCGGGGCGGCACAGCGGGCCGCCGGGAAGGACCAGGACGCCCTCATCGCGTTCCTCACGGTCGATCTCGTGTACAACTCGGTTCCCGAGGCCCATGCGGAGGCCCTTGCGAACCTGGTCGAGTTGTGGCAGAAGGCGAACAATCCGGAACGGTCGAGGCAGGCGATGCAGAGCCTCGAGACCACCTATCCGGACAGCCCCTGGGTGAAATCGGCGAAGGCGACGGTCGGCAAGACGTGAATGGGCGCTGTGTGACCGGGCAGTGTGTGACCGGGCAGTGTGTGAACGGGCAGTGTGTGAACGAAACGATTGAACGGACGAAACCACAGTATCTTTTCGAGGAGATGAGCATGGAGTCGGTTGTCAGAAAAGAATCCCGCGGAAGCCTGTCCTCGCGTCTCGCGGCGCTCGCGTGCCCGTTTCTTGCCTGGCTGGGATGCATGGCCGGTCCCGCCGCCCTGATGACGGCTTCCACAACCCTGATTCCGTCGGTCGCCGTCGCCCAGGACGAAGATGACGGCGGTGGTGACGCCGGCGGCGGCGAGGCGGAGGGAGAGAGCATGCTCGTGTTCTTCTACAACGCGCTCGGCATCCGCTACACGATCGTGTTCCTCGCCATCTCGTTCGCATTCGTCGCGATCATGGTGATGATCTTCATGCAGCTGCGAAGGTCGGTCATGATCCCGCCGGGGCTGGCCGAAGCCTTCGAGGCGCACTGCAACGCGAAGGAATACCAGCAGGCATTCGAGCTCGTGAAGGCCGACGACTCCTACCTCGGCCACCAGCTGGCGGCCGGCATGGGCAAGCTCCAATCGGGCTACGCCGCCGCGATCGAGTCGATGCAGGACGCGGCGGCCGACGACACGATGAAGCTCGAGCACAAGGTGAGCTACGTGGCGCTCATCGGGGCGCTGGCGCCCATGTTCGGCCTGCTTGGCACGGTCGACGGGATGGTCGCGAGCTTCATGCAGATCGCGCGGGCGACGACCGCCCCGAAGCCGAAGGATCTCGCGATGGGCATCTCGATGGCCCTCATCACGACGCTCGTCGGCCTCTGGCTCGCCATTCCCGCGATCGGCTTCTTCGCAATGTTCAAGAACTGGCTCCAGCGGTTGACGGCCGACGCCGATGCCGAGGCGATGCGGCTCATGAGCCGGTTCCAGGCCGCGGGAAAGAAGTGATCCGGCGGCTTTAACGCGACACCTCCGAGCGGGCTGAACAAATGGCACGAAGAAAAAGCGGCGGACCGAACTCCACCGAGATCGACATGACGCCGATGATCGACATGACGTTCCAGTTGATCGCGTTCTTCATGTTCGTCAGCAACTTCTCCGAGGCGGAGCAGGACGACCGCATCCAGCTGCCGCAGAGCCAGTTGGCGAAGCCGAGTGACGCGCCGATCGAGGCGCCGATCACGCTCCAGCTGACGAGCAAGAGCTCCGTCGTGTACGGCGGCGAGCTCATCGGTCTGGGCGAGCTGGGCACCTACCTTGAGCGGGAGAAGTCGGCCCTGCTCGACGCCGGGAAGGAGCCCGTTGAATCGACCGTCATCGTGCGAGCCGACGGCTCCGCGAAGACGGGCGAGGTGCAGGAGATCATCAAGGTCTGCCAGGAGAAGGGCTTCGAGAAGTTCGCCCTGCGGGCGAAGTACGACGAGCCCAAGTAACCGAGGGGTTTCGACCATGGCCAAGCGTCAAGCGCAGCTCGCCGACAAGATCGACATCAACATGACGCCGATGATCGACATCGTGTTTCAGTTGTTGGCGTTCTTCATCATGTCGCTGAAGATCATCGCCGCCGAGGGGGATTTCGACGTGCGGATGCCGCTGGGCGTCTCGGCCGCCCCGCCCGACGAGCAGCAGGTTCCGCCGATCAAGATCAAGCTCTCTGCCGGCGAGGGGGGCGATCTCGCCGGAATCACGATGAACGGTTCACCGGTGACCGACTTCGACGAACTGCGGTCGCGGGTCTTGAAGTTCGTCGGCACCGACACTGGACCGAACTCGGTCGCCGAGAAGACGGAGGCGGAGCTCGACTGTGACTACGGGCTCAAGTACGAGAACGTCGTGAACGCGATCTCGGCCGTTTCGGGCCGAGTGGAGAACGGCGAGATCATCGAGCTCGTGAAGAAGATCAAGTTCTCGCCGCCGAAGAAGAAAAAGAGCTGATTGGGCGTCAAGCGTGCTGCGTTCGGGGCTGCCCGTATGCCCTCGCCGGACGCTCGCTGCAAGCTCGGGGCTGCCCGTATGCCGCTCGCCGGACGCTC
>JBIIOJ010000192.1:0-6138 GCA_044337015.1 Pirellulales bacterium
TGAACAACCTGCGGCTACACCGGAAATGAGCGTCCGGCGATGGGCGGGGCCGCTCGATATCACGGGCAGCCCCGAACCCCGCACGCTTGATCAGGGCTTCGCACCGTTGGACTTGGCCGCCTCGCCCTTCGCCTCGTCGGTCTTTTCCTTCGCCTTCACGACGTCGGCGCGGCCGAGGTGGATCTTCGCGTATTCCTTGTCCGACACGATGTAGTACCAGTCGGCGAAGCGGTTGTTGAGCGTGCGGACGTTCTTCTGCGCGGCCTTCACCTTCTCGTCGTATTCGTCCTGCTTGAGGCGGTTCTCCCGCTCGACCCGCCGGCGCTCCTCGATCGCGGCCTGCATCTTCGCCTCGGCCTCGTCGGCCGCCTTGAGGGCGTCGGCGGCAGAGGGCTCTTTCTTCTCCGACGCGGCAGCCTTTTCATCCGGAGCGTCCGGAACTTCCTCGAGCTTCGGCTTCTCGAGGAGCGACTCGTTCAACCGGGCCATGACGAGCACGTAGCGGCCAGAGGTCTCGCCGCCGTCATCCTTGGAATCGGCGTCCTTGGAGTCGGCGCCCGCCTTCTTCTCGCCGTCCTTCGTCCCGTCGGTCGCGACCGACGTCGTCGCCCCGAACCGCAGGACGTATTCGACGCCGTTCTTCATGCCGATGATCGTCTCGCCGTCCGTGGAAAGGATTTCGCCGTTCATCAGAGGGAGAAACCCACGCTGCTGGAGCGACGCGACGGCCGCACGATCGCCCGTAAAGCTCTCCTCCGCCTTGAGGTCGGCGGAGAGGCCGGCGGGCTTGCGGGCGACATCGATGATCTTGAGGTCGCCGAGCGCGTTTTTCAGGTCGTTGAGCTTCGTCGAGGCGAGTTCCTCGGTCTCGCCGAGCTTCTCTTCCTTGGGCTTTGCCGCAGCGTTGCTCGGGTCGAACGCCTCGAGCTTCACGAGCGACCACTTCGCGTCTTTGTCGTCGTAGGCGAGGTCGATCCGGTTCTTTCGCTGCTGCTCGACGCGAAGCTTGCCGCCCGCCTCGACCGCCGCGAGCGTGTAGTCGTCAAGGACGACACTTCGAACGTCCCACGGCGAGAGCTTGAGCAAGTCCTTCTCGATCCACTGGCCGAAGTCTGTGGGAAACTTCGAGAGGTCGAGTTCGACGAGATAGACCGGGTCCTGCCCGGCCTTGCGGACGTACCGCTGCGGCCTGCCGCCGACGGCGGCCGCGCCGGTCCGCTTCACCTCCTTGCCAACGACGAGCCTGGCGAGCTTGCCGCCCGAGGCGTCACTGATCTCGACGAGTTCGCCGACGCCCGTCATGCCGGGCTTGAGCTTCTCGGGATCGGGCTCGATGACGCCGAAGTTCTCGTGGTCGCCCGGCGACTGCGAGGCGACGTCGAGCGACTTCAAGTCAACGAGTTCCGTCGCCGCCGCCGCGAGCTGATCCTTGGCGTCGGCCGGGTAGTTTTCGTGCGAGGGGAGCACCCACACGCCTGCCGCCGACTGCACGACCTTGAATTCCCGCAGCGTCGCCAGCTCGTCGTCGTAGCGGACGATCCTGAGGCCCGCAGCCTTCGAGGCGTCGGAGAGCTCGGGGAAGAGGATCCGCTCGGACTCGGGCTGCACCTTCGCCGCATTGAACCGCGGCTGCACCGCCGCGCCCAAAAGCAGGAGGCCCACTCCCGCGAGCAGGTACGTCGCTGTCGTTCGCATCACCGGCGAGAGCCCGTTTTGAGATCCGTGCGATTCCATCGAAGAACCCCTCCTTTACCGCAGACGTGACCGCGCCACGCCGACCCGCTCGGCCGCGCGACGCTTGAAATAGACGAAGAATGCGACGACCAGGGGCGGGATCGGCGGCAGGATCACGGCCAGCCACTTCTGGCGGTCCTGCTCCCTGCGAATCTTCTCGGCCAACTGCCGCTCCACTGCGGAAACCTCCACGTCGCGGGTCCGCTTGAGCTGTTCGATCTTCGTGTCGAGCCGCCGCTGCGCGAGCCTCTGTCGGCTGGCGAGCTGCTGAAGGGCCTGCATCGCCGCCTGGGGATCCGCGTCCTCCCGCGACTCGAGGTCCTTGATCTTCTTCTCGAACTCCGCGATCTCCTTTTGCATGCGGTCGTTCTCGTCCCGCTCGGCATCGTCGAAGTCATCGTTGAACTTCTGCCGCTCTTTATCGGCCTGCTCGCGGGCCTCGGCGACCGTCGACTCGATCCGTTCGAGCGTGCGGTGCTTGGGCTTCCGCTTGCGGATGTCGAGGAAGCGGTCGTCGCCGGCGAGTTCGTCGAGCACGTTGAGCACGAACGAGACGTTGTCGAAGTCGAGTGAAAAGACCTCGTCGGGCCGGTTGCGGAGGCCGAAGATCCGGCCATCCATGAGGTCGATGTCGGCGACCACGACGGCCCGGATCGGCCGCGGCTCGGGCTGCTTGGCCCCTTCTTCCTTCCCGCCGTCCTGCCTCTCGGCTTTTCGCTCGACCGCCGCCGCGAGCACCATCGAGGTGCGGGACGGCTTCTCGAAGGCCCGCAGCTGACGCATGTCGCCGCGGTTGCCCATCACCTGCTCGACCTCGATCGTCCCGCTGCGAAGCCCCGTGCGGACGAGCGGAGTCCACTGCACGTCGGCTCCCTCCGCCTTGTCGAGGCCGCCCGGGAACGGGAAGAGCACCTCCTGGAGGCCCGCCGTGATCGGCTGCCGATCATTGAATGCGGTCTCGCCACCGTTGTCGAGGCTCGAGTCGATGAAGACGAACTGGTTCGGCAGATCGAGCTTCGGGTGGGGGTTGTAGTCCTGCCAGACGATGAGTGGCGAGCCACCCATCTGCCCCATGAGCGGCCGGCCCTCGCGGGCGATCATCTTCACGCCGAGCGCCTGCCAGAGCAGCTCGAGATCCCCCTTCGGCTGCCCCTGCGGCTGGAACATCGCCATCGGCCCGCCCGGCCCGCGTCGCGGCTGCCCCGTGCCCGGCACTCCGGTCATGAGCACCGGCAGCGGGTCCTCGAAGATCGCGACCGGCTGCCCGGCCCGGACGGCCGCCACGAAATTCCCCATCTGCTCCGGTCCGAGCGACGAGGGCTGCACGGCGAGGAGCACGTCGTAGGTCTCCGTGATCGGCGCCGACGCGTCCACCTGCACGACGTCGTACTGTTTCTCGAGCTCCTCGAGCACCGGTTGCCGCGGCCGCTGCCCGCCGCTCATCATGTCGAAGCCGCCGAAGAGGTCGGCGTCGGTCGTGAGCACTCCGAGCCGCTTCCGCTTCGGCTCCGCAGCCGTGCAGATCGAGCGAATGAGCTCGTACTCCACCGGCGTGCCGCGGTCGAAGAAGGGAACGACCACCTTCTCCAGGCCGCTTTGGAACGCGCAGCCCAGGAAGATCTCCTCCTCCCGGTAGGTGCCCCGCACCCGCGAGAGCACACTCACTGGCTCGATCCCGAACTGCCGGCTCGCGAGCGCCGCCGCCTCGGTCTTGGGCTCCGTGGAGATGATATCGACCTTCACTCTCCCGCCGCCGAGCCGTTCGAACTGCCGCAGCATGTTGAGGAGCGTCAGCCTCGTCTGCGTGTAGTCCTCCGGCACCTGCGGGCTGACGTAGGCCGTGACCTCGACTGACCGCTTCGGGTCGAGCGACTTGAGCAATGAGCGGGTGTCGGGGGAAAGCGAGCTGATCCTCTCCTGCGACAGGTCCGCACGCAGGTCGAAGGCCCGCACGAAGAGCACGGCACCCACGGCTGCGGCCACGAGCCCGAGCGTCCTCGCGACGTAGTGGAGCCCCATGCCGGACTCGTCCCGCCGGCCGCTCCAGTGCCGCCGCCCGATGAGCACCATCGCGACGTAGAGGGAGACCGCCACGATCCCCAGGAAATACGCGATCGACGAGAGGCTCACGACCCCGCGGCCGAAGTCGGTGAAGTGCTCGGCCACGCTCCACGCCCGCATACGCTCCGCGGCCCGCGGCCCCATCACGAGGCCCGACCGGTCCGCGAGGGCCAGCGGGGCGTTGAAGAGCATGCCGAGGATGAAGCCGACCGTGAGGTTGCTCGTGAGAAAGCTCGCCACCATCCCGATCGCGAGCATCGCGAGGCCGGTGAACCAGTAGCCGAGGTAGTTCGTGAAGAAGAGGCCGGCGTCGGGCGTGCCCCACCGCAGCAGAATGATCACGTTGCAGACCATCGAGAAGAGGAGCGCTACCGTGAAGATCCCCACGCTCGCCAGGTACTTCCCGAAGACCACCTCCCAGTCGCTCGCCGGCAGCGTGAGCAGCAGCTCGTCCGTCCCCTGACGCCGCTCATCCGCCCAGACGCTCATCGTGATCGCCGGAATGAAGACGAGCAGGATCGACGGCAGGTAGCGGTTGAGCTGGTCGAGGTTGGCGAGGTTCGAGTTGAAGAACTCCGGCGGCCAGAAGGCGGCCAGCGACCCGAGCAGCACGAACACGCAGATGAAGACGTATCCGGTCGGGTTCGAGAAGTACGCGACGAAGTTCCGCTTGAAAACGGCGTCGAGGACGTGCCACTTCATGATGCGAATGCCTCTCTCAATCGGTTCCAGGGTGTCGGTCGGGTGTCGCGCGGCCCTCCGTGCGGGCCGCCGCGACTTTTCTGGCGGCAGCGGTCATGCCCCCGCCCGCGTGAGGTCGTGGAATCGCTCGTCGAGCGGCCGGCCGTCGCGGCGGAGCTCCGCGGGCGTGCCGTCGAACTTGATCCTGCCCTCGGAGATGAGGATCACGCGGTCGGCGAGGGCCTCCACCTCCTGCAGGATGTGCGTCGAGAGGAGAATCGTCTTGCTCTCGCCGAGCCTTCGGATCGTCTCGCGGACCTCGCGGATCTGGTTCGGGTCGAGGCCGCTCGTCGGCTCGTCGAGGATCAGCACGTCGGGTTCGTGGAGGAGCACCTGCGCCATTCCCACCCGCTGGCGATAGCCCTTCGAGAGCTTGCCGATCGCCTTGCCGATCACGCTGCCGAGCTCGCACTGCTTCACGACCGCCTCGATCCGGGCCTCCTTCTTCTCCTTCGACAGGCCGCGGGCGTCGGCGAAGAATTCGAGCAGGCTGCGGGGAGTCATGTCGGGATAGAGCGGGCCGTTTTCCGGCAGGTAGCCCAGTCGTTCCGCCCCCTTCAACCGGTCCGTCGCCATGTCGAACCCGGCGATTTTGGCCCGGCCGGCCGACGGGGCGAGATACCCGGTCAGGATCTTCATGGTCGTGCTCTTGCCGGCCCCGTTGGGGCCGAGGAACGCCACGACCTCGCCCCGCGGCACGCGGAACGAGACGTCCTCGATCGCGATGAACGGCCCGTAGTACTTCGTGAGCCCGTCCGCCTCGATCATCGCGGCATCGCCGCCACCGCCATTCACGTCAGCCATGTCCGTGCTCCGAAAACCCTGCGTTATACGTCAAAAACGATAGGCGCACCCTACCCCGCCTGTCCAGCCCCCGCCAGCCGCTCGATCTGCGGTCCCGTACCCCCGCGTTTCCACGCGATATGGGCGAGCCAGTCGTCGGAGCGTTCCGGGAAATCCCGCCGGACGTGCACGCCGCGGGTCTCCTCCCGGAGGATCGCAGAGCGGATCATGAGCCTTGCGACCTCGAGCATGTTCTGCAGCTGCCAGCCCTCGGGCGACTGGAACTGCCGCGGCAGGACGTAGCGGCACCATCCCTCCACGGCCTCGACCGCCTCGCCGAGGGCGTCGGCCGTACGCTCGACGCCGACCTGCCGCCACATGAGGCTCTTGAGCGAGTTACGGATGTCGGCGAGATCGAGCGGTCCGTTCACCTCCCCCTCGCGGGCGTTCGCGAGCGCCGGCACGCGGAAGTCGTCTCCTCCCGCTTCGATGGCCTCCTCGCTCGCCGCCCTGCCTGCCCGCGCACCGTAGACGAGCCCCTCGAGCAGGCTGTTGCTCGCGAGCCGGTTGGCGCCGTGGAGACCGCTCGAGGTCACCTCCCCCGCCGCAAGGAGCCCCGGCAGGCTCGTGTGCCCAACCTCGTCCACCTCCACGCCCCCAATCATGTAGTGGGCGCCGGGACGGACCGGGATTCGGTCCCGAGCCAGATCGAGGCCGAACTTCGCGCACGTCGCCGCCATGCCCGGGAACCTGCCCCGCACCGCCGCGGCGTCGAGGTGCGACAGGTCGAGGTAGACGTTCGCGTGGTGCGTGCGGTGC
>JBIIOJ010000194.1:0-6126 GCA_044337015.1 Pirellulales bacterium
GCCGCAGTTGCCACGCCGTCGGCGGCGAGGGAGGCGCAGTCGGGCCGGCGCTCGATCGTGTGGCCGCGCGGCTCGACCGACGGCAGATCCTCGAGAGTCTCCTCGATCCCTCGAAGGTGATTGCCCCGGAATACCGCACATGGCTTGCGGTCACGGAGGATGGCAGGAGCGTGACCGGCCTTGTCGCCCAGCGGACCGACGACACCGTGTCGATCGTCGATGCGACGGGAAAACGAACCGATCTCGCCGCCGCCGCAATCGAGGAACTCGAGCCGCTGCCCACGTCGCTCATGCCCGAGCACCTGCTTCGCGACCTCACTGCCGGCCAGGCGGCCGATCTGCTCGCGTATTTGCAGTCGCTGCGGTAAGGCCCGACGATCGACACGATCGTCTCCATCGCCGTCCAACAGCGGAAGGTGGCGAGGATGCTGGCGTCGAAGTATTCGTCGAAGAGCCAAAATCTCCCGCCGCCAACTAAATGAAGCGGCTATCGAAAAGTCGGGGCGACACGATTCGAACGTGCGACCTCTACGTCCCGAACGTAGCGCTCTAGCCAGGCTGAGCTACGCCCCGATTGTGCGGCAGGCCTGAGGCATCCCGCACGAGGGAGATCAAGAAGATTACAGACTAACTTCGGCCGGGACAACGCCGGCCGCAAGCTGCTCGGAAAACGGCCCGGAATCACTCCGCGAGCGACACGCAGACGAGTTCGTGGTCGTTGCGGGCGAAGACGCAGCGGTCGGCGAAGGCGGGATGGCTCCAGACCACTTCCCGGCCGAAGCACTCGTTCGTCGGATCGAGCAGGTGCATGCGGCCAAGCTCCGTGTAGGCCTCGGGCGTGAGCCTCGCGAGGATGAGGTCGCCGGTCTCGCTGAAGATCCAGGTAAGGTTCTCGCCCGCGGGCGAGTCGGCCTGCCGCACGAGGAAGGCAGTGCCGTGGCGGCCGCGGCGGGTTCCCATGGTGGGCTCACCGGTCTCCCAGAGGCGGTCGCCCGTCGCGACGTTCATGGCCGTGAGGAACCCCGTCTCACAGTCGCAGCCGTAGAGCGTGTCGCCGGCGATGAAGGGGGTGCTGTTGGCGCAGTAGACGGCGTTCTTCGGACCGCCCCGCCAGGCGATCTTCGCCGACGAGCCGTCGGGGGCGAGACGGTAGAGCGCACCCACGCGGCCGATGCCGCTTGCGAAGAGCACCCTGCCCGCCGAAGTCTCCGCCACCTGCGGCGCCATGATCGACATGCCGTAGGCCGGCTTGAGGTCCTGCGACCAGACCAGACGGCCGGTCGCGGGCTCGAGCGCATTCAACTTGTCGGCATCCCAGATGAGAAGCTGTCGCGAGCCGGCCGAGCCGATGATCGTCGGCGGGCAGTAGCCCTGTTCGCTCGCCGAGAGATTCTTCCAGAGCTCACGGCCGGTCTTGCGGTCGAAGGCGACCGCCACGCTCCCCTCGCCGCCGACGACGCAGATGAGCCGGTCGCCGTCCACGAGCGGATGGCCGCAATAGCCCCAGATCGGCGTCGTCGCGGCGTAGTCCTTCTTGAAATCCTTCGACCAGAGGAGCTTCCCGGTCACGGCGTCGAGGCAGCGGAGGTCGCCCTCGGCGCCGACCGCATACACCATGCCGTCGGCGACGGTCGGCGTGCACCGCGGACCCGAGGCATACGAGATCGCGTAGGGCCGCTCGTACTCGTGTTTCCAGAGGAGCTTGCCATCGGCTGCGTCGAAGCAGAGCACCCGCTCCTTGCCGTAGAGCTCGTTCCGCGTGCCGGGGTCGTTGGCCGCCTCCCCCTCTCGCCGCTCGTAGTCCATGAGGTAAACGCGGCCGTCGGCCACCGCGGGGCCCGAGTAGCCCCCCTTCACATCGGCCCGCCACTTCACCGGCAGGCCGGCCGCGGGGATCGCCTTCACGACGCCCCGCTCCCGCCAGACGCCGTCACGAGCCGGCCCCATCCACTGCGGCCAGTCGTCGGCACGGGCCGCCATGGCGTGGGCCGCGACGAGGACGAAGGCGACCAGGACCCGACTTCGCAGGATGGTCATGAAGTCTCTCCGTATGACTGTGCTGCTGGCTGCTCCGCCAGTTCCACGTCGACGGCGATGCCGTCGGGCCGCCAGTCGATCACCTCCATCTCGGCGGTTCGTCGGCCGCGGAACTCGTTGATCTTCGGCTTGAAGGCGACGTGGAAGGGCTGGCCCGGCGATGGGAGGTGCGGCAGCCAGTCGGCGCCGCCGAAGGCGATGCCACGGATCTTCCGGCCGTGCTGCACGACGTTCATCGAGATGTGCCGGCCGCCGCTGCCGATCGACCGCGGCGGCTCAGCGAGCTGGACGCTCGAGGCGCAGAGCACCGGCCGCCGGTTCCCCTGGCCGAAGGGGGCGAGCTTCTCGACCTGTGAGACGCTGTCGAGCGTGAGGCCGGCGAGCGTCGTCTCGCCGTCGATCGCAAGCTCGGCCCGCCGCAGGGCAGGGGAGAGCCGTCGATCCACCTCGGCGAGGAACGCCCTGCGGAAGGGCTCGATCTTCGCATCCTCGATCGTGAGCCCGGCCGCCGCGGCATGTCCGCCCCACTTCACGAAGTACTCCCGGCAGGCGGCGAGCGCCGCATGGACGTCGAACCCTGGCACGCTCCGCACGCTCCCCGTCGCCGGTCTGCCCTGGTGCGGATCCTGCGCGATCATGACGACCGGGCGGTGCCACTTCTCGGCGAGCCGGCCGGCAACGATCCCGATCACGCCCGGATGCCAGCCGCGTTCGGCGAGCACGACCGCCGGGTCGCCGTGAGGATCGAACCGCTCCTTCGCCTGCTTCGCGGCCGCCAACTGGATGCTCCGCTCCTCGTGCTCCCGCAGGGAGTTCAACTCGTGGATGTAGGCGGCGAGCTGCTCGGCCCGGGCGTCGTCGTCGGTCGTGAGCATCTCGATCCCGCTGGCCGCCTTCCCCATGCGGCCGGCGGCGTTGAGCCTGGGCGCGAGCCGGAAGGCGACGTCCTCGCTCTCGAGCTGCGACTTCTCGTGGAGGCTCGCGAGCTCCAGCAGCTTCGCGATCCCCGCACCCCCGCGGCTTCGCAGCGATTCGAGGCCGTGGCGGACGGTGATCCTGTTCTCATCGACGAGCGGCACGACGTCGGCGACCGTGCCGAGGGCCGCGAGGCCGATCGACCGCAGGAGCATCTCCCGCAGTCGCGGCGTGACCTGCTTGGCGCCGCTGGCACGGGTGGCGATCGCCCAGGCGAGCTTGAAGGCGACGCCCGCGCCACAGAGGTCGCCGAAGGGGTAGCCCGCGCCGGGCAGCCGCGGGTGGACGAGCACGTCGGCCTCAGGCAGCGTGTCGGCAAAGGTGTGGTGGTCGGTGACGATGAGTTCGAGGCCGAGCTCGCGGGCCCGCCTCGCCTCGGCCACGCTCGCGATGCCGCAGTCGACCGTGACCACGACCGCCGTTCCCTTCGCCGCAAGCGTTGCGAGCGCCTCGCCGTTGAGCCCGTAGCCCTCCTCGAACCGGTCGGGCACGTACCAGGAGACGGTGGCGTCGACCGCCTCGAGGCAGCGGGTCAAAATCGCCGTCGCGCACATGCCGTCGGCGTCGTAGTCGCCGTAGATGACGATCGGCCTGCCCGCCCGTGCAGCCGCGAGCAGCCGGTCGGCCGCCTCCGGCACGCCGGGCAGGGTCTCGGGATCACGAAGATCGGAGAGCGTGCCCGCGAGGAACCGCTTCACCTCCGACGGATCGACGAGCCCTCGGGCCGCGAGCAGCTGCGCGACGATCGACGACACGCCGGACGTCCGTTCGAGCTCCGCCACGACGTGCCGGTCGTGCGGTCGGATGAGCCAGCGCTTCGGCACCGTCGACTCCTTTCGATTGCGGATCGGCAGTATAGACGTTACAAAACCGGCGGTTTCCGGGCCGCAAAACGCGGCTGCTGTCCGTCCGCCCGCTGATTCAAGGACGTTCCTCCCATGCCCCCGCTCGATCTCCTGCCTCGCGACGCCCGCCTCCGCGACGTCGTCCTCGTCGACCCGCCGCACAAACCGAAGCGGGAGGACGTGCCGGCCGACAAGGTGCTCTGCGAGTTCTGCACGGCGAAGTGCTGCCGCTACTTCGCCCTGCCGATCGACACGCCCGAGACCCGCGAGGAGTTCGAGTACATCCGCTGGTTCCTGCTCCACGACCACGCCACGGTCTTCACCGAGGAGGGCGACTGGTACGTCTGCGTCCATACCGTCTGCAAGCATCTCCAGGACGACCACCGGTGCGGCATCTACGAGACGCGGCCGCAGATCTGCCGCGAGTACACGACGAAGGAGTGCGAGTACGAGGACGACTGGGTCTACGACCAGTACTTCGAGACCGCCGAGCAGGTGGAGGAGTACATGGAGGCCGTGCTCGGCCCGGGCGGCGAGCGGATCGGCGACGGACTCCGGAAGAAGAACCGCAAGAAGTCGATCCGTGGCAAAAAGCCACCGCTCCTGCCCGTGATCTCATGATCGAACCACGCACGCTCAAGGGCTTCCGGGACCACCTGCCGGCCCAGGCGCTCGCCCGGGAGCGGATTCTCGACGTCGCGCGGCGGGTCTACCGGTCGTACGGCTTCGCCCCGATCGACACGCCGGCGCTCGAGTACCTCGAGATCCTCACGGGGAAGGGAAGCGAGGAGACCGACAAACAGCTCTACCGGTTCAAGGACCACGGCGGCCGCGACGTGGGCATGCGGTTCGACCTGACCGTGCCATTCGCCCGCTTCGCCGCGCAGCACCTCCACGAGCTGGGGCTGCCCTTCAAGCGGTATCACATGGCGACGGTCTGGCGGGGCGAGAACACGCAGCGGGGCCGCTACCGCGAGTTCATGCAGTGCGACTTCGACACGATCGGCACGACGAGCCCGGCGGCCGATCTCGAGATGGTGCTCGTGGTGCACGACCTCCTGCGGGCGATCGGCATCGAGAAGTTCACGATTCGGCTGAACGACCGCCGTCTGCTCGCCGGTCTGCTCGAGTCGCTCGGCCTCGCCGACCGCGCGACCGACGTGCTGCGGTCGCTCGACAAGCTCGGCAAGCTCGACGCCGCGGGGGTGGTTCGCGAGCTCGTCGCCCACGGCGTGGCCGCCGATGTCGCCGAGAAGCTGCTCGCGGCCGCCTCGCTCTCGGGATCCCCGGCGAACGTGCTCGATTGCATGGCCCCGATCGTCGAAGCAAGCGAGCGGGGCCGCGCCGGCCTCGAGGCGATCCGGGGAATCATCGCCGGCAGCCGCGAGGCGGGAATCGCCGAAGGACGCGTCGTCGTCGATCCGTCGATCGCGCGGGGGCTCGACTACTACACCGGGCTCGTGCTCGAGACGTTCCTCGACGAACTGCCGACGCTCGGGAGCGTCTGCTCCGGCGGCCGCTACGACAATCTCGCGGGGCTCTACACGCGGGAGCCGCTGCCGGGCGTCGGGGCCTCGCTCGGACTCGACCGCCTCCTCGCCGGGCTCGAGGAGCTCGGCCGGCTTTCAGCGAGGGAAACGCCGGCCGAGATCTTCCTCGTGCACTTCGATGCCGCCCACCTCGGCGACTACCTGCGGATCGCCGCGGCGCTGCGGGCCGTGGGCCTGCCGGTGGAGTTCTATCCGGAGCCCAGGAAGCTCGGGCAGCAGCTGAAGCTCGCGGCGAAGCGGGGCCATCGGATCGCGATCGTCGCCGGCTCCGACGAGTTCGCGAAGGGCACCGTCCAGCTGAAGGATCTCGCCGCCCAGACGGCGACCACGGTCGAATGGCGGGGCGACGTCGCCGTGCTCGTCGACGCCGTCCGGTCGAAGCTCCAGGTGCTTGGCGGCGGGCAGCCGGGCTGAAACGCCGAACCCGGTTTTGCCGGGGTGCGTATGATGCAGTGCGGCCCCGAGACCCGAACCGGCCGCACGGAGGTTTCCAAATGCCGATCTTTTTCGACCCGAATTATCTGCTCGCCGTCGCGCCCGCGATCCTGCTCGCCTTCTGGGCCCAGTGGCGGGTGAAGTCGAGCTTCGCCGCCGCCGCACAGCAGCCCGCGCCTCTTTCCGGGGCCGCGGCCGCGAGGCACATCCTCGACTCGGCCGGCGCCACGGACGTTCAGATCGAGGAGGTTCCCGGCGATTTGACCGACCACTACGATCCGCGG
>JBIIOJ010000193.1:0-6126 GCA_044337015.1 Pirellulales bacterium
ATGCGGCGTCCTACAAGGAACCCACACGAGGACTACCGAGATCCCTGGTCGGTCCGCTCAAGAAGTGGCGGCGACGAGGCTCGTCAGGCGGGCGGAGGCTTGTCGTTCGTCACCGCCGCACGCGGCGAGTTCACGGGCCGCCACGTGGCAGTGGACGCGGTGGCCGTCGAGCGACACCTCCGGCGGATCGACCTCGCGGCAGGCCGCCTCGGCGATCGGGCACCGCGGATGAAACCGGCAGCCGGAAGGTGGGCTGGCCGGGCTCGGCACGTCGCCCGGGAGCACGATCCGCGATCGCCGCTTCGCCGGATCGACCGTCGGCACCGCCGAAAACAGCGCGATGGTGTAGGGATGGAGCGGCGCGGCGTAGAGCTGCCTCGCCGTCGCGGTCTCCACGATCCTTCCGAGATACATGACGGCCACGCGGTCGGAGAGATACTCCACGACGGAGAGATCATGCGAGATGAAGAGATACGTGAGCCCGAGGTCGCGACGCAGGTCTGCAAGCAGGTTGATCACCTGCGCCTGGATCGACACGTCGAGCGCGGAGATCGGCTCGTCGAGCACGACGAACTCCGGCTCGAGCACGAGCGCCCTCGCGATCGCGATCCGCTGCCGCTGGCCGCCGGAGAATTCGTGCGGGTAGCGGTCGAGGGCTGCGGCCGGCATGCCCGTCCGGTCGAGCGCGCGACGCATCCGCTCCGCCCTCGCCGCCGCGTCGCCCATGCGGTGGATCACGAGCCCTTCCTCGAGGAGGGATCGCACGGTGAGCCTCGGGTTGAGCGAGCCGTAGGGATCCTGGAAGACGATCTGCATCCGCCGTCGCATCGCCCGCAGGCTCTTGCCCGAAAGCGAGCGGAGATCGATGCCGTCGAGATGGACGCCGCCGCCGGTCGGCTCGACGAGCCGCAGGATGCTCCGCCCCGCCGTCGTCTTGCCGCAGCCGCTCTCGCCGACGAGGCCGAGCGTCTCCCCTTTCGAAATCGAGAAGGTGACGCCGTCGACTGCTCGGACTGCGCCGACCACCCGCCGCAAGACGCCCCTACGGATCGGGAAGTGCACCGTGAGATCGCGAACGTCGAGGAACGCTTTCATGACGAGGTCTCGAGCCTCCCGGCATAGTGGCAGCGGACGAAGTGGCCGGGCTCCACCTCGCGGAGCTCCGGCGGGTCGCGGGAGCAGTCGGGGGCCGGCTGGCCGGCCTGCGGTCCGAGCCGCGCGTATCGGCACCTCGGATGGAACCGGCAGCCGTCGGGAAACTCCTGCGGCGGCGGCACCATGCCGGGGATCGTCCGCAGCGGCCCGCGGGCCGCGCCGTCGGGCCGCGCCGCCAGCAGGCCGATCGTGTAGGGGTGCATCGGTCGCGCGAAGAGCGTGCTCGCCGGTGCCGTCTCGACGATCTTGCCCGCGTACATCACGGCGACGTGGTCGCAGGTCTCGGCGACGACGCCGAGGTCGTGGGTGATGAGCAGGATCGCGGTGCCGAGCCGCCTCCGCAGGTCGGAGAGCAGTTCGAGGATCTGTGCCTGGATCGTGACGTCGAGCGCCGTCGTCGGCTCGTCGGCGATCACGAGCGCCGGCTCGCAGGCGAGCGCCATCGCGATCATCACCCGCTGCCGCATGCCGCCTGAGAGCTGGTGGGGATACTCGTCGAGCCTCCGCTCCGGGTCGGCGATCCTGACGAGCCTGAGCATCTCGAGCGCTCGCGAGCGTGCGGCCTCTCGGCCCACCTTGCGGTGCAGGAGCACGGCCTCCGCCACCTGGTCGCCGATCGTGAAGACGGGGTTCAGGCTCGTCATCGGCTCCTGGAAGATCATGCCCACCTTCCCGCCGCGGACCTTCCGCATCTCCTTCTCGGGCAGCGTCACGAGATCGACCGTCCGGCCGTCGGTCGACAGCAGGATTTCCCCCTGCTCGATCATGCCCGGCGCCGCCACGAGCCCGAGCACGCTCATCGCGGTGACGCTCTTGCCGCAGCCGCTCTCGCCGACGAGCCCGAGCGTCTGTCCCCGCTCGATCGAGAGCGACACGCCGTCCACCGCCGGCACCCGGCCGGCGGGCGTGTGGAAGGCGGTGGCGAGGTTCCGGATTTCGAGGAGCGGCATGGTCGGGGCCTGAAGCTACTTGCGGGACTCGCGGAGCCGGGGGTCGGTGACCTCCTGGAGGGCCTCGCCGACGAGGTTGTAGGCGAGCACGGTCAGGAAGATCGCCGTACCGGGAAAGAGCACGAGCCACCACATCGAGAGGTTGCTGCGCGCGTCGTTGAGCACGGCTCCCCAGCTCGCCGACGGCGGCGGCGGGCCGAATCCGAGGAACGACAGCGAGCTCTCGAGGAGGATCGCCGACGCGATCCCGAACGTGATCGGTACGAGCACCGGCGCCAGTGCATTCGGCAGGATGTGCCGCAGCATGATCCGAAGCGGCCCCGCCCCCGCGGCCCTCGCGGCCATGACGAACTCGCTCTGCCGCAGTCGCAGGAACTCCCCACGGGTGAGCCTCGCGATGCTCGTCCAATTCGTCGCACCGATGATCGCCATCGTCTTCCAGATCGTCGGCTTCTCCACGATCGCCACGAGCGCGAGGATGAGGATGAGCGTCGGGATGCACATCACGATTTCGGTGAAGCGGCTGGCGAGCGAGTCGACCCAGCCGCCGAAGTACCCGCCGAGCGCGCCGATCACGATGCCGATCACGCTCGCCAGCCCCATCGAGACGAAGCCGACGAGCAGGGCGACGGTGGTGCCGTGCACCATCTTCGCGAACACGTCGACCCCGTACTGGTCGGTTCCGAAGAGGTTCATGCGGGTCGGCCGCCCCTGGTCGCGGGCGGGGTTCGCCGGCCGGCCGGGCCACTCGTCGGCGCGGACGGCGCGGAAAGGGTCCTGGAAGACGAGCGGCCAGACGGCCCAGCTCTCGGGGTCCTTCGCGGCGAGGTTGGCGGGGTAGGTGCCGCGGAAGCGGTCCTGGGTGAACACCACGGGCTCGAGCCTGCGGTCGAAATAGGCGAGGCAGGGGGCGTACAGCTTTCCCTTGTAGCGGCAGAGGACCGGCTTCGTTCCGGCGATCGCCGGCGCCAGGATCGCGACCGCCGCGAGAAAGCCGATGAAGGCGACCGCCGCGACGGCGAGCGGCCGTCGACGAAACCGCCGCCAGGCGTCTCCCCAGAACCCGTGCGGCGGCGGCGGGCTTGCGGTCATTCCACGCTCACTCTCGGGTCGACGAAGGCATAGAGCAGGTCGGCCAGGAGCTGCCCCGCGAGTGTGAGCACGCTGAACATGAGCGTGAGCCCCATGATCGTCGGGTAGTCTCGCTCGCGGATGCTCTCGAAGAAGAGCCTGCCCATGCCCGGCCAGGTGAAGATCTGCTCGATGATGACGGAGCCGCCGAGGAGTGCCGGGAGCGAGAGACCGACGAGCGTCACGAGCGGAATGAGCGTGTTGCGGAAGGCATGCTTCACGAGCACGCCGAAGGGCCCGACGCCCTTGGCCCGCGCGGTGCGGACGTAGTCCTGCCGGACCGCCTCCTCCATGTTCGCCTTGATGAACCGGCTGTACCACGCGAGGCTCACGTAGGTCTGGCAGATGACCGGCAGGATCGCGTGCCGCGCGACGTCCACCGCCCTCGCGGCGAACGGCGCGTCGGCGGGCAGGTCGGTCATCCCGAAGAGCGGAAGCTCCCACCGGGTGCCCCGCAGCCAGACGGCGAAGATGATCTGGAGAAAGAGCGCCGCGACGAAGGTCGGGAAGGAGTAGAGAACGTAGAGCAGCAGGCTCGAGGCCCTCTCGTCGACGCTGCCGCTGCGGGCGGAGGCGTAGAGCCCGAGCGGTATCGACAGGATCCACGTGAGGAGCAGCGCCGTCACCGAGAGCACCATCGTCGGCCCGATCCGCTCGCCGATGAGCGTCGCGACCGGCTGCTTCCGCGAAATCGATCGGCCGAGGTCGCCCGTGACGACCTGTGATGCCCACTGCACGTAGCCGACGGGCCAGGGCTTGTCGAGCCCGTAAATCCGTCGGATCCGCTCGAGGTCGGCGGCGTTGAGCTTGCGGCTCGGATCGGTCTCCGAGATGGCGAGCGTCAGCGGCGTGCCCGGCATGCTTCGCGCGAGGCCGTAGACGATCATCGTGATCGCGACGAGCGTGACGACCGCGAGGGCGAACCTCCTGGCGATGTAGGCGATCATCGGCGCGTGGTCACTCTGCCCGGGGCTTCCAGAGGCTGCCGAACCCCGGGGAATAGTTGTAGGGTCCGCGGGGGCTGAAAACGTAGCCCCGCAGTGTCTTCGAGAACCCGTAGAAGCTGTTTCGCCAGTAGAGCCAGGTGTAGGGCTGATCCTCGTAGAGGATCTCCTGGATTCGGGCGTATTTCTCCGCACGCTTGGAACGGTCGAGCTCGCGGCGGCCCTCGGTGAAGAGCCGGTCCACCTCTGGATTCGAGTAGTTCACGAAGTTTCGCGGGGCGCCGGTCGCCCAGATGTTCTCCGAGCTGTCAGGGTCGGTTCCGGAGCCCCAGCCGCCGAAGTAGGCCTCGAACTTCCGCTCGAGCGTCTGCTGCTGGAGAACCGTCGACTCCACCGGCCGCACGTTCGCCCGCACGCCGATCTGCTCGAGGTTCTGCTGGAGCAGCTTGCAGATCTCGACCCGCAGCGGCTGCTGGCTCGTGAGTATCGAGAACTCGAACGGCACGAGCCGCCCGTCGATCTGTTTGTCGCGGATGCCGTCGTTGTCGTGGTCGATCCAGCCTGCCTCGTCGAGGAGCGCCTCGGCTTTGTCGAGGTCCTGCCGGTAGGGCTCGAGCTTCTTCTTCGGGGCCATCCAGCTGTCGTCCGGGAAGTTGCCGGCGGCCGGCTTGTAGAGGCCGTAGCAGAGCTTCTCCAGCATGTCGTCGTGGTCGAAAGCGTAGCTCATCGCGCGCCGCACCCGGCGGTCGGCGAAAAAGGGCGTTTCAATGTTCCAGCCAAAGTGGAAGCTGACCCATTCCGGTGCCGTGACCTTCGTGTTCCGCTCGTAGAAGTCGTCGCCCGTGGTCTGGGTCGTCCACTGCTCGGGATTGAGCACGAGTTCGTCGATCTCGCCGGCCTTGAGCGCGAGCAGCGAAGTGTTGGGATCCTCGATGATCCGGAAGCGGATCTCCTTGAAGAAGGGCACTTCGCGGACCTGCTTGCCGCGGACGTGCGTCCATCCCTTCCGCCGCTGGAGCACGATCTGCTGGCCTCGCTTGCGGTCGACGATCTCGTACGGGCCGCCCACGATCGGCGACTGCTCGAGCTTTACATGGACGGCGCTGTCCTTGAGCGTGGGATCATCCTCCCAGGTCTTCTCGTAGACGTGCTTCGGCAGCACGGGGAAGTTGATGTTCCAGACGTTCGTCGCGAGCGGCTCCTTGTGGAAGAAGACGATCGTGCGGTCGTCGTAGGCGTGTACCCACCGGAGCTGGTCGGTGCCACTTCGCACCGCAGGCACGGGAACCCGCGGATCCATGATCACCTGGAACGTGAAGGCGATGTCGTGAGCGGTGATCGGCCTGCCGTCACTCCAGAAGAGATCGTCCCGCAGGACGACCTTGTCGACGAGGCCGTTGGCGGACGACTGCCACGACGTCACGGCCTCCGAACTTGCGAACGGCTCGAGCGATCGGTCGGTCGAGAAGAGTCCGAAGCCGGTCAGGCCGAGCACGTCGAACTCGGTGGACGAGCTGATCATGATCGGGTTGGTGCTGTTGATGTCGGCAGGGACGTGCCGTTCGATCCGGGCGTCGAGGTCGGCCCGGCCCTCCTCCGGCAGGCGGCCGAGGGCCGAGAGGATCGCCTCGTTGGCCGCGGCCGAATCGTTCCGCATGGCAAGCGCCTCCGCCACGCCCTTTTTCGGCGTCTCCGACCGCTGCTGATCCCGGAGAACGGCGAGCGCATCCTTCACGGGCCGGTCGATCCAGGTGGCGGAGGAGACGAGTTCCGCGAGCGGCGGCGGGTCGAACGGCTCGAGCAGCCGCTCGGCGACGGGGGCCGCGGGCAGCTTGCCGGCTGTCCCGCCGCTCCCGACCGGCTCCACCGGTGCGTGGGTCGCCAAGTCATCCTGCCGCCTGCCGCAGCCGACGAGGGCGGCGGCCGCGAGAAGGGCGCACAGCCAC
>JBIIOJ010000195.1:0-6101 GCA_044337015.1 Pirellulales bacterium
CTTCGGCCTCCGGCCTGCGCTGGTCAGCTACGCCGTCTCGGGCACACGGGCAGCCCCGAACCGGTCAAACGTGGTGCCATATGACTCACACAGGCACTCTGATGCTGAACGCCGGGGGAGCGGACGTTGAGGAGCATCAGGCGTATCCTCGCCGTAGCGACGATGCGTCCGCTCCCCCGGCGGCAATGCGGCGTCCCTCAAGAGACGTCAAACATTGAAGAGGAAGTGGCAGACGTCGGCGTCGTGCATGACGTAGCCCTTCCCCTCGACGCGAAGCTTCCCCGCCTCGCGGATCGCCTTCTCGTTGCCATGGGCGACGAGGTCTTCGACGCCGTAGATCTCGGCACGGATGAATCCCCGCTCGAAGTCGGTGTGGATGACGCCGGCCGCCTGCGGCGCGGTCGCTCCCTGCGGGATCGTCCAGGCGCGGATCTCCTTCTCGCCGGCGGTGTAGAAGCTCTGGAGGCCGAGCAGACGGTAGGCCGCCCGCACGAGCACCGCCAGCGCCGGCTCCTCCATGCCGTAGGCCGCGAGCAGTTCCTCCCGCTCTTTCGGCTCGAGCGTGGCGAGCTCGCTTTCGATCTTGGCGCAGACAGGCACGACCTCCATGCCCTCCTCCTTCGCACGCTCCCGCACGATTGACGCCAGCCGCCCCGTACCCCCGAGATCCTCCTCGGAGACGTTCGCGACGTAGAGCACCTTCTTGCCGCTGAGCATGCCGATTGTCTTCGCGATCTTGATCTCCTCGGGATCGGTGAGCTGGCCGATCACGCCGCGGGCCGGCCTGCCGTCGGCGAGCGCCGCGGCGAGCTTCTTCAAAAGCGACACTCTCGCCACTGCCTCCTTGTCGCCGCCGCGGGCCGCCCGCTCCGACTTCTGGAGCGACACCTCGACCGACTGCAGGTCGGCGAGCATGAGTTCCGTCTCGATCGTCTCGATGTCGCGGATCGGGTCGACCGAGCCTTCGAAGTGCGCGATCTCGAGCGCCGACGTGTTCTCGAAGCAGCGGACGACATGGAGGATCGCGTCGACTTCGCGGATGTTCGAGAGGAACTTGTTGCCGAGGCCCTCCCCTTCGCTCGCCCCCTTCACGATCCCCGCGATGTCGACGATCCGCAGCACCGCCGGCACGACCTTCTGCGTCGTGATGAATTTCTGGATCGTGTCGAGACGGGGGTCGGGGATCGGCACGACGCCGACGTTCGGCTCGATGGTGGCGAACGGGTAGTTGGCCGCGAGCACGCCGGCGTTGGTGAGCGCGTTGAACAGGGTCGATTTGCCGACGTTCGGCAGGCCGACGATTCCGACTTCCATGGGTCTCCTCCTGGGTCGATCGGGTATAACCTTTCCCCGCTCGCCGTCCAGCCCGGCGGCCAGGATCCATTCCCTTTCCCGGAGAACCACGATGCCCGCGAGCACGAAGGCCTTGCACGACTGCGGCCAGAGCCTCTGGCTCGACAACATCACCCGCGGCATGCTCGACGACGGCACTCTCGCCCGCTACATCCGCGACTTTCACGTCACGGGCCTCACGAGCAATCCCTCCATCTACAACGCGGCCGTGAAGAGCACGAGCTTCTACGACGACGCGATCGCTGCGAAGGTGCGAAGCGGCCTCTCCGGCGAGCGGCTCTTCTTCGAGATGGCGATCGAGGACCTGACTCGGGCGGCCGATCTCTTCCGGCCGGTCTTCGACCGCACCGGCGGGCTCGACGGCTGGGTCTCGCTCGAAGTCTCGCCGACGCTCGCCTACGACACGGCGAGCACGCTCGCCGCCGCGAAGGATCTCTTTGCGCGGGCGGGCCGGCCAAACCTCTACATCAAGATCCCGGGCACCCCCGAGGGGCTGCCGGCGATCGAGGAGGCGATCTTCGCCGGCGTTCCGGTGAACGTGACGCTCCTCTTCACCCGTGAGCACTACCTCGCCGCGGCCGAGGCCTACCTGCGTGGCGTCGAGCGGAGGGTGGAGGCGGGCTTGCCGCCGCGGGTCTGTTCGGTGGCGTCGCTCTTCATCAGCCGGTGGGACGGAGCCACGGCGTCGAATCTTCCGCCCCACCTCGCCAACACGCTCGGTATCGCGGTCGGTCAGCAGAGCTACAAGGCCTACCGCGACCTGCTCTGTTCCGACCGGTTCGAGCGGCTGTGCAACTTCGGCGCGCTGCCGCAGCGGCTGCTCTATGCGAGCACCGGCACGAAGGACCCGAAGGCCTCCGACACGCTCTACATCGGCTCGCTCGCCTCCCCCAACACGGTCAACACGATGCCCGAGCCGACGCTCCTGGCCTTCGCTGACCACGGCGAGGTTCATGGCACGGTCTCGGCCGGTGGTGGCGACTCCGATCGGACGCTCTTCGCGATCGAGCGGGCCGGCATCGACCTCGACGCCCTCGGCGCGAAGCTCCAAAAGGACGGGGCCGAGGCCTTCGTGAAGAGCTGGAACGAGCTGCTTGAAGTGATCGAGAAAAAGTCCCGGGCGGTGGCGGCCGCAGCAAAAGGAGCCTGACATGACCACCGTTGCCCACGGGCGAGCGGCGCTTGCCGAGTGGAAAACCGTCGCCGCTCTCGCTCGCTCGATGGGCGGAATCCACCTGCGTGATCTTTTCGCCGCCGATCCTGGGCGGGCCGAGCGGTTCTCGATCGAGGCCTGCGGGCTCTTCGCTGACTACTCGAAGCAGCGGATCACGGCAGACGTCGTGGCGGCGCTCGCCGGGCTCGCCGACGCCTGCGGCCTCGGGCCGCGGATCGAGGCGATGTTCGCGGGTGCTCGGATCAACACGACGGAGCACCGGGCGGTGCTCCATGTCGCCCTGCGGGCCCCGCGGTCGCAGCGAATCCTCCTCGACGGCCACGACGTCGTGCCCGACGTCCACGCGGTGCTCGACCGGATGCGTTCTTTCTGCGACTCGGTCCGCGGCGGCGGGTGGCGTGGGCACACGGGCCGTCCGATCCGCGCGGTGGTAAACATCGGGATCGGTGGCTCGGATCTCGGGCCGGTGATGGCCTACGAGGCGCTTCGAACCTTCACCGATCGGATTCTGGCAGTCCGCTTCGTGAGCAATGTCGACGGTACCGACTTCGCCGAGGCCGTCCGCGACCTCGACGCCGCGGAGACGCTCTTCATCGTCTCCTCGAAGACGTTCACGACGCAGGAGACGATGGCCAACGCCCGCACGGCCCGGGAATGGCTCGTGAAGCGGCTCGGGAGCGAAGCCGCGGTCGCGAAGCACTTCGTCGCTGTCTCGACGAACGCCGCGGAGGTCACCGCCTTCGGCATCGACGCGGCCAACATGTTCGGGTTCTGGGACTGGGTCGGCGGCCGCTACTCGATGGACTCCGCGATCGGGCTCTCGACGATGCTCGCGATCGGTCCGGAGCGGTTCGGCGAGATGCTCGAGGGATTCCACGCGATGGACGAGCACTTCCGCTCGGCCCCGTTCGACCGCAACCTGCCGGTGCTCCATGGCCTACTCGCGGTCTGGAACACGACGTTTCTGGGGGCTCACTCGATCGCGGTGCTTCCCTACGACCAGTACTTGAAGCGGTTCCCCGCCTACCTGCAGCAGCTCACGATGGAGAGCAACGGCAAGCGGGTCACGCTCGACGGCCGCACGATCGACGACTACGAGACCTGCCCCGTGTTCTGGGGCGAGCCGGGCACGAACGGCCAGCACTCCTTCTACCAACTCATCCACCAGGGAACCCGGCTCGTTCCTTGCGACTTCCTCGGCTTCGCGAAGTCCGCCAATCCGCTCGGCCGCCACCACGACCTGCTCATGTCGAACGTCTTCGCGCAGGCCGAGGCTCTCGCCTTCGGCAAGACCGCCGAGGAGGTCCGCGCCGAGAAGGTGCCGGAGGAGCTCGTGCCCCACAAGACGTTCCCGGGCAACCGGCCGAGCACGACGATCCTGGCCGAACGGCTCACGCCGCGGGTGCTCGGCAGCCTCGTTGCCCTCTACGAGCACAGCGTCTTCACGCAGGGGGCGATTTGGGACGTCAACCCGTTCGACCAATGGGGCGTGGAACTCGGCAAGGCGCTTGCCACCCGAATCGTGCCGGAGCTTGAATCCGCCGGCGAGCCGCCGCTCGCCCACGACGCCTCCACGAACGCTTTGATCAGGAAATACAGGCAATTACGGCGGTAGCGGCGTTTTCTGTCCTTCCCGTTTTTCGCGATTTATACTCCGGGGCCCGGGATTTCCCGGGATCCCATCTTCGCGACCACGCAGGCTCCGCATGCCCCTCATCCAGAACAAGGCCATCCAGCGCACCTTCGGCGGCTCCTTCCTCGAACGGTGGTTTATCCACGCCTTTTCGGGGGTGCAGCTTTTCGTGCTCGGGTTCCACAAGGACCCGGTGAAGATGCGGATGCTGCGAAGCGTCCGCGGCGAGCGTCGGTCGCTCGTGACGGGGGCCGAGCAGTTCCTGATCCACTCGATCGCGTCGAGCATGCGATACATGGAGGGCGACATCGCCGAAGTCGGCGTCTATGCCGGCAGCACGGCGAAGATGATCTGTGAGGCGAAGGGGGACAAGCGATTCCACATCTGCGACACCTTCGAGGGGCTCCCAGAGCCGACCAGCGAGGATGGCGGTGTCGAAAAGAAAGGGAGCTTCGCCTGCGACCTCGACTCCATCAAGCGGTACCTGCGGAACTATTCCAACCTCGAGTACCACGTCGGCTTCTGCCCCGATTCGATCCGGGGCAAGCTCGACGAAACGAAATTTTGCTTCGTCCACCTCGACGTCGACCTCTACTCGAGCACGAAGCAGTGCTTGGAGTACTTCTTTCCCCGGATGGTGCCAGGTGGGATTCTCGTCTCGCACGACTATTCCGTTCTCCAGGGCGTCCGGCAGGCGTTCGCCGAGTTCACGGCCGACCGTCAGGAGCAGGTGATCGAGCTGCCGACGACGCAGTGCATGCTGGTGAAGAGCAGCTGAGGCGACCATGTTCGGAATTCGCTCCACACCCGATTACTACGCTGGCAAGCGGGTGCTCGTCGTCGGTGGAAGCAAGGGCATCGGACGGTCGCTCGCGATTACGCTCGCGCGACGCGGTGCGAGGGTCTGCATCGCGGCCCGCGGCGAGGCTGACCTCTGGACCGTGGCGGGCGAGCTGCGGGAGGCGACCGGCCGTCGACACGGCCATGCGGTCCTCGACGTCACCGACGCCCAAGGGGTGCTTCGGGCCCGCGACGGAATCCTCGCGGAGCTCGGGGGGCTCGACGTGCTCGTCTGCGGATCCGGCTCTGCCAGGTCGGCCTGCGTGTTCGACGCTCCGTCCGATGATTTCCGCCGCATGCTCGAGGTGAACTATCTCGGCCACGTGAACGTCGTTCGGGCCTTCGCCCCGACGCTCGTGGAGCAGGGTCACGGCGACATCTGCCTCGTTTCCTCGATCGTGGCCTTCGTGCCGATCTACGGCTATGCCGCCTACGCGGCGAGCAAGGCCGCGATCGTGGCCTTTGCCGAGTCGCTGCGGCAGGAGCTGAAGCTTCACGGCGTGCGGGTTGGCGTGTACTATCCGCCGACGACGGAGACGCCGGGCCTCGAGGAGGAAAACCGCACGAAGCCCGCGGTGGTCTGGAAGATCGAGAGTGAGAGCGGATGGAACCGTGTCTACTCGGCGGATGCCGTAGCCGCGTCGATCGCCGAGGCGATCGAGCGGGGCACCGCGCACGGCATGATCGGGTTCGACAGCTGGCTCATGCGGGTCGGTCAGCGATTCGCACCGGGGCTCTTCCGCCGTTTTGCCGATGCCGAGGTCCGCAAGGCGATGAGGGTCGAGAGCGATGAGCACCACGAGCCGGTTGCAGGTTTTCCCCGACAAGAGCCGTCTCGTGGAGGCCGCGGCACACCTCGCAGCCGATCTGGCGGCTGAGGCGATCGCCGCGCGGGGCATCTTCACGATCGCGCTGGCCGGTGGGAGCACGCCGAGGCCCGTCTACGAGCGCCTCGCGTCGCCGGATCTCGCCGGGAGCATCGACTGGTCGCGGGTGCACGTCTTCTTCGGGGACGAGCGGTGCGTCCCCCCTGACGACCCGCAGAGCAACTACCGGATGGCCCGCGAGGCGATGCTCTCCCGCGTGCCGATCCCCGGGGAG
>JBIIOJ010000196.1:0-6061 GCA_044337015.1 Pirellulales bacterium
GTTCCGGCTGCTGACGTTAGGTCGAGAAGCTTGGATCTGTGGGCCTACTTCAATGGCGTGAAGCTCGACTTCAGTAGGCCGGGAAAGCCCACGGATAACGCAGTGATCGAATCATTCAACGGCCGGCAGCGGATTTCACCGATTCCTAACAGGCTCAACGCAATTCTTGAATATTGATCGCTACGATTCCTCGGGAGTGTTCTTCCGGAGTGGCGGCAGCCATGATCACCCGCATCGGCAATCGCGAGCTGGGGCTGCTGTGCGAGCGGGTCGGCGTCGCCTTCGACGTCGGGCACGATCCGTTTCGGATCTTCGAGCGCGAGGCCGGGGACGGCCGCTCGCGGCATGGCCGGCACATGCGATCGATCGCCGACCGCATCCGTCAGGGGGCATCGCTCACGGAGGCAATCCACGACCAGGGGAACTACTTCCCCCCGAACTTTCACCGGCTCATCGAGGTGGGGGAGGAATCGGGGCGGCTGGAAAAGGTTCTCGACCGGATGGCCGAGCACTACAGGGAAGTCGCTGAACTGCAAAGCGCCTTCCGCGGCTCGATCGTCTGGCCGATGATCCAGTTGGGGCTGGCGTTGGCCGTGGTGTCGGTACTGATTTACGTGCCGTCGCTCCTAGCGCCTCACCGTACGGAGGCCGTTGACCTGGTCGGCATCGGCCTCGTGGGAGCGAAGGGGTTGGTGATCTTGTGGGGTTGGATCGCCGCTATCATTGCGGTGCTCGTCGGAGTGTGGGTGCTGCTCCGCAACGGCAAGCTGGCATTTCTCGGCAATTGGCTCATGCGGGTGCCCGTGCTCGGGAGGGCCCTGCTCACGTTCGACGAGGCCACGTTCGTGCAGTCGCTGGCCCTGGCGATCGAATCAGGCGTGACCGCAGCGAACGCGATCTCGCTGAGTTTCAAGAGTTCTTCGTCGAATGCCTTCAAGGCGAAGGCCGACTCCGCCCGGGAGGCGATCCTCCAGGGCCGCGAGATGCATGCCGTGCTCCGGGACACGGGGCTCTTCTCGCCGGAGACGATCGAGGCCGTCGAGTTGGGCGAAGAGTCGGGGAGGCTTTCCGAGACGCTCGTCAAGCATTTCCGCGTCCTGCGGATGCGGGTCAAGTTCGCCATGGCGGCCATCGCACAGATCGCCTCTTCGGTGGTCTGGATCGCCGTGGCGGCGATCCTCGTGACGATGATTTTCCGGCTGTTCGGCCGCTATGTGGCACAGATCAACCCCGGAGCGGTGGAGGGTCTCTTCAAAAATGGAAATACCGCCAATCAATAGTGGTGCGGCGACGGCCGCACCCCCCACGCCCTCCGCCGCTCCTGTGGCATCCATGGCGCCGGCGGCTGCGGCGGCACCTCCGCGGGGCCGTGACCTTCCCGAGCAGGTGCGTGCCGCCCAGAGACGGCTCGGCACGCTCCGCCCCGAGGCCGCCTCCTACGCCACCGACACCATCGACATCCTCCTCGACTTCGCCTACGCCGTCGGCACGAGCGACATGCATCTGCAGCCGACCCGCGGCGGGCTGGACGTGAAATTCCGGCATGACGGCGTGCTCCAGCCGGTGAGCATGATTCCTCCTGGCGGCACCTCGTCGGTGACCTCGCGGCTCAAGGTGCTTGCCGATCTGCTCACGTACAAAAACGACATCCCCCAGGAAGGCCGGATCGAGAAGCCGCGGCACGGCCGGGAGATCCGCGTCAGCACCTTCCCCACGATGCACGGCGAGCGGGCGGTGCTGCGGTTCTTCGGCCACGACCGCGAGTTCACTATGCTCGACGAACTGGGCAATCCGCCCCAGGTGACGGCGCGGATCCGCGATGCGCTCGTCGAAACCAGTGGCGCGATGCTGATTTCCGGGCCTGCCGGCAGCGGTAAGTCGACCACCCTCTACGCCTGCCTGCGGCACCTCGTCACATCGACAAAGGGGTCGCGGAGCATCGTCTCCATCGAGGATCCGATCGAGGTTCCCGTGGAGGGTGTGGCCCAAAGCCAGGTCGATCTGGCTGCCGGCTTCGATCTGAAAACAGGCCTGCGGTCGCTCATGCGGCAGGATCCGGAGGTGATCATGGTCGGTGAGATCCGCGACCGCGACACTGCCGAATTCGCCATCCAGGCGTCGCTCACCGGCCAGTTGCTCCTGGCCACGTTCCACTCCGATACCGCCGCCAGCGCGATCACCCGGCTCATTGAGATGGGGATCGAGCCCTTTCTCGTCCGCAGCGGCCTCATCACAGTCGTCACGCAGCGGCTGCTCCGCACGCTTTGCAACCACTGTAGCCGCGAGTCGTCGGACCCGACCGACCTGTGCGGCATCGAGGTGGACCGGGCGCGCGTGCCGGTGGGGTGCAGCCAGTGCCATGGCACGGGATACAGTGGAAGGGCGATGATCAGTGAGTTTCTCGACGCCCGTGGCGACCAGATCGGGAAGGCCATTCTCCGCAAGGCCGACAGCCGCGAACTCTACCGGATCGCGATCGACAACGGCATGTCGCCGCTGTTCATGCAGGCCCGAGCACTGATCCGCGAAGGCCGCACGAGTCCCGCCGAAGTATGGCGGGTGCTGGGCACGGCCGTGCGGGCGTGACGCACCGGGATCGCGAAGGTGATTTTCACGGTGGAAGGCCAGGCGATGGTTCTGTTGCACGCGTTGAGCAAGCAATCCCGGCGCACGCCGGCAGCGTTGAACCGGCGGCTCGCGGTCGAGTTGCGCTGACGGCGGCTTTAAAAAACTCCCCGCGTAGGAGCGGGTTGTTTCGCTGTTTCATCGGGGAATACCGCAAAGTCGGCTCAAAAGCGACGCACGCCCGGGGTGCGCAGGGAACGGCACCACCCGGCAGGATGCAGCCTGGGGCTCGATAGCGCTTCCGTCACGGGCGTCTGTTCAGCACCCGAACGTGCCGGGAGAAACTCCTGTCTCGCCAGGCAGCCGCTCACGCAAAACTCAAGTTTGTGTGCCGGCCCCAGTCGGGTCGATGATCAAGGCACATGCAGCGGTGAGCAGCACGGCCCAGAGGCGTGTGCCATGGCCAGGATCGCGATCGGCGTCTGCGGCGAGGGACGGGGCCATGCGGCCCGCGTGCTGACGCTCCTCGAGCGGCTCGGCGACCGGCACGAATTTCTCGTCGCCTCGACCGACGAGGCGCTCGCGCTCTTAACGGGCCGCGCGCGGGCCGCGCGGCCCGCAGCCCGCTTCCTCGACGTGCCCGGCATCCGCTTCGACTACGTCCGCGGCCGGATCGACGTGAGCCGCTCCATCGCCGCAGGACTGTGGTATCGCTGGCGCCGGCTGCCGGCGCTCCTCGACCACGTCACACGGGCGCTCGATGACTTCGGCCCCGACCTCGTGATCACCGACTTCGAGCCGGTGCTGCCCCGCGCCGCCCGGCGGCTGAACATCCCGGTCGTGAGCGTGGATCACCAGCACTTCCTCCTGGCCTACGACCTGCGGGAGCTGCCACGCGGCCTCCGCTGGCAGGCGACGGCCATGGGACTCGCGGTGCGGCTCTACGTCCGAGGCGCGGCCGACACCGTCGTGTCCGCCTTCTTCCAGCCGCCGCTCGCGCGGGGCTGGGAGCATGTCGTGCAGGTGGGCCCGCTGCTGCGCGGGGCGGTGCTCGCCGCCGAGCCGTCCGCGGGCGGCCACGTTGTCAGCTACCTCCGCCGCCACACGCCCCCCGCGGTGCTCGAGGCCCTCGCGGCCTGCGGCCTGCCGGTGAGGGTGTATGGGCTCGGCGGCCGCGAGTCGTGCGGCGCCATGAGCTTCCACGAGATTGACGAACCGCGGTTCGTCGCGGATCTCGCCACCTGCACGGCCGTGGTGGCCGCCGGCGGCAACCAGCTGATCGGCGAGGCGTTGCACCTCGGCAAGCCGCTGTTGGCCCTGCCCGAATCGGCCCACGCCGAGCAGCGCATGAACGGCCACTTCTTGCGCGGGATGGGCTGCGGCGATTTCCTGCCGCTCGAGCGGGTCGATGCGGATCGCGTGCGAGCGTTCCTGGGCGGCCTCGACCGGTACCGCCCGGCGCTCGCGGCTCGGGCGGGACGGATGGACGGGGCGGGCGACGTGCTACGGGTGATCGAGCGGCGTCTGCCCGGCTCCGCGGCTGCCGCGGCACGCCCGGCGGCTGCCTGAGCGGCCCCGCTCACGGAAAACTCATCGGATCCGGCGATCCAGCGTGGCGATGCGATCGGTAGTGGGTACTTGCTGACGCTGACGTTCCGCACGGAGGCCTGGCCGATGAGGGTCCGCTCGCTGTTTATCTCCGACGTCCACCTAGGCTGCGGATTCTCCCGCGCCGCCGAGCTTTTCGAGTTTCTCGGGGGCTACGAGCCCGACCGCCTGTACCTCGTGGGTGACATCATCGACGGCTGGAAGCTGCGGCGAAGCTTCCGCTGGAACGACACGGCGAGCTTCGTCGTCCGGCGCATCCTGGGCATGCTCAAGCGGGGCACGCGGGTGTTCTACGTCGCGGGCAACCACGACGAGTTCCTCCGCGCGTGGTGCCCGCACGACCTTGGTGGCATCGAACTGGCCGACCGGTTCGTCCACGTGACCCTCGACGGTCGCCGGCTGCTCGTGATCCACGGCGACCAGTTCGATCAGGTCACCCGGCACGCCCGCTGGATCTACCGGCTCGGCGACCGCGCTTACACGCTCGCCCTCCACGCCAACGCCTGGACCAACGCCCTGCGGCGGTCGCTCGGCTACCCCTACTGGTCGCTGAGCGCGATGCTCAAGGGCAAGGTGAAGTCGGCCGTGAACTTCATCAACGACTTCGAGCGGTTCGTGGCCCGCTATACGCGAGAGCATGGCTGCGCGGGCGTGGTCTGCGGCCACATCCACGTGCCGGCCATCCGCCGCGTGGAGGGCATCGACTACTACAACTGCGGCGACTGGGTGGAGCACTGCACCGCCCTCGTCGAGCACGTCGATGGCCGGATCGAGCTGGTCGGCACGCCGGGGCGTGTCGCGCATCGGCAGAGCCGCGGCCGGTGCGAGATCACGGCGCCGGTGTCACCGGAGCCATCGACGGGCCGCAGTCGCGAGATTTGGACGGTCGGCGTGAGTTCTTCGTGAGCCACATTCGGCTCATAATCGATC
Source organism: Pirellulales bacterium (assembly GCA_044337015.1). Lineage (GTDB taxonomy): Bacteria > Planctomycetota > Planctomycetia > Pirellulales > UBA1268 > UBA4655. The sequence goes on from JBIIOJ010000196.1 coordinate 5,104, forward strand.
GCTAGGCTGCGTCGCACCCCGGAGGAACGTGCGATGCTTTCAAAACGAGATCCCTACGATCGTTTGGAATCCCTGGACGCCATGTCGGCCATCAAGGCTTGGCTGCTCGGCGACTACAGGCGTGGCGAGGAGCGGGTGTTGATCCTCGCGATTCGGCGCGAGCTCGGTCTGGAATTGACCGACGCCGAGATTCGTGACGTCTTGGTCGAGGCAGCCAACGGCAATGTCGCCGCAATGAGCGTCTTTCGTCAGCTGCTGCTGCTGGAGGCGGTAGCGGACGAGGAGTTTGCCAGCTGCAAGCCTCGGTAGGCGAGCGAGTCACTACGGCCGTTCGGCCTCCGCCGGCCACGGCCCGACAGCAGCGACTGACAAAAACACGTCTCAGACGCCGTGAGCCACTCTGGTGCACGCGGAGCACCTCCTCGCGATTTGACGTCCTCCCCGTTTCTTGATCCATCCGGGATGTTAGTTTTTTTGCCTTTGACATCACCAGAAATGGACTTCATGGCCGATCAGCTGGTCGGCGGGCAGCGGTTCCGGCTGCTGACGTTAGGTCGAGAAGCTTGGATCTGTGGGCCTACTTCAATGGCGTGAAGCTCGACTTCAGTAGGCCGGGAAAGCCCACGGATAACGCAGTGATCGAATCATTCAACGGCCGGCTTCGCGACGAGTTCTTGAACCAGCATTGGTTCTTGTCGCTCGATGAAGCGCGAGCCGTGACAGAAGCGTGGAAGGAGGACTACAATCGTGTCCGGCCGCATGGTGCTCTGGGCAACCGGACGCCGTCGGAGTTCGCGCGGCCGGTAGCTGGGCATGCCCAGCTACCGGCCCTGCATGGCTAACAACCCGGCTGGTACCAAGTTGGGGGCGGCGTCAGGCACGAGGATTCTCTCACAAGACCTGGATCAGGATTTGGGGAGGGGGTCACCTCGGCGCGGTACCGGCCAAGGTGGCGGAG
>JBIIOJ010000197.1:0-6040 GCA_044337015.1 Pirellulales bacterium
CGATGAGGGCCGCCACGTTGAGGTTCGCATCGATCCATTCGATCGCGTCGAGCGTGATTGCCAGCCGCTCGAGGACATGGTCGTCATCGACCCGCGTCCGCATGGCCTCCCGGTACGCGGTGATTGCTGCCTCCATGACGCTCCTCAATCGTGCCCGCCTCGCCGGGGCCTCCTTGCCGGCTGCCTCCACCCACGCCGTCACATCGCGGGCGAGTTCGACGCCGTGGAGCGGCCGCGACGAAAGCCGGCGGAGGACCGCGGCCCGGAACTCCTCCTCCGCCGGATCGACGGGCCTCGAGACCTGCTCGGAAGCGTCGAGCGGACGAAACCGCAGCACCTGGCAGCGGGAGCGGATCGTCGGCAGCTGCCGCTCGACCGACGTGCCGACGAGGATGATGATCGCGTGATCGGGAGGCTCCTCGAGCGTCTTCAGCAGGCAGTTGGCCGACTCGTCGGAGAGCTGGTCGGCGTCGAAGATGATCGCGACCTTGCGACGCGAGAGCGCCGGTCGCAGGAGGATCCGCCAACAGAGCCCCTCCCGCATGCGATGCTCGGCGTCCCCGATGAACGCGTCGAGCGGAATCGTCGCGCGGTCTTCCGGCTTCCTGACGAGCTCGACATCAGGATGGGTGCCAGCGTCGAACTGGGCGCACGACAGGCACTTGCCGCAGGCGTCCAGCGGCTCACGGGGTTCGAGGCAGAGCACGGCCTTCGCCAGTCGCAGCGCGAAGGCATCGACGCGGGCATCGACCGGCCCCACGAAGAGGTGCGTGCCCGAAAGCCTGCCGCGGCGGGAGAGCAATGCGAAGCGATCGGCTGCGGCTGCATGGCCCCGCAGCGTCCCGGTCCGTGTCGCGGATTCACCGTCCATGCGAGAAGAAGGCCTCCCGGACGACGGACTGCACCGACTTTGCAACTTCGTCCATCGCCGCCGTGCCATCGATGATACGAATTCGTCCCGGATCCCTCGCGGCTTCCGCGCAAAACCCGTCCCGTAGCCGCCGCCGGTAGTCGTCGCCGCGGCTCTCGAGCTTGTCGAGAGGCCGGTCGATCCGCCGGGCGGCGGTGTCCAGATCGACGTCGAGCACGATCACGAGGTCGGGCATGAGGCCGCCGGTGGCGATCTCGCCGACGGCCCGGATCCGATCGGGAGCGAGTCCTCCGGCGTGCCCCTGGTAGACCACGTTCGCGAGCAGGTAGCGATCGGAGACGACCCAGTCGCCGCGGTTGAGCGCGGGGCGGATGACCTCCGCCACCAGCTGCGCCCTCGCCGCCATGTAGAGGAGCATCTCGGTCGTCGCGTCGAGATGGAGGTCGTGCCGGTCCAGCAGGATCGCGCGGAAGGCGTCGCCGGCCGGAGTGGAGCCGGGGTCGCGGCACGTCACGACACGTTTGCCGCGGGCGGCGAGCCAGTCGGCGAGCAATCGGATCTGCGACGACTTCCCTGCGCCGTCGAGGCCGTCGATCGAGATGAACCTCGCCGCATCAGCCATGGGACGGTCCCTCCTTGGAATCGAGCACCAACTTCAGCCCGAGCGGGTCGGATGGATCGAGACGAGCGAGCTTCTCGACGACGCCCTTCGCCATGCCGCGACGGCCCGTTCGCACGAGGCAGTGCACGAGCCCCTTGGCCGCCTGCCAGAACGACTCGTTCTCGCGGATCGCGTACGGGAGCGGCGCGGGGTTGCCGGCGGCCTCGACCGCCCGAAGGCCGAGCTCGTAGACACGGCCGAAGTGGCCGCGGGCGAGCTTCGCGTCGTCGTCCGCGAGGGCGAGAAGGCCGAGCTGCAGATGTGCGTCGAGAAAATCGGGGCACTCCGAGAGGAGCCAGACGAGTTCCTCCCGGGCGATGTCCGCTTCCCCTCCCTCGACCATGGCGAGCACCTCCTCCATGTCCTCCCGCCGCTTCCTCGCGCACTTCGGATGAACGAACGCGTATCCGGAAACACCACCGCACGCGGCCTCGACCCGCGCGACCGAGAGCCCGTCGCCTCGCCTCCTCTGCTTGTCCTGCATGGCTCTGTGGTATCATCCGTCCCGGTCGATGCAAACCCTGGAGATTCTGAAGCGTGGCACGGGCGGCACTCGCTCTCGAGGATGGCAGCGTCTGGTTCGGCGAATCGTTCGGGGCCCGGGGCACCGTCAGCGGCGAGGTCTGCTTCAACACCTCGATGACCGGCTACCAGGAGATCCTCACGGACCCGAGCTACCGCGGGCAGATCCTGGCGATGACCGCCCCGCAGATCGGCAACTACGGCGTGAACGCCGACGACGTCGAAAGCGGGAAGCTTCAGCTCTCCGGCTTCATCGTCCGCGAGGCGAGCCGGATCTCGAGCAATTTCACCTCCACGGGCACGCTCGGCGACTACCTGGCGAAGGCGGGGGTCGTCGGCCTCGCCGGGATCGACACGCGGGCACTCGTCCGCAAGCTCAGGATCACGGGCGCCATGACGGGCGTGCTGTCGAGCGACGTGCTCGACGAAAAGCAGCTCGTCTCGATGGCGAAGTCGGCCCCGAAGCTCGTCGGCCGCGATCTCGTGCGCGAGGTGATGCCGGGGACGATCGGCGACTGGAACGAGCGGCTCGACCCGTGGGCCGTTCCGCTGCGGCAGCCGCTCGAGGGGGGCGAAATCCCGAAGCCGGCCGCGGGCGGTCACGCCGGCCCAACGAAGCATGCTGGGTCGACGAAGCACGTTGTCGCGATCGACTGCGGCATGAAGTGGAACATCGCGAGGCACCTTTCGAGCTGCGGATTTCGCGTGACGGTCGTGCCCGGATCGACCTCGGCCCCCGACGTCCTCGCGATGAAGCCCGACGGCGTCTTCCTCTCGAACGGCCCCGGCGACCCCGAGCCGCTTTCCTACGTCATCGACACCGTCCGGGGCCTCGTCGGGAAGGTGCCGATCTTCGGCATCTGCCTCGGCCACCAGATGCTCGCGCTCGCATGCGGGGCGAAGACGTTCAAACTGAAGTTCGGCCACCGCGGCGCCAACCAGCCGGTGATGGATCTCGCCACGGGCAAGGTGGAGATCACCTCGCAGAACCACGGCTTCGCCGTGGACGAGGCGACGCTGCCCCCGGAACTCGAGGTGACCCACCGCAACCTCAACGACGGCACGATCGAGGGGCTGCGGCATCGCACCGCGAACGCCGCGAGCGTGCAGTACCACCCCGAGGCCGCCGCCGGCCCGCACGACGCGTCGTATCTCTTCGAGCGGTTCCGCGGGATGATGCAGGCGTAGGCAGGCCCACCGCGGGATGTCGGTGTTTGGGGCGGACGCAACCAATCAACCTGCAGCCGTTCCATCAGGCCGAGCTTTTCGGCGGTGTTCGGCCGAGTGGTCAAGCAGCACCCGGGAGTGGTGGTCACGAAGACGGCGATCGGCGGGCAACTGCCCGGGATTTTTTGAACCACCGAAGCCCACCACCCGACCCAACTGCTACATTCAACCGAGAGACTTCTTTTGTGCTTTCTTCGTCACCCAGAAAGGCGATCTCCATGGCCAAGTCTTCCGTCGTCGGTTTCGATCTCAAGACGATTCGTGCGATGCTCACTGCCGCCGAACGCAAGGTGTTCGATTCGAGCCTCGGCAAGGAGATCGCCGCCGCCGGACGGGCTGAATTGCAGGCCGCGATCAGGCAGGCCCGCACGCTCCGCGACAAATGGCGTGACCTCTATGCCAAGCAGACGCGGACCACGAAGCGGACGACAAACGCCGGCACAGCCACCAACGACCGCAGCCGTGAGAAGTCGGAACTGTTCGCGGGCGCCCTGCAGCGGCTGGAAGCGCGGCTGGTGGAGGTCGGCACGGCTGCGAAGACGGCGGTGAAGTCGGTGAAGAAGGCGGCCGTGAAGGCCGTGGCAGCGCCGGCGGCGAAGAAGGGTGTGAATCTCGAGGTCGCCCGTCCGGTGACGAAGAGGGTTCGCACCGCGGGACACCGCGCGGCCCGGGCGGGCGTGAAGGCCGAGCTCAAACAGGTGGCCGCGAAGAAGACGGCGAAGCGGTAGGGCAAAACAGCGGATTGGACGGCCAACGGCACTTCCGCGGGATGATGCAGGCGTCGGCCGGCTCACCGCCGGATGCCGGTGTTCACCGTGAAGCCGACGAGGCCGATGTCGCCGCCGTTGCCGTCGATGAAATTTAGCCCGGAGAGGCCCGACCAATACTGCGCCTCGAATCCGCCGCCGGCGAAGAAGGTCGTGCCGCGGCCGATGCAACGCTCGTACTGCGGGCCGATCTTGAGTTCGAGGATGTTCGCCATCGCGCTTTCGAGGGCCAGCCTCTCGGGGCCCTGCACTTCGGTGAACACGTTGTTGCCGTAGACGCCCGACCACCGCACGCTGCTGACGAGCTTCAGCCCGGGCACGCTCGGAAGATCGCGGATCGCGAGCAGCCCGGTGGTGAGGCCCCAGCCGTCGAAGCGGCTGCGGACACCCTCGACGTTTGCAGGATCCGTGGGATCGCTCAAGGCGTAGTCGTAGTTGTTGCCCACGTACGTCACGCCCGCACCGAACAGGAGATCCCAGCAACGAAACGACACCATCTGCGTCGCCTCGAGGTCGAGCTTCTGGAACGTGAGCCGCACCCCTGCGAGGACGGGTGTGCCGAAGATGTCGCCCGAGCCCACGGAGGTCTGGTCCCACTGCCACCAGCCGACCCGCCAGCCGAGACCGTCGCAGTTCTGATAGCCGCCCCAGAGCCGCCAGCCGGGCAGGTACTCGTTGGCCGAGGCGGCGTCGAGGAAGACCCCGCCGAAACCACTCGCGAAGGGCTTGAGCCACATGATCTCCGCACCGCCGTAGTAGCCGCAGCCCCGGCAGCAGTCGCTCAGGAAGTCGCGGCCGACGCTCGATCGGCACGAACCGCAGCCGTCGGTGCAGGCGGGGGCATCTGCTTCGGGCAGATACGACACCATGCTCGCGGAGACGCGGTCCCGCTGCTCCGCCTGCTCGGCGAGCTGCGCCTCGAGCGCGGCGATGCGGGCCTCGAGATCGGCCGTGCCGCCGACGGCGGCGAAGCCGTCGTCCGCATGGGTTCGCGAGACGGCGCAGAACACCGTAGCCGCGATCAGGACACAGACGGACCGACGAGACGTGACGCGCATGGCTCCCCCTCCTTCGGGCTCGATCCCGGGCTCCCCATCATCACCGGAGGTCTTCGGCTTTCGCAGCCGTGAGGCCAAGGCGAGGAATCCTGCGGGAAGCACGACCGGAACGACCGGCAGAACCGGTCCGGAAGTCGTTCCGCCCCAGCCGGTTATGGCGGTTTTTCCGTGGGTGCCTCGTGGGGAAACTTTGACAACGGCCGTGGGGATGCCATCGTTGGATCGTGCCCCTTTTCCTGCTTTTCCCCGGAGATTTCGCCATGTTCCGTGTCCGTCCCGCCATCGTCGCCGCCGTCGCCCTGTTCGCGGGCCTCGTCGCATCCACCGCCTCCGCCGGCCTTCGGCATCACCACAAGCACCACCACGACGCCGCCTGCTGCGTGGAGGAGCCCGGGTGTTGCGTCGAGGAACCGGCCTGCTGTGCCGAACCCTGCTGCCCGGCCCCCTGCATCACCTACAAGCACCACCACGGCCTCTTCCATCACAAGAAGCACCGTCACGGCGGCTGCTGCCCCGAGCCGACCTACGAGACGGTGCTCCACGTGACGAGCCCCGAGACCTGCTGCACGGTCGACGTGCCGGTCTGCCTGCCGGCCTGCTGCGACGGCTGCCCGGTCGAGCACTCCCGCTGCACGCTCTTCGGCTGCGGCGAGGTCTGCTACGACTACTGCTGCGGCGTGTCGGTGAAGGTCCGCTTCAAGAAGTGCGGCGACGTCTGCGTGACGTACTGCGGCTTCTGAGCTGCGCGATTTCCCAGAAGAGTTCACTCGCCGGCCGGGGCGGCATGCCCCGGCCGGTTTTGTTGTCAGCGCCGATTTCTTGCGGGTCCAACGTGCTGGGTTCGGGACTGCCCGTATGCCCTCGCCGGACGCTCGCTTCCGGTGTAGCCGCAGGTTGTTCAACCTGCGGAATGCGGTCGCCATGCGTTCTAGTG
>JBIIOJ010000199.1:0-6034 GCA_044337015.1 Pirellulales bacterium
TTGCGTCGCTCTACCTGCGGATGCTGCAGAAGCGTCCAGAGGCGCGGCAGCAGACGGCGAAGGAGGTGGCCGACGCCCTCGCCGCTTGGCTCGCGGAAAACCCGGTCGCGGCCGACGCGGCCGACGCGGCCGACGGCCCATCCCCCGCGGCGGTCCTCAAGGAGCAGCTGCGGCGCCGGTCGGCGGGGGATGCATCACGGTCGGTCTCGATGTCGTCGAAGTCCATCGCACCGCCGCGGCTTCGGCCCCGCGGGTCTGCCGGAACGAGCCCGCGGACCGGCGACAGCGACCTCGGCGGCTCGAGTTCGCTGTCGGGCATCGACGCCTCGCAACTGTCGGTCGTGACGCCGCCTCCGTCGGCGAGCACGCGGTCAACGATCGGGCCGGCAGCTGCCCGTGCGCCGGATCCAAAGAAGGCCTCCGCGGCGACGAAGAAGCCGGCCGCAGCCCAGCAGCCCGCGGCCTCGAAGGGTTCCGCGGCGGAACAGGCACAGGCCTACCGCCGCAAGAAGACGAAGGGGCAGTTGGCAGGCATCCCGCTTTTCGTGTGGGCGATCATCGGCGTCGGCGTCCTCGTCGCCGGAGGACTGGCTGCCTACGCGCTTCTCTAGCTGGCTGAGCCGCGGGGCGAGATCTTCCAGCGGCCGGTCGCGAGCGAAGCCATGGCCGATCGCTGGGTGAGGTCATAGGCAAGGGGCGTGAGCGTGACGACCCCGGCGGCCAGTGCCGTGACGTCCGAATCGGTGGGCGACGGAGGGGGGGGCGGGTCGTTCGTCGCCCAGAAATACGACCTACCGCGCGGGTCGACGCGTCGCTCGAACGCCTCGCCAAACCGCGAGATGCTCATCGGCACGACCCTCACCTCCGGCGTCCGCGAGAGGGCGACCGACGGAATGTTGATGTTGAAGAGGCTCCCGGCGGCGGGCTTCCGGTCGAGCAGCTCCCTGATGACGTCCATCGCGATCTCCGCGGCCCTCTCGTAATCGGCGTGCTCGTCGTACTCCAGTGACACGGCGATGCTCGTGATCCCGAAGAACGCTCCCTCGATCGCCGCGGCCACCGTCCCCGAGTAGAGCACGTTGATGCCGGCGTTGAGCCCGCTATTGATGCCGCTCACCACGAGGTCGGGCTTTCGCGGGCAGAACTCACCGATCGCGAGCTTGACTGAATCGGCCGGGCTGCCGTCGATCGACCAGCCGCGGTGCCGCCCGCCCTCGAAGACCTCCTTCGCCGTAAGCGGCGATAGAAAGGTGATGGCGTGGCCTACCCCACTCTGCTCAGTGGAGGGCGCCGCCACGACGACGTCGCCGAGGGGCCGCATGGCCCGCTCCATCGCGGCAAGTCCCGGGGCGAATATGCCGTCGTCGTTCGTCGCCAGCACGAGCATGGAGACACTATAAGCCCCTGCCAGGGACCCGTATACTGGCCGGCTTTCCCTGTCCCTGCGGAACGCCGGAATCCATGACCAGTCGCACAGCCGCTTCCCGGAGCCCGACGAAAGTCGCCACGGGCCACGAGCATTCCGCGGAGATCCATTCCGCGGAGATCATTGAGCAGCCGTCGGGCAGGCGGCACCTGGGCCAGGCGGAACGGGTCCTCGTCCTCGACTTCGGATCCCAGTACGCCCAACTGATCGCGCGGCGGGTTCGCGAGCAGCATGTCTACTGCGAGATCGTGCGACACGACATCACCGCGGCCAGGATCCGGGAGATCGACCCCAAGGGCGTGATCCTTTCAGGGGGCCCCGCGAGCGTCTACGAGAGCGGGGCACCGCGGATCGACCCCGCGATCTTCGAGCTCGGGATTCCCGTGCTCGGAATCTGCTACGGAATGCAGCTGGCCTGCGATGCGCTCGGCGGACACGTCGGCCGGGCGAATTCCCGCGAGTACGGCCGGGCGAGCCTGGAAATCCTCGACGCCGACACGCTCTTCGCCGGTGTTCCCCCGCGGACCGAGGTCTGGATGAGCCACGGCGACCAGGTCGACCGGGTCTCGGCCGACTTCGTGCCGATCGCCCGCACCCCGACCTGCCCCGTCGCGGCGGTGCGGCACCGCAGGCTGCCGGTGTACGGGATGCAGTTTCATCCGGAGGTCACACACACGCCGGCAGGCGCCACGATCCTCGCCAACTTCGTCCGAAACGCCTGCGGCTGCGGCGGGACGTGGAGGCTGGCCGACTTCGCCGACGAGGCGATCCTCACCATCCGCGAGAGCGTGGGCGATGGCCGCGTGATCTGCGGGCTGTCCGGGGGCGTCGATTCGGCCGTCGTCGCGGCGCTTTTGTCGCGGGCGATCGGCGACCGTCTCTCGTGCATTCTCGTGGACAACGGCCTGCTGCGGGCGCACGAGGCCGACGCCGTCATCGACGAGTTCGAGCACCACTTCAAGACCGATCTCCACGTGGTCCGGGCCGAAGCGAGGTTTCTCGAGGCCCTGAAGGGGGTCACGGAACCCCAGGAGAAACGGCGGCGGATCGGCAAGGTCTTCGTCGACTGCTTCGCCGACGAGGCGAGCAGGATTTCCGGTGCCCGTTTTCTCGCGCAGGGGACGCTCTATCCCGACGTCATCGAAAGCGGGGCCGCCCCGGACGGTCCCGCCGCGACCATCAAGCTTCACCACAACGTCGGGGGCCTTCCCGAGGACCTCGAGTTCGAGCTCATCGAGCCGCTGCGCGACCTCTTCAAGGACGAGGTGCGGCAGCTCGGCCTGCAGCTGGGCCTTCCCGAGAGGATTGTCTGGAGACATCCGTTCCCCGGGCCGGGCCTTGCCGTTCGCTGCATCGGCGAGGTCACGAAATCACGGCTCGACACCCTGCGGGCGGCCGACTCAATCGTGCTCGAGGAGATCGAGCGGGAAGGGCTCATGCGGAAGGTGTCGCAGGCATTCGCCGTTCTGCTGCCGGTGCAGAGCGTCGGTGTCATGGGCGACGCGCGTACCTACGACGACGTGCTCGCCGTTCGGGCGGTCGAAACGGAGGACTTCATGACGGCCGACTGGAGCCACCTGCCGCACGAGCTGTTGGCCCGGATTTCCAGCAGGGTGATCAACGAGGTGCGGGGGGTCAACCGGGTCGTGTACGATATATCGTCGAAGCCGCCGGCGACGATCGAGTGGGAGTGATTCGTCGCGGGCGCGGCAGGCGGATTCCCAATGCACATCTCGCTCGTCGAGGACGATCCCATCATCGCGAAGGCCGTGTCGACGGCCCTCCACGAGGCGGGGCACGAGTGCTCCTGGATCGCCGACGGTGAGAAGGCGATCAAGGAACGGGTGGTCCTGTCGAGCGACCTCGTCGTGCTCGACCTGATGCTGCCGAAGGCCTCGGGCATCGAGGTTCTCCGCGAGGCGAGGCAGGCCGGCGTCCGCACTCCCGTCATCGTCCTGACCGCGAAAGGGACCGTTCCAGACAAGCTTGCCGGCTTCGAGGCAGGGGCGGACGACTACCTCGTCAAACCCTTCGCCATCGACGAACTGCTCGCCCGGATCGAGGCGATCCACCGTCGCTCGGCCCACAAGCCCGCGATGGAGCTCGAGGTGGGTCCGCTCCATCTGAGCCTGTCGACGAAGCGGCTCTCGATCTCCGGCCGGACCTTGGAGCTCACTCCCACCGAATTCAGCATCCTCGAGTTGCTCATGCGGTTCACCGGGCAGGTCGTCACCCGCAAGATGCTCTGCGAGCACGTCTGGGGCTTCGACTGGGACGGACCGACGAACGTCATCGACGTCCACATCAATCGCCTGCGGACGAAGATCGACCGCGGGCGGTCGGAGTCGTTCATCCGCACGATCCGGGGTCGCGGCTATGCGCTGGCTGCGTCCTGACCTTGTCCCCAAGGACACGCTTCGCGTCCGGCTGACGCTCTGGAACACGGCCGTCGTGCTCGCGATGGCCGCGGCAGCCCTCTTCGCGGTGAATATCGGCGCGCACACCGCGCTCCTGCGCGAGGCGGACACGGTGCTTCGCGGGGAGATGAACGAGATCGAACTGGCCGTGAGGAAGCTCCATCCCGACACCGAAGCGGTCGTCGAAGTCCTCCGACGGAAGGCCGACAGCCACGAAAGCCGGGGTTGGTTCACGCAGATCCTCACGGAAGACGGCCACACCGCCTGGCGGAGCGACCGTTGCCCCGAAGCGGTCGCCAGCTACCCCCCGACAGCCACGGATCGCGACGAGGTCGTCGTTCAGCTCGGAAACTGGCGGTATCTCCGCCGCCGGCTTTATTTTCCGGACGGCGGGCCGCTCCGGGTTCGGATCGGCATGTCGACCGATTCCATCGACTCGAGCGTCAATGCGCTCATGCGGCTGCTCGTCCCCGTCGGGCTCGCGATCGGGATTCTCACGCCGATCGCAGGCTACTTGCTTGCCGTGCGGGCCACGAAGCCCGTCGGCGACATCCTTCGCACCGCCGCCAAGCTACGGCCCACGCGGCTGGCCGACCGGCTGGCGGTCCGGGGGACCGGCGACGAACTCGACCGTCTTGCAGCGACCATCAACACGCTCCTCGACCAGGTCGCCGACCACGTGGAGAGCCAGGAGCGATTCGTCGCTGACGCGGCCCACGAGCTTCGCGGACCGCTGACGGCGGTAAGAGCAAGCCTCGAAGTCGCCCTCTCGCAGGACCGACAAGCCGGCGAGTATCGCGAGACGCTCGCGGAGGTACTCGAGGAGACGAACCAGCTGTCAAAACTCGCGAACGACCTGCTCCTTCTTGCGGAGTCGACCGACCCGTCCATGACGATCCGTACGACGGCCGTCGATCTCGCGGATCTCGCGAGGAGATCGGTCGCGATGTTCGCAGGCGTCGCCGAGGAGCGGGGCGTCGCGATCGAAGCCCCGGGGCCCACGAGCCTTTTCGTCGCGGCCGACGGAGCGAAGCTCCGCCAACTCATCGGAAACCTGCTCGACAACGCCGTGCGATTCACGCCGAACGGCGGCCGTGTCGTCGTCGGCGTCGAACGTGGCTCCGCGACGGGCGAGGCGGTCCTGACTGTCGCCGACACGGGCCACGGCATCGGCCCCGACGACCTGCCGCGGATTTTCGACCGCTTCTACAAGACCGACCTCGCCCGATCCCGTGACGACCGCGGCCGCAGCGGAGGCCTTGGGCTTGCGATCTGCAAGGCGCTCGTCGAGGGGCACGGGGGGCGGATCACGATCAAGAGTGATCCCGGATGCGGCACGACGATCACGTGCCGGTTTCCCGGTCGACAGCCCGTGGCAACGGCCGAGCCCGTCGGCATGTTGGAGCCCAGGGCTTTTGCCCAGCCCGCGGGGGCAAGATAGCCCAAAAGCCCCATATTGCGGTGGCATTCGGAATGCCTTTTGGCTGCAGCGGTCATGCCGCCTTCAACTGCCGAAAGGTTGCTCCCGGCTCTTCAGTGCCCAGACGAACCCTGCCGATAGTGCTGTCTAGGCAAGCTTTCCGGAAACGGGCTGCCTCATGGACTGCGATGACGATTTGCGTTGCGGTGGGCGTGCGATCCGATCGAGCCACGTGCAGCTTCGCGCCTTCGTGGCAGCGGCCGTCGAGGAAGCCATTGCCCTGGACCAAGAGCGGATCGCGGAGCTCGAGATGCGTCTCAAGGAACTGGAGCAACCGGCGAAGCCCGTCGCCGTGGGAGGCGATTTGTCGATGAAATCATCGTGGGCGAGCGGCCTGCGGTTCGAGTCGCCCAACAAGGACTTCGGCGTGAAGGTCGGCGGCCGAACGCAGCTCGACATGACTTCGTTCACCACCGGCCCGGGCCCGGACCAGTCGCCGGGCCGTGCAGGACTGAACCCAACGCTCGCCGATACCGTGAACTTCCGGCGGGCCCGGCTTCGCGTGAAGGGTCTCATGTACGAGGTCTATGACTGGGCGGCCGAGTACGACTTCGTGAACGAGATCAACGTCAACAACGAGGCCTGCCCCAACGAACGCGACGCCGGCCCGCTGACCGCCGTCACCGATCTCTGGATGCAGATCCGCGAGCTGCCTGTGCTCGGCATCGTCCGCATCGGCAACCAGAAGGACCCCTACGGCTTCGAGCACCT
>JBIIOJ010000198.1:0-6034 GCA_044337015.1 Pirellulales bacterium
ACGCTCCATCCGCGGCCGGGATTCGAGCGGTCGGTGTCGGCGGCCTGGGCGATCGGAAAGCCGTCGGCCGAGAAGTCGGCCTGCGGCCTCTGCAGCGAGATCGTGGTCTCGTCGGCCGGCCGTGAGGCGGGCGCGACCATCAGCTCCACCTCGGTGACGACGAAGCTGCCGTCGGGCGCGCGGCCCGAGCCTCCGCCGGGCAGCCGTGGGTCTGGAATCGCCTCGAGCCGCAGCCCCGTGAGCTTGCCGGGCTCGACGGTGGCGAAGAACTCGATCGTGGAGTCGTTGCCCTGCGTCCCAGACACGTAGACCGATCCATCGGTCAAGGTCTCGAACGTGGCGCCGCCGATGACCTTCTCGGGCTTCACGATCCGCCACGCAGGCATCTTCGCCGCCTGCTCCTCGTAGTGTCGCAGGGTCGCCTCCGGATCGGCCATGTGCTTGTCGACCGACGCGACGGCCGCGGCGATCCGTTCGGCCCGCTTCTTCTCGTTGTCGATCCGCGTCGGCTCGTAGGCCGCCGTCGCCGCGTCGAGCGCGGATTTCGCGGATGCGATCTCCTGGAGGCGGGCCTGCTCCCGCTTGACCTTCTCCGTCTTCCACACCTCTTCGGCCGCCGCGAGATCCTTCACGAGCGCGTCGTGATCGGCGGCGATCGCCTCCATGAGTCCGGTCACCGCCGCGACCTCCTCGGGCTTGCTCGGCCGGTTGAGAATCCGCAGAAAGATCTCTTCGACGACCAGCCGGTCGTCGGGCTGCGCCTTCACGAGCTTCGCAAGTTCGCTCGCCGGATCTGCGAGCACGTCGCCGACTGCAGGCCCGCCCACGAGCGCCATCACCGGCCCAAGCGCGACTCCGCCGGCCCGCTCGCACTCGCAGGCGCTCTCTCGGGCCGGCTTGCCGAAGGTCTGGAGAAATCCACCGCCGAGGGCACTTGCCACGTCGGGAAGGGCCGCCGCCCGGGTTCCGGCGGGATACCCCGGGAACTTCGTCGGCGAACCGATGGCGGCATGGAGAGTGTCGAAGAGCGTCTCGGCCGGTAGCCGTCGGGGGAGCGCCCGCGAATAGTTGATCCTGTCGTCCTCGTTCCACTTCGTACTCGTGATCGCGAGGCCGTAGGTCCGTGACGTGCAGATCTCCGCGAGCGCCTTCCGCACGTCGAACCCGCCGGCCACGAACGACTTCGTGAGATGGTCGAGGAGCGCCGGGTTCGTGGGCGGGTTGCCCGCGCGGATGTCGTCGATCGGGTCGATGATGCCGGTGCCGAAGAGATAGCCCCAGAGCCGGTTCACGTAGCTCCGGGCGAAATAGGAGTTGTCGGGGGAGGTGAGCCAGGCAGCGAGCTGCTGCCGCCGCGTGCCGTTCTGCGGTGCGGTGAACCGGCACTCGAACGGGAACTTCGGCGGCACGTCCTTGCCGGTGCGGTCGTGCTTCAACTCACCGGTGGGGACGTCCTTCACCACTTCCCAGAGCGGCTTGGCCCCCTCCACCGCCGAGCCGCCGATCGAACGATTCTTGCTCTCCGGATCCTTCTCGAGGGCCACCTGCGCGAAGAACGCGGCCGTCTCGAAATACTGGTCCTGCGTCCAGCGCTCGAACGGATGGTCGTGGCACTTGTTGCAGTTGAACCGCACGCCCAGGAACAGGTGCGTCGTGTTTTCCATCGTGAGCGCGGGGTCGCGGAGCGTCTTGAAGTAGGCGGCGGCCGGGTGCTCGCGGTTGGAGCCCGAGGCGGTGAGGATCTCGCGGGCGAACTGGTCGTAGGGCGTGTTGGCCGCGATCCGGCCGCGGATCCAGTCGCGGAGCCCCTGCGCCCCCTCCTTCCCCAGGAACTTCGGGTTCACCTGCAGAAGATCGGCCCACTTGTTCGTCCAGTGCTCGACGAAGGCGTCGCTCGCGAGAAGCCTCTGCACGAGCGCTGCCCGCTTCACCCTCACGTCGCGGCCGTCGGCGAGAAACGACCGCACCTCGTCGGCGGATGGGGGAAGGCCGGTGAGGTCGAGCGTCACGCGGCGGAGGAACTCGGCGTCGGAGCAGAGCGGCGCCGGCTCGATCTGCATCGCCCGCCACTTCGCCGCGACGAGCTCGTCGATCGGGCCCCATGAATCGGCCTTCTGCCACTGGAAGCCGCTGCGGTCGCCCATCACGGTGAGCGTGACGGCGGCGTAGGAGCCCTCGTAGCGGACGAGGATCGGCGCTTCGCCGCGGCGGACCGCGGTGACGAGGCCAGTGGGGTCGGCCGTGGCCACCTCCATGTTGCCGCTCTCCAGAAACGCCAGCCGCGTGACGTCGCGCAAGCTGCCATCGGCGTACGTCGCCACCACGCGAAACTGCTGCCTTCGGTCGGGCAGGTCGATCACGGCGACGGGCGGGCTGACCGTGATCTTCACGACGCGGGGCGTGGCCATGTCGAGCCGCGCTCCCTCCTCGATCCAGCGGCGGACGACCTGGTAGTGGGGATCCTCCGGCTTCGCGAGCAGGCCGCCCTGGTGCGGCACCGTCGCGGAAGCCTTCTGGAGCATCAAGCTGTCGTCGGGGCTCGCGAGGTTCACTCGCCGGCTGCCGTGGTCGTCGGTGAAGGCCCGCAGGTCGAAAACGGGGTCGTAGCCGCGGAGGGAAAGCTTGAAGCCGTTCTTCCCCTTGGCCGCGCCGTGGCAGGTGCCCTGGTTGCAGCCCATCTTCGCGAGCACGGGATTCACATCGCGGACGAAATCGACGTGCGGCGATGCGCCGGTGCCCGCGACGCGGATCTTCACGGTCGCGGAGACGGCCGCCTCCGTGCCGTACGAAAGCCTCAGCCGTGCCGTGCCGTCGGCGAGTGGTCGCACGAGTCCTCCCGGGCCGATCGAGACGAGCGACATGCCGTCGCCGTCCGCCGAGACCGTGATGCTCCGGGTGAGGTCGATCCTGCGGCCGTCGGCCAGACGGCCCGTGACCAGCAGCTGGGTGGTCGCGAACGGGCCGTCCAGGAGAATCTCGGCGGGCTCGACTTCGAGCGACGCAACGCCCGCCGGAGCAGGCGGATCGGGCTCGAGAGACGCCTCCATCGGCCACGGCAGCGGAGCCCGCCGTCCGGCGGCGGTGTCGGCGTGGATGGGGGCCACGGGAAACTGCCGCCTCAAGGCTCCCTGCGTGTCGTAAAACCGCACGATTCCGTCGCCGCCGGCCACCGCGATCTCACCCGACTGCGGATGGAACGCGACCGCGTAGAGCGCCGTTTCAGGAACCTCAACCTTCGAGAGCAGCTTCGTCGAGGCGTCGCGGAACTCGTCGAACACCTTCCACTCGGCAGCGGTCCGCTGGCTCCCCTTCGTGCGGCTCTCGCCCGGAACCTTTGCCATGATGTCGAGAACGGGCTTGGGCACGTCGGCCTCGAGGCCATAGCTGGCCACGACCAGTTCGCCCCGGCCGTCCAGGCCGCCGACCGCCGCCACCAGCTTGCCATCGGGGGAAAAACGCAGCCCGAACACGCGGCCAGTGAGCGAATGGAGCGGAAAGATCATGTTGGCGTCGTCGCCGATCACCCGCTTCGCGTGCCGGTGGATCCGGTAGGCCCGCGGAGTGCCGTCGGCGCCGGCGGCGACGACGTGCTCGAGCGTCGGGTGGCGGTCGATCGCCTGCAGGCCGCCGCGGAGGGCGCCGGGCGTGATCGAGGTGACGTTGTCGATGAACCGCTGCGTCGCCAGTTCGGTGAGCTTCACCGCCATGTCGCGGCCGACCGAGACGACGTGATCCCCCTTCGGCGAGAAGACCGTGTCGAGCACCCAGTCCTCGTGGGCGCCCTGGAAGAGCACCTGTCCGCCCGTGGCGGCGTCGATCGCCCGCAGCGAGTTGTCGGCGCAGCCGAAGGCAATGAGCTTTCCGTCGGGCGACCACGAACCGCCGTAGACAGTGTCGAAAGACACCGGGTGCGAGAGCAGGAGCGCGCCGTCGGCGACGTTCCAGATCTGCACCTCGCCCATCCGCGCCGGGTTGCCGCCCGTGACGGCCAGTCGCGTGCCGTCGGGTGAGAACCGCACCCGTTCCACCCGCTCGGAGAGACCCACGAGACGCATCATCGGCTTTGGCGACTCGCCGGCCGGCGTCGCAGCCGCGGCCGCCACGTCGAACACGAGCACTTCGTGGAAGCCCGTCACGGCGAGCAGGCGGCCGTCGGGCGAGAAGTCGAGAGACGTCACGACTGGCTGCCGCGAGTAGACGGGAGGATGTTCGGCATCGACCCGCTGGCCGACGTCCTGCGGCGTGTCGTCCACCGCGCCCGCCGCGATCCAACGGCGGACGAGGTCGATCTCCCCGGCGGAGAGTGGCTTCGCGTTTTTCGGCATCTCGGCACGACCGTTGGCGTCGGGCGTGATCTGCGAGAGCAGTTCGCTCCCCTCGGGCTTCCCCGGAACGATGCCGGCGTTCCCGGAATCGCCGGCCGCGATCATTCGCTTCACCTCCGTCAGCACGAAGCCCCCCTCGGCCTTCGCGGGCTGGTGGCAGCCCTGGCAGTTCGCCTGGAGGATCGGCCGCACCTGGCGGAAGTAGCTCACCGGCCCGGCGTCCTGGGCCGCCGCGAGCAAGGTCGAAGCCGCGGTGAAAAACGCGACGACGAGCGGGACCGCACGCGTGGGAGCAAGACGCATGGACGCACCTCGTGGAATGCGGAAACCTTGCCGCGGTCGCCGGCAGAATGTTTTTCGGCCCGGTCTTCCCGGTCAAGTAAATCGTTCTCGTGAGCCGCCGTCAAACCCGCCGCAATCCTGAAAAACACCGGCCGCAGCCGGTCGGCGAGGGGAGGATCGTGGTATGCTGCGGCAGGTTTGCCCCAATGGAGGAGTATTCGGATGGGTGGAAATGTGATTCGAATGCCCCGCCGGGATTTTCTCGTGCGGTCCGCCGGGGCGGCCGCTGCCACCGGGCTTGCGTGCGGCCCGCTGTCGGCCGACGAGCCGACGCCGCCGAGCGGTGCGGAATCGCTCGTGAAGCTTCTCCACGAGTCGCTCACGCCGAAGCAGCGGGGCAAGGTCTGTGTGCCATGGGACTACCGTCATCCGAAGTACGGCCTCCTGCGGACGCGGGTCGGCAACAACTGGAACTGCAACGAGACAGACGTGTCGAGCGACTTCTTCACGGCCGAGCAGCGGAAGCTCGTTCGCGACATCTTCGAATCGCTCACGAGCCCCGAGTGGCACGCCCGGTTCGACAAGCAGCTCGAGGACGACACCGGTGGATTCGGCCACCAGCAGTCGGTGGCCCTCATCGGCGATCCTGGCAGCGGGAAGTTTCAGTTCCTCCTCACGGGCCGCCACATGACGCTTCGGTGCGACGGCGATTCGGCCGAGCACGTGGCCTTCGGTGGGCCGATCTTCTACGGCCACGACGCCGGCGGCTTCAACGAGCCCGCCGACCATCCGGGCAACGTCTTCTGGCCTCAGGCTGTCGCCGCGAACGCGGTCTTCGCGATGCTCGACGGGCGTCAGCGAAAGATCGCGGTCGTCGAGAAGGCACCGAAGGAGTCCGCGATCGCCTTTCGCGGCAAGGCGGCCATCCCTGGGCTGCCCGTGTCGGAGCTTTCGAAGGACCAGCGGAAAGAGTGCGGGCGGGTGCTCGAGACGCTGCTGTCCCCCTTCCGCACGGCCGATCGCGAGGAGGCCAGGAGATGCCTCGCCCGGCAGGGTGATCTCGAGGCCTGCCGGCTCGTGTTCTACCGCGAGGGAGACATCGGCGACGATGGCGTCTGGGACAACTGGCGGCTCGAAGGGCCGTCGTTCGTCTGGCACTACCGCGGGGCGCCGCACGTGCACGTCTGGGTGAACATCGCCGATGATCCGAGCGTGCCGACGAATGCCTGATGGGTCGGTCGATTGCGGGGTGATCGGCGGTGGCGTGATCGGCCTGTCGATCGCGAGGGAGCTCGCCGCCCGCGGCCTCTCGGTGGCCGTGGTGCCGGGGGGCCCACGGAAGGAATCATCATCGTGGGCGGCCGCCGGCATCCTCCCGCCGGCGCCGATGCCGGCCGACATCTCTTCGTCGCCGAACGACGCGCTCA
>JBIIOJ010000200.1:0-6033 GCA_044337015.1 Pirellulales bacterium
TCACGCCGACCGACGCGACGCCGGGCATCGACCACAGCGTCTCGACGCTCGGCCTCGCGGGAACCGTCTACGCCTCGCTCGATTCGTTCCTCATCGCCTCGGCCGATCCCGGCATCTGGTGGGGCGCGAGCGAGGGGGTGACGACGCTCCACGAGTTCTCGCTCGCGGGCGACATGCCGCACGTCGCGGCGGGCACCGTGCCGGGCCGCGTGCTCGACCAGTTCGCGATCGACGCCCATGTCGACGGTACGGTGCGGGTCGTCACGCAGACCGGCTGGGGACGCGAGGCTTCGACGAATCTCTTCGTGCTCCGGGCGTCCGAAGGCGTGCTCGGCACCATCGGCAGCGTCGGCGCCATCGCGCCCGGGGAGATGGCGATGTCGGCCCGGTTCGTCGGCGACACCGCCTACGTGGTCACCTTCGAGCAGGTCGATCCGCTCTTCGTGATCGACCTAGCCGACCCGACTCGGCCGAATGTCGTCGGCGAACTCGTGATTCCCGGCTTCTCGAGCTACCTCCATCCGCTCGACGGCACGCACCTGGTCGGGATCGGGAGGAGTGCCGACCTGTCGGGCGTGAAGCTCTCGCTCTTCGACGTTTCGGTGCCGGCGGCTCCAGCGGAGGCGAGCTTCGTCGAGATCGGCGGCGGCGGCAGTGGCTACGCCTGGTCGGCAGCCGAGCACGACCACCACGCCTTCTCCTACTTTTCCGGCCATGGCGTTCTCGCAATCCCGGTCTCGAGTTGGTCGTGGGACGAGGCGTCGGGAACGGCTTCGGGCTCGAACGCCCTTGTCGTCTACGAGGTCGATCCCGCCGGTGGATTTACCGAACTTGCGAGGATCGAGCATGACTCGGCGGTGTCTCGCAGCCTGCGGATCGGCGGCAGGCTCTTCTCGATCGGCGAAAACGAGCTGAAGGTCGTGAACCTCGACGACCCGGCGAGCGTCGTCGCCACCCTGCCGCTGACCTAGGCCGGCTTCACGGGGCTTCCTTCAAGGGTCTGAAGCGGCGACGCGGTTCCCGGTCGCCCGCGGCGGCCGCGGTTTGCTATCCTGACGGGTCTCATGCACGCCCCCTTCAACGCCTTCGGAAAACTCGTCGTCGCCGAGGGTCTCGCCAGCGCCGAGCAGCTGGCGGAGGCCGGGCGGCTGGCGGAATCCTCGGGCAAGCCGGTCCACGAGGAACTCATCCGCCTGGGCTACGCGCCGGCCGAGAAGGTGATGCGGCTGCTCGCGAAGTCGCACGGCATGAAGTTCGTCGACATCGGGAGCCTGACCGTGCCGGAGGAGGTGGTCGGCCTCCTGCCGGAGAGCGTGGCCCGTGAGAACACGATCTTTCCGCTCGCCTGCGAGGGAGACTCCATCCGCATCGCCGTTTGCGATCCCGGAGACCTCGACACGCAGGAGAAGCTGCGGTTCATCCTCAACCGCAACATCGAGCAGTCTCTGGCCCTGCGGGAGCAGATCGTCGAGGCGATCAACCGCCATTACGGCAGCGGCGACGGCGAGTCGGCCGACTCGATGCTCCAGGAGTTCACCGACACCGCCATCGACTTCACTGAGACGGCGATCGAGCAGGCGGCGGCCCAGGACCAGGACGATCTTTCCGACGCTCCCGTAGTCAAGCTCGTGAACTTGATCATCACGGAGGCCGTGCAGCTGAGGGCGAGCGACATCCACGTCGAGCCCTTCGAGGACCGCGTCCGCATCCGCTACCGGATCGACGGCCGGCTCGTGGAGCGCGACAACCCGCCCCGCCGCCTCCTGGGCGCCATCCTTTCCCGCATCAAGATCCTCTCGAAGCTCGACATCGCGGAGCGGCGGCGGCCCCAGGACGGACGGATCAAGCTCACGGCCGACGGCAAGGACTACGATCTCCGAGTCTCCGTCCTGCCGACGAACCACGGCCAGTCGGTCGTGATGCGAATTCTCGACAAGGACAACATCCGCGTCGGCATCCGGCAGCTCGGCCTCTCGGAAGGGGACTTCCGCAACTTCAAGAACCTGATCCGCAGGCCCAACGGCATCGTCCTCGTGACGGGGCCGACGGGCTCCGGCAAGACGACGACGCTCTACGCCGCACTCAACGAGCTCAATCGTCCCGACACGAAGATCATCACCGCCGAGGATCCCGTCGAGTACTACCTCGCGGGAATCAACCAAGTGGAGGTCCGCCACCAGATCGGCCTCGATTTTGCCCGGATCATCCGCGCGATGCTGCGGCAGGCGCCGAATGTCATCCTCGTCGGCGAGATGCGCGACACGGAGACGGCGCAGATGGGCATCCAGGCCTCCCTCACCGGCCACCTCGTCTTCAGCACGCTCCACACCAACGACGCGCCGGGCGCCGTGACGCGGATGATCGACATGGGCGTGCCTGCCTATCTCGTCGCCTCCAGCGTCATCGCCGTGCTCGCGCAGCGGCTCGTGCGGATCAACTGTCCGAAGTGCAAGCAGCCCTTCCAGCCGCTCGACACGCAGCTCGAGGCGGCGGGAGTGACGCCCGAGATGCTCCAGGGGGCCACGCTCATGAAGGGCCGTGGCTGCGCCCACTGCCAGAAGTCTGGCTACAAGGGACGGCTCGGCATCTTCGAGCTCATGGTGATGACCAGCCGTATCCGCGAGCTTGCCTTCCAGGGGGCCCCTACGCAGGACATCCGCCGTGCGGCCGTCGCGCAGGGGATGCGGGTGATGTTCGAGGACGGCGTGCAGAAGGCCCTCAAGGGGCTCACGACGCTCGACGAGGTGTTCCGCGTCTCCAAGCGGGCGGAAGAGTGACGGCGTTCACCGAGGCCGATGCTCACTTCGACCGGTAGAAGTGGTCGAACATGCGGTCGCACCAGTGGTGGTACCAGGCGAACGCGCCGTGGTGCTGCCTGCAGCTTCTCGGCTCGCATGGTCCACGGTAGATCGGGCCGCAGGTCGCCCTGCCGGGCACGCCCACGAGATCGAACGGGTGCGGGGGCTGCGACGGGTCGCACGGCGGCGGGGGCACGCACGGCGACAACGCCCGCGGTTCGCCGGGGGCGTGCAGACACTCCGCCGACGCATGCCAGTCGGCGGGCATGTCGGACCGCGGAGGGAGGAGTTTCCGAAGGATTTCGTCGGCATCGCGGCCGGTCTTCGCGGCGTCGGTGCGGGGAGTGTCGACCCGCGCGGTGTCGGCCGGCGCTGCCCCGTGGATCGCCGCGGCGAGCGCGAGTGACAGGCCGAAGACCGCCCTCCGCGGCACGCGGCGACAGATCGTCATGCCCGCGATCACGGGCGGCCCGGCGGGTGGCCGGATGGACGTCGTCGGGATCGCTACACTCATTTGCTTCCTTTCACCGAGACCTCGGTTGCATCGGCAACGGCTGCCGGTCGCCTCAAGCCGGCTTCCCGCGAGATGCGGCAGCCGGCAACCGCAGGCGTTGATCTCGGGAAGCGGGGAAAGATTTGCGGAGAGGCGAAGGCGTGAAGGGCCCGAACGATCCATCCGGAATCCTCGACGCGATGGCGGGTGCCGGGAGGCGGCTCGTCCTCGTCGCCACTGGCGGCGGGACCCGTGTGATCTCGGACCTGTGTGGTATTCCCGGGGCGAGCCGGGTGGTGCTCGAGGGGCTCGTTCCCTATGCGAGGGACTCGGTCGACCGGCTGCTCGGCGGACCGCAGGAGCAGTACTGCGATAGGCGGATCGCCCGCCGTCTCGCCGTCGCCGCCTGGCAGCGGGCGGCTGCGGTCGCGACGCCCGAGTCGGCGATCGGCGCGGCGGTCACCGCGAGCCTCGTCACGCTCGAGCCGAAGCGGGGAGCCCATCGGGTGCACGCGGCCGTTCAGACAGCCTCCGCGACGCACGCCGCGACGGTCGAACTGGTGAAGGGGGCCCGGACCCGTTCGCAGGAGGAGGCCGTCGCCGCCGAGCTCATGCTCGCCCTCCTCGCCGTCGCGTGCGGCCACGGGCTCGCCGCAGGTTCCGCGGGGCCGGAATGCTTCGAAGGCCTCGGCCTGCGGGAGGAGGAGCGGGTCGTGCGCGAATCGTTCGAGCCGCCGGTAGCGTGGCAGCGGCTCTTCACGGGTGCCGAGTCGGTCGTGCCGGCCGTGCCCGCGCCCGGCGACGAAGCCGCCAAGCCGGGGGCAGGGTGCGTGGTCTTTCCAGGATCGTTCGACCCGTTGCACGAGGGACACCGCCTCATGGCCCGCATCGCCGGTGAGATCGCCGAAGCGAGCGTGTCCTTCGAACTCTCGATCACAAACGTCGACAAGCCGACGCTCGACTTTCAGGAGATCCGGGATCGGCTGACGCTGTTCGAACCGTCCGCCGCGGTCTGGCTCACCCGCGCCGCGACGTTCGTCGAGAAGACCTCGCTCTTTCCGCGAGCGGTGTTCGTGATGGGAGCCGACACCTACCGGCGGCTCGGAGATCCCCGCTACTATGGCGGCTCGAAGGAATCCGCGGCCGTCGCCGTCGACCGGATCGCCTCGGCGATCGAGGGGCTGATCGTGTTCGGACGGGTGGCCGGGGGCCGCTTCGAGGATGCGTCGCGGATCGACGCCCCGGAGGCGATCCGCAGGAAGGCCTACTTCGTGTCCGAGCGGGAGTTTCGCATGGACGTTTCGAGCACGGAAATTCGAAGGAAGGCGACGGGATGTGGCACGCCGTGATGTGGTTCCGTCGGAAGCGGCTTGGCGAAACGGCCTGCCGCCTTTTCGTCGCCTGCTTCGTCGCATCGCTTGTCGCCTCGGCCGCCGCCCGCGAGGCCGCGGCGCCGCCCGATGCCGACGCGATCAGGGAGCACGTCGGGGCGGTCGTCGACCTCGTCGAGCTCTCGACCGGCAAACGGTTCGTTCGGCCGAGCCTCGTCGGCGTGGTCGAACGGAACGGCCGCGTAAGCGGGCTCAAGCTCCAGCCGGAGGGGGAATCGAAGCCGGTCGTCGTCTCGCTCTCAGGCGTGGTGAAGGTGATCGCCGATCGCGAGACCGTGTACGAGGCCGCCTCGCGGAACACCTCTGCGATGGGGCTGAAGGCACGCAAGCTCCGTGAGGCGTACGACCGGGCCGAGCGGGAGTCGGCGGAGCGGATGGCGGCGCGGGGAGTCGCTCCGTGGCCTGCGCTCTCGAGTGAGGAGCACGAGGCGGCCGTCGAAGAGCTCGAGACCTTCGTCGCGAGGATCCGCGAGAGCTTTCCCCGGCTGCAGACCACCTCGACCCACGAGTTTCTCGTGGCGACGGACATCCCGCCCGAACAGATGGCCCCGTTTGCCGCGAACCTCGACCGAATGCACGACTTCCTCTGCGACCTCTACGGCATCCCGAAGGGGGAGCCCGTCTGGCGGGGCAAGTGTCTCGTCGTGGCGTTCGCCGACGAGGACGATTTCCACGCCTTCGAGGCGAGGTTCATGGGAGGCGATGTCCCCGTCGGCGTCCACGGCGTCTGCCACCAGCGGGACGACGGGCGGGTCGTGATGGCCTGCCACCGAGGTGGCGACGAACTCGCCTTCGCCCACATGCTCGTCCACGAGACGAGCCACGGGTTCAACCACCGCTGGATCTCGCCGTCCCGCATGCCGTCGTGGCTGAACGAGGGGATCGCGGAGTGGGTTGGCACGCAGGTCGTACCCGCCTGCACGCAGGTCGCGATCAAGGAGGCACAGGCCGCCGAATTCGTCCGCAGGAACGGCACGCTCGGCCCCGACTTCTTCTCCGACGCCCCCGACGCAAGGATCGAGCCGGTGCAGTACGGCATGGCCTCGGCGCTCGTGAAGTTCATGGTCTCCCGCGACCGCAGGCAGTTCGCCGCGTTCGTCCGCGGGGTGAAGGAGGGCGCCACGGTCGAGGAGAGCCTCGGCCGGACGTTCCGCTCGTCGCTCGCCGACCTCGCGAAGGCCTACGGCACCGGACTCGGCGTGCCCGGGCTCGCGCCCTGACGCCGTGTTCGGGCTGCCCTGCTTGTTGCGGCTTTTGGTGTGGGTCAAACGTGCTGGGTTCGGGACTGCCCGTGCCCATCGCCGGACGCTCGCTTCAGGCATCCTGCCTTCCGCTCGCTCCGATGCAGACT
>JBIIOJ010000201.1:0-6003 GCA_044337015.1 Pirellulales bacterium
GAACGCTTCTTTCTCGCGGTGGCTCCTCGCGGACCGACGGCATCGCTCGTGGGCGATGAGGCCCGTCATCTCGCCCGCGTGCTCCGCGCGAAGGTGGGGGAAACGGTTCGCGTCTTCGACGGATCCGGGACGGAGTGGCCTGCCCGCATCGACTCGATCGGAAGGGATCGGGTCGATCTCATACTCGGCGAGCCGTTCGTGCAGACCGAGACCAGCGGCCGGTCCCTCACCCTCGCCGTCGCCCTGCCGAAGGGCGACCGCCAGAAGTGGATGGTGGAGAAGCTCACCGAACTCGGCGTAGCCCGGCTCGTCCCCCTGGTGACGAGCCGGGGGGTCGCCGAGGCGACGCCGGCCGCCATCGAACGGCTGAAGCGTTCCGTCATCGAGGCCTGCAAGCAGTGCGGCCGCTCGACCCTCCTCGAAATCGCCGAGCCGAGGCCGCTTGCGGCCTGCGTGGCGGAAAAGCCCCCTGGATCGCCGGGGCTCGTCGCGGATCCCGGCGGCATCCCGGTCGCCGACGCGGTTTATTCAGCGTCCGCGAAACAGGGTGCCGACATGATCGCCCTCGTCGGCCCCGAGGGTGGCTTTACGGACGAGGAGTTCGCCGCGGCCGTGGAGGCCGGTTTCACGGCGGTCTCACTCGGTCGCCACGTCCTGCGGATCGAGACCGCGGCGATCGCCGTCGCGGCCGTGGTGGCCGCCACCCGCCGGCCGCCGACGCTGCCGGACCGGTGAACCGCGGAAAAGACGCGGGATCCCCGTCTGGCCGAAGGCTGTCGCTCGTAGCGGTCGTGCCGCCCCGACCGAGCCTGTCCGGAAATCTGCTCCAGCGGGCCGGCCACGGCGTGCGGGGGGGTGGCCGCATCCGCCGATGGAACCCTCGCAACCGACGGATTTGGTTCGCAGGGAGGCGACGATGCGAAGGTACTTGCCATGCTGCCTCGTGGCGGTGATCTGGGCGACCGCGATCGCGGACGCCTCGGCCGCCTGGCCGTTTCGCCACATCTGGGAGCGGCGGAAGGCGGAGCTCTACTCACAGCTCTCGCGGGACGTCACGAGAAAGGTGAACGCCCGCGTCGAGGAGGCGAGGCAGGACCTCGAGGCGTCGCTTTCCGCCCGGGTCGCCGCGGAGTCGACGAGACTCGAGGAGCAGGCGAAGGCCGAAGCGGCGGAGCTTGAAAACCTCTTCGACGAGGAGCTCGAGGAACTCGAGGCCCAGATCGACAAGACGATCGACAAAAAAATCGACACGGAGACCAAGGAACTCGACGCCAAGTTCGACAAGGAACAGCGGGAGCTCGACCAGTCTCTCGCCGTGGAATCGAAAAAACTCGCCGATGCCGCCGCGGCGGAATCAAAGCGGGTCGCCGAAGCGGCCGCAGCGAAACAGAAGGAGGCGGTCGCGAAGGTCGAGACGGAACTCCAGCGGATCGAGAAGCAGTCGGCTGCGGAAGTGGAGAAGCTCCTGGCGACGACCGGCAAGCGAATCGAAGGCGAAATGGCGAAGCTCGACTCTGAAATGGCGAAGCTGAAGACCCGCCTCGACGGGCAGTTTGCGGCGCTCGAGAAGCGGCTCGAGGCGCAGGCCACCGCGGCGGCGAAGGCCGCGAAGGAGATGCCGAAGACGGTCCCTGCGACCGAACCGCCGCCGCCGAAGGCACCGGAAGAAAACCTGTTTCCCGAAGAGCAGAAACCAAAGGCGAACTGACTCACACTGGGAGCAGACCGCCGTTCAGGCTGGCGCAGTCACGGCACGTCGCAGCAGGGGCATCGCTGCGGCACGTCGAGCACGAGCGTCGCCGCATAGGCGGTGCGGTCGTAGCCTTCGCCGCTCTCCTCGGGCTTCGACAGGTGGGCGACGATGAGGACGAGGTTGCCCTCCTTCGGCGTGAAGCTGCAGCGGCCCTCGGCATCGGTCGTGCGCTCGTGCTCTTCGTCGAACTCCTCGGCAAGCACGGCGCCCCGAGGAATGAACGAGACGCGATGGCCGGCGACCGGGCTGCCGCGATGGAGCAGCCGCACGGTGATCGGCTTCCCCGGCCCGCAGTCGATGACGGGATGCGTCTCGAGCACGAGTTCGAGCGGGTGTCCCAGCGGCTTTGCATGGTCGCCCATCGGTGCCGGCGGTTCATCGAGTGATTCCGACACGAGGAAGTAGGCCTTGCCCCCCTTGAGCCCACGCGCCCCGTGGCGAATGCCCTCGCGAAGATGGTTCACGCAGTGGAGCCCCTCCGTCGCGGCCACGAAACGGCCCGAGTAGAAGCCCTCCCGCGGCGCGTAGCCGAGATCGACCAGGTCCGGCACGAGGTCGATCGAATTTCCGCCGGGCGGGAGCACCGCGAGCGAAGCCCCTTCGAGCGACGAGAGCTTCCCGGCGATCTTGAAGTCGCGGTGGTCGTTGCCGTGGTTGCCGAGGAAGAGATCGACGTGCACCACGTCCCCGGGCCGCACCATCCGGCTCGACGCCTGCACCCACGTGTCGTGGGCGAGGACGGTCGCCACGCCTGCCGCCGTCGCGACGAACACCACGATCCCGGCGAGGACCTTCACTCCACCGAAAACCTTCGAAAAGCGGGCCGTCCTATTCAAGGTTCACCACCTCTCCGCGATTGATGCTATGCAACGCCCGGTGCAACGACGCATCGGTGCCCTCGGTCAGGAACGCCACGTGGCCGTCGGCAAAGAGCACGTTGGCCCCGCCGTCGTGCCGGCTCTTTGGCCCGAAGAAGCCCGACCAGTGGACCACGTAATCGGGAATCGGGCTGTTGGGAGGCAAAAAGCCGTTCGTGAGGCTGTTGCCCGCGGTCGTCGCCGCCCACGCGAGCCCCCGGCCGCGCATTGCCGGGCTGCTCGCCCCCCGCCAGCTGGTGATCGACCGCCATTGGCCCACGATCGCGTCGATGCTTTCGGTCGTCGGCGTCGCGCCGGCGGGCGGAACGAGCGTGCTGCTGTTCCAGCCCGTCGAGCCGTTGAGCGTGTATTGATAGGGATACGGGGGCGGCGACCCAGCGGGAAAAGTCGTGTCGCTGCCGATGCTCCTAACCGCCTCGCTCGCGATCACGGTCTTCGACGTGCCGTCGCTCACTTGCGAGATCCGAACCTTTGAGTTCTCGTAGACGATCCCATCGGTGGGCTTGGCGAAGTTCCAGAGCATCCCTCCTTTTCCGTCCGCGGTCGCGCTGCCGATGCTGACCATGAAGTTGTTGCCGCCGTAGGAAAAGCCGTTCGACGACTGAACCAGCGGCGCGGAATCGCTCGGGCAGAGAAGCACGGGGATCGGCGTGGCGAACAGGGCGGCGAAGGCGGGATTCGGCTCCTGCGAGGAGAACGATCCGCGAAAGGCCGCCTGCTTGAAATCGAAACGGCCGGCGATCGCGGCCTCCTCCATGTAGGGCAGCACCCGCGCATGGAGCGACCAGCCGCCTCCGGACGACCATGACGCCGTACCGGACGGCGGCCGGGCGTCCGTAGGCGGAAAATATCTTCGGCCGCTCTCGTGGCTCAGGAGCCCGAGCCCGAGCTGCCGCAGGTTGCTCGCGCAGTTCATCCGCCGTGCGGACTCCCGGGCCGATTGCACGGCTGGCAGGAGCAGGCCGATGAGCGTGCCGATGATGGCGATGACGACGAGCAGTTCCACGAGGGTGAAAGCCCGTGGGGCGAAGCCGCGTCGTCGGATGCATGGATGCATGACGACTCCCTGGAAAAGAATGGAAAGAATTGGAAAAAACCAATTCAGCCCACGCGGGGAGGCGGCGTTTCGGGAGCGGCCCGGAGGGGCGACGCCGACTCATGCAAGCACGGAACCGTTTCGATGAAATCAAGCCCGGTCACGATCTCGACGTGCGGCGGTGGCAGTGACCCTCCGCAGGAAAACCACTCCGCCACGATGCCGCCGCAGGCGAGCATCGCGCGGAGCGAGAGGCTCTTGCTCGAATCCGGGTCTTCGGACGAATCGGCCGGATCGTCCCCGGCCGGCACAGCAGCCGCAGCCTCGCAGCAGCTCGGCTTCACTGCACAGCATGAAGTCGCCTCACAGCACGACGACACCACGCTGCGCGACGGCTCGGCCCGTGCCGGTGCCGCCGCCACCCGACGCTGGAGCGCCGCGATCACGGCCGGCTCGACGCCGCGGGCCCGGGCCCAGGCGAGCGTCTCGGCGGGCGTGTGGCAGCAGCAGTTCGTGAAACACTGCTCCGCCGCGGCGCAGCCGCAGGGCTTGTCCATGCAGGGAAAAGGCGTCGAGCGATCCTTTCCCGCGAGCCGCTTGGCGGCCGGCGAGTCGCCGCGGGTGGTCGACACTCCGACGGGCAGCGGCAATCCCGAAACGACCAGTCCGTAGCCGACGATCGCCGACCAAGTGATGACTCGTCGAAATGACGCAGCCCGACTCATGTCAAAAGCCTATGACCGGCCCCGAATGCCCGCAAGGTCCGGCGGAATTCGGGCTTGAGACTCCCTCGCGATCGAGAAGTGCCTGGGCACCGAGAAGGACCGTGAGGGGCTGCCCGTGTGCCCGAGACGGCGTAGGTGGCAGGAAACGCGAGGATGAGGGGACGGTGTGAGGATCGCGAGCGTGTCAGCGAGCGAACTCATACCGCCCCTCAGCCGGACCACAGCGATGGGCGAAGCGAGCGTCCGGCGAGCGGCATACGGGCAGCCCCGAACCCGTTCAGAGCGCCTGCAGGAATCGGATGGCGTCGGCGAGTTCCCGCTCCGCGCCGACGCCGTCGACCGGCTCGAGGCCGATCCAGCCGCGGTAGTCCCGCTCGCCGAGGGCCGCGAGCACCGAAGGCAGATCGACCTGCCCAGTGCCGAGCACGACCGCCCTACCCCGCCCCGCGAACGCGCCCGCCACGGCGTCGGTCGCATGCACCGCGAGGATGTGATCGCCGAGCATGCCGACGGCCTCGACCGGGTCGTGGCCGTGGACGACGAGCGAGCCGGTCACGAGGTCGCATCCGATCGAACCTTCCGGCACCACCTCGAAAACCCGCATGAGGTCGGCTGGCGCGGCCCGTCCCGCCTCGGCCGCGAGCCTCGCGCCCACCCGCTCACCCCAGTGGCCGAGGTCCGCCAGCACGTCGATGAGCAGCTTCCACTTTGCCGCGTCCTCCGATGCCGGGATGTCGCCGACGTGGTTGGTGACGACATCGCAGCCCATCTCGTAGGCGAACTTCATCGCCGACTTCGTGGCGGCGATTCTTCCCTCGAGCGACTCCTCATCGGCGTATCCCCGGCGGGTGGGAAAGGCGACGCCCGCCACGACGAGCCCCTCGTCGGCGAGCCACTTGCGGATCTGTCGGATTCCAGACTGCGACACCTCCTCCGGGGTCAGGCCACTCCGCGCGTCGAGCTCAACGCCGTGCAGCCCGAGTTCCCTCGCCTTGCGGAGGGCATGCCGCAGCGACCGGGAGAGGGAGACAGTCGGTACCGAAAACCGGGAAATGTCCATCGCCGCCTGAAAACCTGACGCCTGCCGTCTGTCCGGCGCGATCGAGTCGGACGGGTCCTTGACCGCGACCGCACCCCGGCACACTCTACTCTCAATGCCGTCACTCGACACGATCACCGCCGCGCTTCGCGCCATCGCCCCGCTCGAACTGGCGGCCGACTGGGATTCCGTGGGGCTCCTGGTGGGACAGTCCTCGCATCACCCGATCGAGCGGGTGCTCACCTGCCTGACACTCTCGCCCGACGTGGCGAAGGAGGCGGTGAAGCAGAAGGTGGGGCTCGTCGTGACGCACCACCCGCTCCCCTTCCGTCCGATCGGCAGGCTCACCGACGAGTCGATGACCGGGCAAGTGCTGCTCTCGCTCCTGTCGGCAGGCATCGCCGTCTACAGCCCCCACACCGCCTGGGACTCGGCCGCCGGCGGAATCAACGACCAGCTCGCGCAGCTCTGCGGGCTCCAGGGAGTGCGGCCGAGCAAGCCCCACGCGGAGCTTCATCTCGCCGGGGTCGGCCGGATGGGGCATGCCGCCGACTCGATGTCGATCGGGCAGC
>JBIIOJ010000028.1:0-19351 GCA_044337015.1 Pirellulales bacterium
CGAGCCGCCGGCTGCCGGAGCTGCTTGGCGGTGAGGCGCTCGACCGCGGCTCGAGCGGCAGGCTCGATCTTGCGCGGGCGATCGTGTCTTCGGGAAATCCGCTCACGGCGCGGTTGATCGTCAACTGGGCCTGGACGCACCACTTTGGCCACGGCCTCGTGGCAACACCTGGCGACTTCGGCCTCCGCGGCGAGCCGCCGACCCATGGGAAGCTCCTCGACGACCTCGCCCGTCGGTTCGTCGAGGACGGAAAGTGGAGCCTCCGCTGGCTCCATCGCGAGATCGTGCTCTCCCGCACGTGGCGGCAGTCGGCGGCGATTCATGAGGATCTGGTCGCCTGCGATCCCGAGAACCGGCTCTTCGGCCGCGCCGAGCGGCGACGGCTCTCGTGGGAGGCCTTTCGCGACAGCCTGCTCGCGGCCGCTGGTACGCTCGATCGCAGCCGGGCCGGCGGACCTGGCATCGACCCGCTCGACGTGACCGCGATGGGGTCGCGATCGGTCTACTCGCAGCTCGACCGGCAGGACGTGCCCGGGTTGCTGCGATCGTTCGATATCGCGAATCCCGACACGTCCGTACATGTCCGCAACCGCACGACGGTGCCGCAGCAGGGGCTCGCCGTGTTGAATGCGCCGCTCGTGATCGAGGCCGCCCGGAAGCTCGCCTCGCGGTCGGCAGGTGAGGCTGGCGAGCCACCCTCCGGCGCCACTCGTATCGCAGCAATCTGGCGAGACGCCCTTGCCCGCAGCCCGAGCGACCGCGAGCGGGCGTTCGCGGAGGCGTGGCTCGCCGAAAACAGTTCGGTGCCCGCGGTCGATGGATTCGGTCCCTGGGAGCGGCTCGCGCAGGCGGTGCTCGCCACGGCGGAGTTTCAGTACGTCGATTGAGCCGTTCAGGTGAGGAGGGCAGCGATCATGCATTTTCCGTCCGCTCCGCTGTCGCGACGCGACCTGCTCGGCCGGTCGGGCCTCGGCCTCGGATGGCTCGCGGCCGGCGGCATGCTCGACGCCGAGTCCCGCGCCGAGGCGGCGGTCGCCTCGCGGCCCGCGGTCCACACGACGCTCGCCCCGCGTGCTCCCCACTTCCCGCCGCGGGCCCGGGCCGTGATCCATATTTTCGCCAACGGCGGCCCGAGCCATGTCGACACATTCGACCCGAAGCCGCGGCTCGCCGACTACGCCGGCCGCGAGCTGCCGACCATGCTCAAGACGGAGCGGCGTACGGGTGCCGCTTTCCCGTCGCCGTTCAAGTTCGCCCGTCATGGCGAGAGCGGCCTCGAGGTGAGCGAGCTCTTCCCTTCGGTCGCCCGGCATGCCGACCGGCTGCTCGTGGTGCGGTCGATGCATGCGGACGTGCCGAACCACGAGCCGTCGCTCATGCTCATGAACTGCGGCGACGCGCGACTCGTGCGGCCGAGCGCCGGCGCGTGGGTGACCTACGGCCTCGGCACCGAGAACCAGAACCTTCCCGGCTTCGTGGCGATGTGCCCCGACGGCTACCCGATCAAGGGCACGGAGAACTGGCGAAGCGCCTTCCTTCCTGGCGTCTTCCAGGGCACCTACATCGACACAAAGAAGAAAAAGGTCGAGGATCTCGTCGAGTACGTCCGCCACCCGCTTCTTCCGGCCGACGTGCAGCGGCGGCAGTTCGATCTCACGACAGTGCTCGATCGTGAGCACCTCGCCGCGCGGCAGCACGACCCGGCGCTCGAAGCCCGCCTGGCGTCGATGGAGCTCGCCTGGCGGATGCAGGCGGAGGCGGGGGAGGCCTTCGACGTCTCCCGCGAGCCGGCCCACGTCCTTGCCCGCTATGGCGACACGCCGCACGGGCGGCAACTGCTCATCGCGAGGCGGCTCGTGGAGCGGGGCGTGCGGTACGTGCAGGTCTGGCACGGCGAAAGCCAGCCGTGGGACAGCCATACCGACATCGAGAAGAACCACCGCAAGCTCGCGGGCGAGAGCGACGGCCCGATCGGCGCCCTGCTCGACGACCTCGTCGGCCTCGGCCTGCTCGAGAGCACGCTCGTGCTTTGGGGGGGGGAATTTGGTCGCACGCCCACGGTCGAACTGCCGAACGACGCCGGCGTGAAGTCGCCCACCGGCCGCGACCACAACCACCACGGCTTCTCGCTCTGGCTCGCGGGGGGCGGCGTGAAGGGGGGCTCGGTGCACGGTGCGACCGATGAATTCGGCTTCAAGGCGGTGGAGAAGCCGGTGCATGTGCACGACCTGCAGGCGACGATGCTCCACCTGCTCGGCCTCGACCACACGCGGCTGACCTATCGCCATGCCGGCCGCGACTTCCGGCTCACCGACGTCCACGGCCACGTGGTCCACGAGTGGCTGGCGTGAGCCGCGTTGCCGCGTTCACGGGTGGCCGGCGTGAGCCGCGTTGCCGCGTTCACGGGTGGCTGGCGTGAGCCGCGGTCGCCGGAGTCGTGTCCTCGGCCGGCTGGTACACTGCTGGTGCCACGAGGCCCCTTTCGCCGCCTGGCGGTCCGGAGCATCCGATGAGCCACTCACCACGCCAAGAATTCGAGCGGGAAATCGAGGGAGTCAAGCAGATGCACGAGTCGCTCGTCCGCGGGGCGGGCGGCACTCCCGGAGGCACATGGCTGTTTTTTGGAGGCCTCGTGCTCGCCGCGGCCGGCACCTGGTTCTTCCTGTCCAACGTGCACGTCACGACGATGCCGATCGGCATGGTCTCGGGTCTCTTCAACCGCGGGCTCTTCGGCGACGGCATGCCCGCGATGAGCACGGGAGTGGTGTTCGCGCCGATCTTCGTGGGGCTCGTGCTGCTCTTCTACGACGCCCGCTGGAAAGCGGGCTGGGCGCTCTTCTACGTCGGGCTCGCGATCATCGTGGTCGAGATTCTCAGCCGCATCCAGTTCCTGATGAACATGCGGACGAGCAACCTCCTGCTCATGATGGGCATGGTGGCGGCCGGCATCGGCATGATGCTGCGGAGCTTTCGCGACGCGAGCGTGCCGCCAGGCGGTTCCGGCGACCCGCCGGCGCAGCAGCCCTGAACGGGGAGGGCGTCAGTGGCCGCGCCGTTGGCGGAAGAGCCATTCGAGCGTGGCGGGATCTCGGTAGGCGGGCGTCCACGAGTCGTGCTTCACGCCCTCGAACTCCGTGTACTTCACGCCGCCGCCGGCGGCCTTCACGGCCTCCACCATCGACCGGGATCGTTCGACGGGCACCGCTTCGTCATCGGCGCCGTGAAAGCACCAGATCGGAAGCTTCGCGAGCTTGGCGGCGGTCGCCTCGTCGCCCCCGCCGCAGATCGGGATGACGGCCGCGAACCGACCGGGCGTCCGGGCGGCGAGGTCCCACGAGCCGTAGCCTCCCATCGAGAGGCCGGTGAGATAGACGCGGTCGGGATCGACCGGCTCGGCCTTCATCACCTCTTCCAGCACCGCCACGGCGGCCGCGAGATCGACGGTCGGCTCCGGCTTCTGCGGCGTGCTTTTCTTGTCCGACCAGTCGAAATCAGCCCAGCGCTTCCCGTCGCGGCACTGTGGCGCGACGACAAAGCAGGGGTGCGTGCGCCGCAGGTCGGGTTCGGTGAGCCAGGTCGGCAGGTACTTCAGCTGCTTCTCGTTGTCGTCGCCCCGTTCGCCGGCCCCGTGAAGGAAGAGCACGACCGGGTATTTTTCACCCGGCTCGATCGCCGCGGGCCGCAGGAGCCGGTAGCGAAACTCGACCTGCCGTCCCTCTTCCGTCACGGCGACCGAGCGGCTCTCGAAAGCTTCGCCCGCTACCCCGTCAGTGAAGGCCATCATGAGCATCACTCCTGCCGCAGAAAGGAAGGCGTTGCCTCGCGCTGCCATCATGTCGCCACAAGCTCCCGGCCAAGATCGATCGCCGCGCTCTCGAGAAGTTCGAGGCTACCCCGGTCGAAGGGCGTCTGCCAGACCTGGTAGATCTCGACGTCGTAGAGCGTCGCCGGGGGCAGGTAGCCGACCGAGCCGTTCACGAGATTGATCCATGCGACCTCGCGGTCGGGAAACGCGGCCCGCACGTTCTCTTGGATGCAGGAATAGGCCTCGGCCATCGTGCCGAGCACGAGAGCCTCGCCGATCCGCCAGCCCCAGACCTCGAGCGGAAAGTTCCTGCTGTCGCCGATCACCTCGCGGATCCGCAGCCTGCGGCGAATCCGT
The DNA here is from genome assembly GCA_044337015.1 of Pirellulales bacterium. Lineage (GTDB taxonomy): Bacteria > Planctomycetota > Planctomycetia > Pirellulales > UBA1268 > UBA4655. Next base: position 4,163 of record JBIIOJ010000028.1, read on the forward strand.
TCCGCGATCGCGCGGTCGGAGCAGGCGGCGAACTGGGCGGCAAGTTCCGCCGCAGAGGGCCAGTCCTTGAGCGGCAGGTCCACCGTGCGCCGCTTCGCCGCCAGGCTCTGCATCAGGGGCGTCGCGGGCCGCGGCTCCCGCCGCCAGAAGGCAAGCGGCGCTCCCGACTCGACCACGCGGTCGAACGCGAGCGAGTGCCCAGGCGGCTCCATCGCATGGACCGTGGCGAGCACCGCATGGGCGAGCTCGCGGCCGTGGGCGTCGGCGACGGCGGGGTCACCCACGTATTGATAGCGGGGCGCAAGCTCGCCCGACGCCCCTTGCAGGAAGAGGCCCAGCCCCGCGCTGGCGCGCTCGATCGTCGACCGCATCTCGCCGACGTAATCGGGCGAGACGAGATCGTTGTCCCAGGCAAGCGTCGTGGGATGGCAGGCGTAGTTGGCGATCGTGGCCAGAGGCGTGCCGGAGGCCGACGTGATCCGCGCGACGATGAGCGTGTCGTCGGCGGGATTCGCCGGGTTGAACCCGCAGACGATCCGTGGGCCGGCGGGCGGGGCCGGATCGGGCAGGTCGCGATTCGTGGCGAGACTCGAGCGGCCGTGGGTCCATTCAATCGTGGCAGGCGCGAGATTGGCGATCGCCGCCCGCGCCGTTTCCACCATGGCCCGCTCCAGACGCACGAGGTAGGCGGCGAGCAGATCGCTCCCCTGCCACTGCGGCTCCGGCTCGCACAGCGGCGGGGCGGAGTGCGTGTGCGTCACGCACGAGAGCAGGCGTTCCTCGGGCAGCCCGAGGGCGGCGCAGGCGCGGCCGCGAAACTTCCGTTCATGCGAGAGGTTCGCCCACCAGCCGAGGTCGGCATCGAGCAGCACGAGCGGCTCACCGCCGGCCGCGTCACGGATCGCGAGGGCCGTGAGGAAGAGCGGCCGATGGATGCCCTGGGCCGTATCGTGCGTTGCCGCGCCCCAGTTGCGGCAGAAGATGCCGACGGGGGGCGTGATGTCGGTGCGGGAGAGGCCGACCTGCCCGATGAATGCGGCGTGGGAGAATGCGGCGTGGGAGGTCGTGGCGGGTGTTGGCATGGCGGCATCGTAGTGACATGACGGTTTCTTTTAAATAGACTCGTCCGCCATGAAGATCACCGCCGTCGAGACCCACGTCTGCAACGCCCGGATGCGGAACTGGGTGTTCGTGAAGGTCGTCACCGACCAGCCCGGGCTCTGGGGCTGGGGCGAGGCCACGCTCGAATGGCACACCCGCGGCATCGTGGGGGCGATCGAGGATCTTGCCCCACTCGTCGTCGGCGAGGATCCGACGCGGATCGAGCACCTCTGGCAGATGATGGTCCGCCAGCACTTTTGGCATGGCCACGGCATCGAGAGGGCCACCGCGATCGCCGGCATCGACATCGCCCTCTGGGACATCCTCGGCAAGGTGGCGGGCATGCCCTGCTCGAAGCTCTGGGGCGGGCCCGTCCGCGATCACGTTCGCACGTATTGCCACCTGGGCGGCGGAACCATGGAAGACTTCTACGAGACCGCGGCCGACGACGCGAAGCGGTTCGCCGACCTGGCACGCGCGGCCGTTGCCGATGGCTTCACCGCGTTCAAGAGCATGGCCGTGCCGCCGACGATGCCGCTCGAGGGGCTCGGGCCGCTGCGGGCCGCGGAGCAGGCCGTCCGCGCGATGCGGGAGGCCGTCGGAGAGTCGATCGACATCATGGTCGATTGCCACGCGCGGCCGTCTCCGGCCATGGGCATCCAGTTCGCGAAGTTGCTCGATCCCTATGGGCTTTATTTTTTGGAGGAGCCCTGCTGGCCCGAGAGCGTCGAGGGTCTCCGCGACATCAAGACCTCCTGCCGCACGCCGATTGCCACGGGGGAGCGGATCACGAACCTCGCCGAGTTTTCCCGGCTCTTCGCCGCCGGTGCCTGCGACGTCTGCCAACTCGACATCACCCACTGCGGCGGCCTCTCGTCGGCCCGGCGGATCGCCTCGCTCGTCGAGGCCCACCGGCTGGCGCTCGCCCCGCACAACCCGCAGGGGCCGGTGAGCACGGCCGCGTCGCTCGAGTTCGGCTTCTCGCAGCCGAGCTACATCATCTGCGAGACGGTCCACGCCGACGTGCCCTGGCGGCAGGACGTCGTGACGGAAGGCTTCACGGTCGAGAAGCAGGGGCGGATCGTCCGGCCCAACACGCTCCCCGGCCTCGGAATCGAGATCGACGAGGCGGAGGTGAGGAAGCATCCCTTCCAGCAGGAACTGCCGCAGCGGGTGTTCTACAAAGACGGCAGCGTCGGTGATTGGTAGGTCCGGAGCGTCGATCATGACAACCCATCACACTGCCACCCGCACGCTTGCCGGCGTCCTGCCGATCGTGCATGTGCCGTTCGACGAGCAGGACCGGATTCACGCCGCCGATCTGCGCCGCGAGATCGACTGGATCTTTTCCATCGGCGCCGATGGTCTCGGCACCGGCATGGTCTCCGAGATCGTCCGCCTCTCCGCCGACGAGCGGGCGCGGCTCGCCGAGCAACTGGTGGAGTTCTCCGCCGGCCGTGGCGCGGTCTTCATGAGCGTGGGGGGCGAGAGCGGCACGACCGCGCGGGCCCATGCGATCGCCGCCGAGAAGGCGGGTTGCGACGCCATCATGGCGGTGCCTCCGATGACGGCACGGCTCCCGGCGGTGGCCGTCGTCGACTACTTCCGCGAGATCGCCGAGTGCGTGGCGGTGCCGCTCATCGTGCAGGACGCCTCGGGCTACGTCGGCCAGCCGATCCCACACTCCGCCTGCGTCGACCTGCTCGACCGCTACGGACCGGAAAAGATTCTCTTCAAGCCCGAGGCCTCGCCGCTGGGGCCGAACCTCTCGGCGCTTCGCGACGCGACCGGCGGCCGCGGCAGGATCTTCGAGGGCTCCGGCGGCATCCTGCTCGTGGATAGTTACCGCCGCGGCATCGTCGGCACGATGCCGGGCGTCGATCTGCTCGACGGAGTGGTCGCCCTTTGGCGGGCGCTCGAGGCGGGCGACGACGATGTGATCTATTCGATCGCGCTGCCGCTCTCAGCGATCGTCGCGCTGCAGATGCAGGCCGGCCTCGACGGCTTCCTGGCGATCGAGAAATACCTGCTTGTGAAGCGGGGCCTGTTTTCGTCGAACCGGCGCCGCGGCCCGGTCGGCTGGTCGCTCGACGACGAGACCGCCGGCGAGGTCGACCGGCTCTTCGAGCGGCTCGTGGAAGCCGTCGCTGCCGCATGCGTTACGCGATCCTGACATTTCTCTGGGCGGTGGCGCTCGTTGCCTACGTGCAACGCTCCGCCATCAGCGTGCCGCTCCAGGAGATCGGCCGCGATCTCGCGGTGCAGGACACATGGTTCGGAGACGCGACCCGGGCGCTCGGCTTCCTTCAATCGGCCTGGCACTTCGGCTACGCCCTCTTTCAGATCCCGGCCGGTAGGCTCGCCGATCGGATCGGCGGCCGCCGCGCGATCGTGCTCCTGGCGGTCCTCTGGTCGCTCGCCACGGCCGTCACGGGCCTCGCGCAGTCGTACTGGCAGATCGTGGCGGCCTGGATGCTCATGGGGGTGCTGCAGGCGGGCGTGTTTCCGTGCGCGGTGCGGTCGATCGGGCAGGTGTTCGGCGAGAAGGAGCGGGCGAGGGCGTCGGGCTGGCTCGCGGCCGGGATGCTCGCCGGCGGTGCGGTCGCGCCGGTGCTCACGGCCGGGCTGCTGGCGTGGTTCGCGGCGTGGGGCGAATTCACCGGGGTCGCGCCGTGGCGGGCGTGCCTCGTGCTCTACTGCCTTCCCGGGCTCGCCTGGGCGGCGGCTTACTGGCTCGGCACGCGGTCGATGGGGCTCGATGAGCCCGGTTCGGCAGATTACCAATCTGCCGCTACAGATGGGGCAACGGCAGATTGCCAATCTGCCGCTACAGGTGGGGGAACGGCAGAGTGCCAATCTGCCGCTCCAGGTAGGGCAACGGCAGAGGGCCAATCTGCCGCTCCGGTGCGGGTGTGGACCGATCCGTCGCTGTTGCTGCTCTGCGGTCAGCAGTTCCTCCGCGCGGCGGCAATGATCTTCTTCGTGACCTGGTTTCCCACGTTTCTTCGCGAGACCCGCGGCGTCTCGCTCCTGCAAGCGGGCCTGCTCGCGAGCTACGCCGGCGTCGCGGCGATGCTCGGCGGCGTCTGCGGCGGCTACGCCTCGGACTGGCTGCTCGCCCGCACGGGCAACAAGCGGATTGCGAGGCAGTTCCTCGCCGCCGTCGCGATGGCGACCTGCGCGATCCTGATCGTGCTCTCGTCGTTCGTGGCCGACGTCAACGTCGCGATCGCGGTCATCAGCCTCGGGGCGTTCATCGCCTGCTTCGGCGGCGTGGCCGGCTACACCGTCGCGATCGACTACGGCGGCGACCGGGTCGGCACGGTCTTCGGCGCGATGAACATGGCCGGATCGACCGGGGCCATGCTCTTCCCGGTGACGGTCGGCTGGCTCGTGTCGGTCACGGGCACATGGAACGCCGCGCTCTTTGCCTTCGCCCTGCTCATGGCGGTGGACGCCGTCCTCTGGGCGATGCTCAACCCGCGGGGACGGTTTCTGGAGCGATCGGCGTAAGGGGGGCGGTAGCCACCGCAAACTCCCTTCACGGTCCGTTCGGCCGGTGGTGGGACGGACCGGCGGGCTGTAAACTCCGGGTTATCGTCCGCGTTTCCGGAGAGCACCATGCGCAAATGTTTGAATGATGGCGTTCTGATCGTTGTCCTGCTTGCAATATCGTGCGTGATGCCGGCTACCTGGGCAGTCGACCAGCCCTACGCCCATCCCACGATCGCGATTCCCTACGCGCGGGCGAAGCCCGTGATCGACGGTGTCGTCGACGACGCGGAGTGGCAGGAGGCGTTCAGCCAGCGGGCGCTGCAGACGACGAGTCGGCAGATCAGCGCCCGGCAGTCCCGCTACTGGATGATGTGGGACGAAGAGAACATCTACATCGCCATGCGTGACCCGCTGCGGGTGGGCGAGCGGCCGTTGCAGGTGCACCGTGGACGTCGCACCGGCAAGGATCTCGACATCATCTACGACGACTGCTACGAAATCTGGGTCAGCGTCGGCGCCACCGATCCGCTCACCGGCCAGCCCAACTGCTTCACGCAGTTCCTCGGCAACTTCGGCGGGGCCCGCTACGACGCCATCCACCAACCGGCGGTCGGCAACTCCCGCACCAGCAGCTACGACACCAACTGGGAGCCGAAGAGCCGGCTGACGGCGAAGAACGAATGGGAGATGGAACTGGTCATCCCGCGGGCAAGCCTCGGCACGACCAAGGGGCCGTTTCACGACGGCATGCATTTCCGCACGCTCATCGCCCGCAACTACAAGCGGCCCTGGGAGCAGAACTCCTTCGAGGGCACGAGCTCGTTCTCGGTGATCGACACCCACAGCGAGTTCGTCATGTCGAAGACCGCGCCGGCCCTGCACCTGCTCGGCGTGGGGGATGCGGCCACGGGCAGGATCGGGATGCATCTGGCCGCCTTCGGCCAGGCCGACGGGAAGATCGCCTGGCGCTACGCTTCCGACGCCGTGACGAAGGAGGGCACCGCCACCGTCAGGAAGGGCGCGCTCGCCGACGTCGTGAACCTGCCCGACCTCGACGTGCCCGGCCCCGGGAAGGTCCGCATCACGGTGACCGAGGCGGGCGGGGCGACGTTGCTCGACTGGCAGGCCCTGCGGGCCTTCTCGCCCGTGCCCAAGGAGGAGATCAAGGACCGCGGCGACGTGCTGGACCTCGGCATCACCTTCAATCCGGAACGCGACTATGCCCGCATCTTCGGCGACTTCATCAACTACGACGCGCGGAACACCATCGAGCGGATCGACGTCACCGTCAAGGATGCCGCCGGCAGGACTGTGAAGCAGGCGCAGGCCGCGATCGATGCCGACGCCTACGCCAAGGCTCTCATCAGGTTCGAGCCGCTGCCGCCCGGGAAATACACGGTCGCCTTCGACTGCCTGGCCGCCGACGGAAAGACGGTCGTCGCCAAGGAAAGCTCGTTCGCCAAGGAGGACCCGGCCGCCAAGTACGCCTGGTGGAAGACAAACCGGGGCAGCATCGAGAGGGTGATTTCGCCGTGGACGCCGGTGACGCTCGAGGGCCGCACGCTCGGCGTCTGGGGGCGACGGATTGAGATCGGCGCGGCCGGGCTCCCGGCCCGGGTCTCGACCCAGGGCCATGAGATCCTGGCCGCTCCCGGCCGGCTCACCGCCACTCTCGCCGACGGCAAGGACGTCACGGCCGAGGGAGTGGAGACGAAGACCCGCATCGACCAGGACCATCGCAAGGTCGTCGACGTCACGAGCCGTCTGGGCGAGATCGCGGTGACGAGCGAGGTGCGGGCCGAGTTCGACGGCATGGTCAAGGTGACGATGACGCTCACACCGAAGCAACCGACCGCGGTGAAGAGCCTGCGGGTGGTGCTGCCCTACGCCGAGGCGATGGCCGACTACATCCACGCCTGCACGGCAGAGATCCGCAGCGGCTATTACTACGGCTTCACGCCGGCCGGCACGGGCCGGGTGTGGGACTGCCGGACGCTTGGCGACAAGACGATGAAGGTCGGGTCGTTCATACCCTACCTGTGGCTCGGCTCCGCGAAGGGCGGGCTCTGCTGGTTCGCCGACAGCGACCAGGGCTGGATCCCGAACGATGAGACCCCGGCCATCGAGATCCAGCGGAACGCCAAGGGGCAGGTGAACCTCGTGCTCAACCTCGTCGGCTCCGAGGCGACGCTCGACGCGCCGCGGACGATCACCTTCGCCCTCCAGGCCTCGCCCGTGAAGCCGATGCACGCGGGCTGGCGGGAGGATCCGTGGTGGTGCGGCGACACGTTCCGGCAGTATGCACACGAGCAGAACCTGATTTTCGCCTCAACGCCGTTCGTGGTCCCGAATTATCTCGAGAAGTCGAAGGCGATCGTCGAGGCCCAGCACAAGGCCGGCCTGCCTGCCGTGCCCTACTTCATCCACACCCATCTTCCCGGCCATCTGGCCCCGGAAATCAACACCTTCGCCGAGCAGTGGAAGGCGACGGTGGATAACGCGCTCTGCTACGGCGGCTCGCTCAACGACTACATGGTCCACAACTGGAGCACGTTCGCCGAGCAGGCCGGTGTCGACGGCTACTACATCGACAACATGTGCCCGCTGGCGTGCGACAACCTCGAGCACGGCTGCGGCTACCGGCTGCCCGACGGCCGCGTGCAGCCGACGTTTGCGATGTTTGGCACCCGCGAGTATTTCCTTCGGGGACGCGCCGCCTTCCTCGAGGGCAGCGGCACGAGCAAGATGGTCCTCCACATGACTAACAACATGATCGTCCCCTGGGTGGGCGCGGCCGACGTGGCCTACGACGGCGAGCATCACGTGATCTACCCGGAGATGAAGAAGGACTTCATGGACTTCTGGAGCCTGGAGCGGCTAAGGGTGGACTTCCCCGGCCAGTGGGGCGTGGCCGTGAACTTCATGCACGAGTACCAGGGCGACTGGCAGCAGGATCCCGTCGTCGAGCAGGCCGCCTACCGGGCCTACATGGCGGCGGTGATGCTCCACGACGCCCTGCCCACCGGAAACCACAACGGCCACGCCCGCGAGCTGATCGCGATGCGGAAGCAGTTCGGGATCGGGGCCGATGACGTCACGTTCCTCCCCTACTGGGAGGCCACGGGCCTGGCGGCCAAGGGCGAGGCGATCAAGCTCGCCGGCTGGAAGCGGCCCGATCGGCTGCTCTTGCTGGTGGCGAACTTCGGCGAGCGGCAGGAGGCGGTCGTGTCGCTCGATCCCGCCAAGCTCGGCTGGGGCGGCGCGACGCTCGCCGTCACCGACATCGAGCGCGGCTTCAAGCACGAGACGATGCGGCAGGTGGCGAAGACACCGGCGGAACTCGACGCCGACCGCGAGCGGTGGGAGGCCACCGAGAAGCAACGGCTCGAAAAGCTCGTGCAGGGTCACGCCCGCCAGGTGGAGAATCTGAAAAAAGCCGGCAAGCCCGAGCCTCCCGCCCCCGACCTCAAGGCCAAGCCGTTCAAGCCGCAGCCGACCCGCATGGAGAAGGTGATCGCCTGGGACGGCGACGCAGCCGCGCCGCCCAAGCTCGACGGCACGACGCTCACGGTCCCCGTCGAGCGGCACAACTACCGGCTGCTCGTGATCGAGAAGCGGTGAATGTCTTGGTGGTACGAAGCCGCCGCAGGCCGACAACCACCGCCATGCCACCGACGGCGAGCAGCGCGAGCGTCGAGGGCTCGGGCACGACGATCACGAGGGTGCCGGTGGACGCATTGAACTCGAGTGACTGCCCGCCGACGGTTTCGGACGATTTCCAGAGGTTGCTCGTGGGCTTGCTCCAGGAGAGGCCGTTGTAGAACGACCCGCTCACGGTCACGTCCGCGAAGTTGCCGGCAAGCGATGCGGAGTCGAGCACGCTGAACAGGCTGAAGGACGTGTCGGTGTCGAAGAGGCTGCTGAAGGTGAGCTCGAGCGTGCCCCCGAAGCTCAGCAGGCCGCCGCCGCTGACGTTGACCGCGTCGTAGAAGCCGCTTCCGTGCGACGGCGACGTGGCGCGGGCCGTGCCCGTGATCTCCATGAGCGTCGTGCCGGAGAGGAGCGTCGTGCCGCCGTCGTAGCTGAAAAGGCCCGGGCTGTTGCCGGGGCTAAAGAGGCCCGCGACGGTGAGCGTGCCGCTCGAGAGCTGCTTCACGGTGCCGCCTCCCTCGAGCGTCTGGCCCGCGCCCAACGTGAAGCCGCCCGAGTTGCCCGTGAGATCGAGAACGGCCCCCGACGAGCCGGCGTCGCCGACCGTGATCGTGGAGCTGTTGGCGAACGAGCCTGCGGCGCCGAGTGCGAGCGTGCCCTGGGAGATGATCGTCGGGCCGGAGAACGTGTTCGCGGCGCCGAGTTCGAGGGTGCCCGGGCCGGTCTTCGTGAGCGACCGATCACCCCCACTGCCGGTGGCGATCGGTCCGCTGACGAGGAGCCTGCCGCCGGCGTTCACCGTGAACGTCGCAGGGTCATCGAGGGCCGTGGACGCCGAGAGCACGTGGCCCGTGCCTGAGACGTTCACGGCCGCTCCGCTGCCGCTCTTGAACAACACCAGCGTGCCGCTGCCGATGACCGAACTGCCGACGCCATCGAACGACAGGCTCCCGAGCGGCTGGGGGATGCCGTTGAGGTTCAGCGTGCCGCCGGCAGCATTCCCGCCGAGCGTGACGGGCGTGCCAAAGCTGATCGGGCCATTGCCATCGGTGAGGTCCTTGTAATCGAGTCGCAGCGTGCCTCGCCGCACGTTCACGCCACCGGTCAGCGCGGGAAGCGCAGAGTTGAAAACCACGGCGCCAGCGTTGTTGGCCGAGCCGACGTTGAATGTGATCGGCTGGGACCCGCCGCCCGCGGTGTTCTGCCATGGGCCCTGAAACTCGACCGTGCCGCTCGTGCCCGCCTGAAGCGTGACGTCGCGGCCGATCCGGAGGGTGGCAGTGAGGCCGAACAGCGAGTAGCCGCTGCCCGTTCCGCCGAGCACCACGACCTGCGGCCCGCCAGAGGCCACGGAGAACCCGCGGTAAACCTCCACACCCGGTGCGAGCAGTAGCGCCGCCGTGCCCGAAACCGCAGTCGTATCGCCGACGACGGGCAGAAAAGCTTCGCCGGTCGCCGAGCCGAACGGGCTGCTTCCGGTAATATTCGTGTTCGTACCAACGTTCGCCGCCACCACGACCGTGCCGTCGAGCACGGTGAGCCGGCCGGTGTAGGAGCTATTGCCCGTGAGCCGCCACAGGCCGGGACCGGTCTTGTTCACGCTCATCGCGCCGCCGGAAGCATCGGGGATCACGCCGATCGAGTTGGCCGCCGTGCTCGTGCCGCCGAGCGTGAGCGTTTTCGCGCCCACGCCCGTGCCCGTGATGGCCGCAGAAATGCCGAGGGCGCCCGAGCCATTGGCCTCGATCACGCCGCCGCCGGTCGTGCCGGCGAGGTTGATCGTGCGGCTGAAGGTGTGGCCCGTGCCGGTGTAGCTGATGCCGCCGGTCAGCGTGCCGGAGCCGAGATTGACGGTTCCGCTGGTGCCCAGCGGGCTGGCCTGGCCGCTCGCCGAGATCGAGTCGATCGCGACGAGCCCGGCGTTGATTTCCGCAACCCGCGTGAAGGTGTTGGAGCCGGAGAGCGTGAGCGTGCCGGCCCCCTGCTTGATGAGCGTGCCCGAGCCCGAGATCACGCCCGCGAAGGAAGTCGCGTCGGAGCGGTTGAAGATGAGCGTCGTCGAGTTGGCCATCGTCGCATTGCCGACGATCGAGCCGGTCGTGCCACCATTGCCGATCTGCAGGATGCCGGAGTCGACGAACGTGCCGCCGGTGTAGCTGTTGCTGCCGGTGAGGATCTGCGTGTTAGCTCCATGCTTCCGTAGCGAGCCGAGGCCGATGATGCTGGCGGCGGATGTGCCTGTGTACGTTGCGACGGCATTGGGATTGCCCGTCGAATACGACACGGCGTTGCCGTCGGCGTTCGTGAGGTTGAGCACGCCGCCGGTGCCGAACAGCCGGTTGGAGGTGCCGCTCGTCACGCCGGTGCCGAACGAGAGCGTGCCGGAGTCGAGCGTGACGATGCCGGAGTTGCTAACGCTCGAATACCATAGGGCCGACGGGCTGCCGATCACGATCTCTGCGTTGCTACCCGTGACGGAGAGCCCAGCGCCGCCGGAATTCGACCCGGTGAGCGTGAGCCGGCCGCTGCCGCTGTTCGTGATGCCAGCGGAAAAGGTTCCACTGAACGTCGTATTCGAGCCGCCGGTCACGCTGACTTGAGCGCCAGTGAGCCGACCGGAGCCGGCAAGCGACCTGATCGAGGCCGTGTTGTTGGGGAGGTTGGCAGTGCCCGAAGCGTTGAGGATGAGGTCCACGTTTGGAACCTGGGCGCCGTTCGATTGATAGAGCCCCTCGTTGACCGTGATCGAGCCGGTGAACGTCCATGGCGCACCGCTCGTTTGCGCGGTCGTGAGCGTGCCGGCCCCAGTCTTCACGATCGAGAGCGTGCCAACGCCGTCGGCGATCCGGTCGAAACTCGTGGTGCCCGAGCCGCCGATCGTGAGCGTCTGGGCGCCGGCCGTGGCGGTCTGCACCGTGCCGGAAAACCGCAGCAGGCTCGACGAGTTGTTGACCCACTGCTGGTTGCCGGAAATCTGAGGCGACACCGTCGAAGCGAAGAGCACCGCCCCGGCGCCGGCGTTCACCGTGATGCCCGACGAGCCGATCGTGAGCGTGCGGACGGTGGCGGAGCTCGACGCGAGCTGCGTCGAACCGGTCTGGGCGAATGTCAGGCCGGCGATGGAGGCATTGGCGTTGAGCTGCACCATCTGCGTGCCATTGCCGCTCGAGAAGTAGGCGGTGTCGGTCGTGGTGTCGTTCGCGGGGGCGGAGGCATCGAGCCAGCTGGCTCCCGTCTGCCAGACGCCCGTGCCGGTCGTCACGCTCCAGGTGCGCGTGGCCGCATGCGCGGGGGACGTTGCGAACGCAGCCAACACCAGGCAGCCGATCATGGCCGCGATGCGGAATCGATTCACGTGACGTGTTTGGCTCATGACGGTCCGACGCCAGGAACGATCTGCGGGTGGATCTCACCCCTACCCTAATCCTCCAAAAATGTTAGCCCCGGGGCTGCAGGCAAGGCTATTGGAGGAAACTCCAATAGGAAAATTTTGCCGACGCTGGAGCCGGCCCCGGCGAAACCGCGAAAAACCCGGAAAAACCTGGGCCACTGGTGAGGAGTCGCTAAAAACACCGGTTCGGGGCCGCCAACGCAATCCGGCCGGGATGGGCCGGGGTCAGCCGGCGTTGACCTTCAGCAGGCCCAGCTCGAAGCCGCGGGCCACGGCTTGGGCCCGGTCGGCCGCCTTGAGCGCGGCGAGGATGGCGGTGATGTGGGCCCGCACGGTTCGCTCCGAGATCCCCAAGACGCTCGCGATCTCGTCGTTGCTGAAGCCCTGCCGGATCAGCCCCAGCACCTCGAGCTCCCGCTGCGAGAGCGGGCCGGATCCCGGCTGCGTCGCCGCCGCCGACATGGCGGTCGTCACGATCTCGCCCCGGTGCACCGCCCGGATCGCCGCGGCCAATTCATCGTGCTTGATCGTCTTGAGCACGTAGCCTGCGGCCCCGGCCTGCAACGCAGCGGCCATGTCTTCGGCCGACTTTGACGAGGTGAGCATGAGGACGCGGGCCCGCGGAAAATCGGCCCGAATCCGGCGCAGCGTCTCCACGCCGTCCATGCCCTCCATCCGCATGTCGAGGAGGCAGACATCCGGCTGATGCTTCTTCCAGAGCGCGATCGCCGCTTCGCCGTCGTCGGCCTGGGCCACGATCCGGAAGCCGTGGTTGAGCGACAACACGCTCGCCAACCCCACCCGCATGACCGGGTGGTCGTCGACGAGCATCACGCCGATGGCGAACGGGCCCGGAGTGGATGCCACGGGTGGGGGGTTCACTGGGGGCAGATGGCCGCAAGGCCCTTTTTGCACGATTCACAATCCATGCGTCATACCGCGGAGCCGTTCGCCGGACTATTGGAGGAACCTCCAATAGTCCGGCCGTGTGAAGTGGTGAAAAACGTGCTCGACGAGCGGGATTACGAGTAGGCCGCGGGCATGATGTCGCGGTCATACTCTCGACACTGCACCGTGGCGACGACCGTCGTGCCCCGGCCGGGGTCGCTTTCGATCCGCACCGAGCCGCCGAGACGCTCGGCACGCTCCTGCATCCCATGCAGGCCGAAATGCCCCTGCTCTACCCCCTGCGTCGTGGCGGTCACGAAGCCGCAGCCGTCGTCGCAAATCACGGCCCGGAGCAAGGGCTTGCCGGGCTCGGCAACCACCTTCACGCCGATCACCGATGGCTTGCCGTGACGCAGGGCGTTGTAGACGGCCTCCTGCACGATGAGCAGCAGGTTGCCCGACACGAACTCGGGAAGGTCGTCAACCGGCCCCGTCGTCACGACGTCGATCCGCGCCGGATGCCCCTCGCCGACACGGTCGCACATCGCCCGCAACGCCACCGAGAACGGCCCGCCCCGGAAAGGGAGGCTCCGCATCGCCCAGACCGAGCCATGCAATTCGGTCGTGGCATGACTCACCATCCGCCGGGCCACGTCGAAATGCACCCGCGATTCCTCTTCGTCGAGTACTCGGCTCCCCTCGCAGGCGTCGAGCTGGTAGCCGATGCCGCCGAGCGACTGCAGGAGGGTGTCGTGGAGATTGGCCGCCAGCCGATTCCGCTCCTTGAGCGTGGCATCGAACTCGATCGCCGCATCGTGGCGGTTGCGGATCTCGACCGCCAGCCGCCGCTCCTGCGCCTTCACCTGCCGCCGGAGCGTGAGGCCCCAAGCGAGAGCCGCCAGAAGCGTGGCGATCACTGCGGCGAGCAAAACGGCCAGCCGCCGGGGCGTCCACCACGAGGGCGACCGCACGAGCGCGATGTCGCCCGGCGACCGCACGAGCAGCGTCAGACGGGACGGGGCCGAAAGCGGCCACCGCTGCGGAGCCGAGTCGTACAAGCCCTGCACGATGCCCGTCACGGCGAGATCGCTGCCGACGGCCAGCCGCTCCGCGACGCCGGGATGAACGCCGCTCATGGTGGCAGTGACGCCCGTCTTCCCGGCGACGAGAAACAGCGTGACGCCATTGCCCGACACCCGCTTTTCCAGAAGCTGCGCCGGAAACTCCACGAGGCAGCCCTCGTAGTCGCCCGGTTCGGCCATGCGATACAGGCGGGCCGCTTCAGCATGGATGGCGATGATCTCGTCTGGTGTGATGCGGATCGGCCGCGGAGCGTCGCCCGTGGAGATGACGCGGACGACCGCATCGGCGAGGCAAGCCACGGCCCCCCGGCGGTCCACGAACCCGGCCGCCTCGACGCGGTCTCCCGGCTTCACTCCCGCGTTCGACTGCACGCGGACGCAAGTTCCGTGGAACCGCTCCTGCAGGAAGATCGAATGGTCGGGCTCCGTATGCACCACCGTGCCCGCCGTGCGAATCAGGTGGCCGTCCGGGGGCTCCGACCGACACCGTGCCAACGCATCGATCGGCACCTGGGGTGCGGAGAATGCCTCATGCTTCGGCGGCTCGACGACGGTTAGCCATTCCGGCTTCGCGAGACAGAGCCGCGGCCAGAGAAACTCCCCCCGGACGTTGAAGGCAGTCGCCGCCACGCCGACGAATTGCACGGAAGCGTCGGCGAGGTTGTCGAGTTTGCTGCCGAAATCCGCCGGCATCAAAGCCTTGCGGATTTCGACCTCGAATGTCCGCAGGCTGGTCTCAGCCACGATCCGCCACTGCCTCGGCTCTTCATACACGCCGCGCACGACACCCGTCACCTCGATCAACGCGCCGTTATCGGCGCCGCTGAAGAAGCGGTCGGGTACCTGGCGAATCGGTTGCGGCAGTGGCCGCCGGCCGAGCGGACGGACCGCTTCCGCGACGATGTTCGGCGCGAATCCCGCGGGCATGACGACTCCCTCGATCTCGACCTCGGTGCCCAAGCCGACCTGGTCGCGAACGGTAGACGCAGCGCTGTCCGCATCGCACCGCGCATAGATGCCGCCGGACGCATCCTGCAGGAAGAGCGCCGTGCCGGTTTCATTCCTCCAGGTGACGATGCCGCTGGCCCGGACCGGCTCGGCGGCCTCGGCATTCGCCGCCTTCGTCGCTTTCAATCTCGCGATCGGCTCGAGATCCGCGGCAGCAGTCGGCGGCGACTCCGCACCGAGCAGGCAAAGCCCCGCGACGATTGCCACGATCGCCCACCGGAACCCCGCACGCTCGTTGACCGTCAACTGGCCTTCCATGCCAATCACCATACCCGACGGGCCGGCCCAAAAGGCCCCGGCTGCTCGTGATCGAGGAGCGGTAGCAAATTGGCCCAGCCAAACGCCGTGGCACACCCGAGTCAGCGTGGCAGCGTCGCCGGGTCGATCACGGCGTGGGCGATTTTCTTTCGCTTCCAGGTGTACGTCACGTGCACCGTGCCGTCGGCAGCCTGGATGATCGCAGGATAGGAGAACTCGCCGGGCTCGGTTTCGAGCGTCACGGCCGGCGTCCATGTTTTTCCGTCGCGGCTCACGGCGATGTTCAGCGGTGAGCGGCCGGTCTCGCAGTGGTTG
>JBIIOJ010000202.1:0-5997 GCA_044337015.1 Pirellulales bacterium
ACGGCAGGCGGGGTGGCCAACGGCGGGTCGATCTCGCTCTCCAGTGGCAGGCTGCAACTTGGCAGCCTCACCGGCACGGGCTCGCTTTCATTCACCAGCGGCACGCTCGCCGCCACGAGCAACCTCTCGATCGCCAACGCCGTCGCCCTACCGGGCGTCGGCACGTTCGACACGGGCGCTTTCACGGTGGATGTCACCAGCAACCTGAGCGGCGCCGGCAGCCTCGTGAAGACCGGCGCGGGTCTGCTGCGGCTTTCCGGGTCGGGCGGCTACTCCGGTGGCTCGACCGTGTCGGACGGCTGGCTCTCGTTCGCCAACCGGGCGGCGCAGCCCGCCTCCGGCACGACGACGGTGGCCGCGGGCGCGGCGGTCGGCCTTGGCGTGTCGGCGAACGACCCGGCGTTGTTCAATGCCGCCGATCTCGATGCCCTCTTCGCCGGCACGTTCGCGCTCGTGTCGAACACCACCGGCGTGTCGAGCGTCGGCATCGACACCACTGCCGGCAATTTCACGTACGCGTCGAACGTGCCCGGTCCGCGGGGGCTTGTGAAGCTGGGGTCCAACGTGCTCACGCTCTCCGGGTCCAACGCGTCTTCCGGCGGCGTGACGCTCGTGGCGGGTGGCCTCACCCTCGGTGCGAACTCCGCCCTCGGCACCGGCACGTTCACGGTTATCGGTGGGTCGATCGACGTGGATGTCGCCCGCAGCATCGCGACCAACAACGCCCAGGCCTGGAACGGCAGCTTCACGTTCGTCGGCTCGGCCGGGCTCGACCTCGGCACGGGAACGGTCGCCCTCGGCGCGAGCCCGACCGTCACCGTCACCTCCTCGACGCTCACCGTCGGCGGCCCGATCGGCGGGGCCGGCTTCGGCCTCACGAAGGCGGGTGCGGGCACGCTCGCCCTCCCCGGCGCGAACACGTTTACCGGCGGTGTGACGCTCTCGGCGGGCGAGCTCGACATCAACGGGCCCACGGCCCTCGGCACCGGCACCTTCACGATCTCCGGCGGCAGTATCGACAACGGTTCGGGGGCCCCCTTCGCGATGACGGCCAACAATCCGCAGGCCTGGAACGGCGACTTCACGTTCGTCGGCTCGAGCGGGCTCGACCTCGGCACGGGAACGGTCGCCCTCGGCGCGAGCCGCGCCGTCACCGTCACCTCCTCGACGCTCACCGTGGGCGGCCCGATCGGCGGAGCCGGCTTCGGTCTCTCGAAATCCGGTGCGGGCACGCTCGTCCTCTCCGCCAGCAACTCCTATTCAGGCCCGACCACGCTCGACGCCGGCGGTCTTGCCATCACCAACGCCTTCGCCCTCGGCAGCGGCACCGCGAACCTCACGGTCAACGGCGGCGTGCTCAGTCTCGCGAGCGGCATCAACCTCAGCCGCTCCGGCTCGGTCACGCTCGCCGGCGGCACGATCGCGTCGGGCACCCTCGCCAAGACGGGAGCCGCGATCGACGCCCGCAGCGGGGCGATCTCCGCCGCGGTCTCCGGCACGGTCGGCCTGACGAAGTCCACCTCCGGCACCTTCACGCTCTCCGGGGCCAACACCTACACGGGCGCAACCAACGTCAATGCCGGCACGCTCTGGCTGCAGGGCGGCAGTGCGATCGCCGACACGGGCACGGTATCCATGGCCGGCGGCAACGTGCTGCTCGACGCGAACGAGACGATCGCGCAGCTCAACGTCACTGCCGGCGGCTCGCTCACGTCGGGTTTCGGGGCGACGCTCACCTCCGGCAGCTACTCGGTGAGCAACCCTGCGGGCACGCTGGTCACGCTATCGGCCAATCTCGCCGGCTCAGGGGGCTTGTCGATCAGCTCGTCGGGCACGGTGGTCGTCTCGGGCAACAACTCCTACACGGGCCGCACGACCATCAGCGGCGCCAATGGAACCCAGACCTTCTCGGGCAGCTCGTCGAGCAGTTTGCTTGTTTCGGGCGGTTTCAACGTCGTGACGCTGGCGGCAAACAACGTGTTCACTTCGGGCACCGTGACGGACGCCGCCGACGACAGCATCCTGGTTTTTGGCGCCTCCAGCCCGCTCGGCAGCGGAACACTCGATATCGGGGCGGGCAGCGCGGCTTCCGCTTCCACCAAAGTCGCGCTGCAAGCCGCGGCGCCGCTGACCGTCGAAACGCCGATTCTGTTGAATGCCAAAGGCCCGCTCATCACCTTCGCCGGCACGAACAGCCTGACATTCAACCAGGTTCTTTCGGCTGGCATCAACAACGGCGTCACCTTCACGAACAACCTGGCCGCGGGCAGCACGCTGACTTTCCCGTCATTCGTCACGGATCCGACAGGCACGACAGCCTTTCAAACTTTCACGCTGAGCGGTTCCGGCAACACGAACTTCGGCACGCTCATCGCCGGACCGGGCGCGAGTGCAGCCCTCACCCTCAACAATACCGGGACGACCACGATCACCGGCACGCTGGGCGCCATGGGAAACACGACGCTCAACAACGGCGGCCGGTTGGTGATCGGCGGGTCGGGCGTGATGGTGACGCCGGGAACGACCTCGTTCACCAGTCCTTTTCCCGGAACGGCGACCGGGGGAGTTCTCGAATATGCGAGTTCCGCCAACTCGACGTTGGGGGGGCAAATCAACGGCCCGATCTCGATCGAGAAAACGGGCGCCGGCGAACTCACGCTGGCTAACACGAGTGCAAGCGCGTTCACCGGCGGCATCAGGCTCGCTGCCGGCAAGCTCAACCTGAATACGACGACCGCGATCGGCGGTGCGGCAAGCGTCTTCACGCTCACCGGCGGCACGTTCGACAACACGACGGCCGCCGCGATCACGCTCTCGAGCAACCAGCCGCAAGCCTGGAACGGCTCATTCGAATTTCGAGGCACCCAGTCGCTGAACCTCGGCACGGGCACGGTCACTCTCGGCACAAGCCCCACCGTGACGGTCACGGCCAACACGCTCACGATCGGCGGGGCGATCGGCGACGGTGGCTCCGGCTACAGCTTCACGAAGGGGGGCTCCGGCCTGCTCGTGCTCACCGGCTCGGGTGGGGCAAGCACTTACACCGGCCCGACGACGATCTCCTCCGGCACGCTGCAGATCGGTGCCGGAGGCGCGACGGGTGACATCAGTTCTTCGAGCGCGATCACGGTCGGCTCCGGCGCGGCCCTCGCCTTCAACAGCACCGGCAACTACGGCGGTTCCTATTCCGGCGTCATCGCCGGCACGGGCCTGATCAGCATCACCGGCGGCACGCTCGCGCTCGCGGGCGACAACACCTTCTCGGGCTCCACGACGATCGATCGCAATGCCTTCCTGCAGCTGAATTCGGTCAATGCCCTCGCCTCGGGCGTGGGCAGCCTCGTCTTTACGGGCTCGGGCGGCATGCTCGGCCTCGGCGCCGGCAACTTCACGCGGGCCCTCGGCAGCGGTGCCGGGGGTGTGCTGGTGTCGAGCACGAACACGTTCGGCTTCGCTGCGTTCGGAGCCGACCGCTCGGTCAACTTCGGCGGGGCCTCCGCCACCGTGGCCTGGGGCACGGCTACGACCGGGCTCAACGGCCAGACGCTGACGCTCGGCCACGCGTCGGCGACGAACACCGTGGACGTGCAAAACCCGCTCGATCTCAGCTCGGCGACGCGGACGGTGCAGGCCTTGGACGGCTCGGCCGCGGTGGACGGCCGTCTGAGCGGCGGCCTCACGGGCTCCGGCGGCCTCACGAAGGCGGGCGCCGGCACGCTCGAACTCTCCGGCAGCAACACCTACACCGGCGCGACAACGATCTCCGCCGGCACGCTCCGCGTCGGCGGGCAGTTCGCCCTGCAGAACACGCCGGTGAGCCTCGCGGCCGGCTCCACGCTCGACGTGAGCGGGTTGAGCGCCGGCCTGGGCGGCCTCTCCGGCTCGGGCTCGGTCGCAGTGGGCGGCGGTTCGCTCGGGGTCGGCTCTGCTGGCACGAGCGGAACCTTCTCCGGTGGGTTCTCCGGCACGCCCGCATCCCTCGTCAAGCAGGGCATCGGCATTCTCACACTCAACGGCACCTCCTCGACGTTCGACGGCGTCACGCTGCAGTCTGGCCTGCTGACCGTGTCGCCCACGACGACGTCGACATTCAGCCTTGGAGCGATCTCCCGGTCCGTCGGAACTGGGCTCTCGCTGCAGTCAGGGTCGGGCTCGATCACGGTGTCGAACACGACCCCCACGCCAACGGGCATCGTCGGCCCGTGGGCCGTCGCGGGCTCGGGCGCGAATCTCACCTACGCCACGCACTCGTCGGGCACGATCGTCGGGTATACCCCGTCAGGCACGGCGAGCTCCGTAAGCGGTCTTCCAAACAACGCATCCGACAACTTCCTGTTCACTTCCAACGGAACCTTGACCGCCCCGTCGACGGTTTCAGCCAATACGCTTCGCTACACAAATCCTGCAGGTCTGACGTTGAACGTTGGGTCGTCATCGTTCACCGTCAACGGTTTGATGACCGCGGGGGGACCGTGGACGGTGGGCGGCGGAACTGGGGGCATGAACCCCCTCACGATCGGCTCGTCCGGCGAACTCGTTGTTGCAACGAATAGCGCCGCCTTTACGTTCAACGCTCCGATCCTGGAGAGCATCGCCGGGTCTCCGCTGACCTTCATCAGCCAGGGCGGCGCCCTCACTCTCAACAACACCATCAGCTTCACCGGCCCGATCAACGCGATGGGCGGTGCCGTCACGATCGCCGGTAGCGGTACGGTGGCCAGCGTAAACCTCTCCGGCAACGCCCTCATCGTCGGCGGGACCGCCGTCTCGCAGCGTATCGGCAGCATCGCCGGCGTCGGCTCGTCGCTCACGAAGGCCAACTCCGGCACGACGACGCTTCCCTCGACGAGCTTCTACACGGGCTCGACGTCGATCCAGAACGGCATCGTTGAGATCTCCTCGCTGCCGTTGATCGGCACCCCCGGCGGCCTCGGCAACCCGGCGAGTGCGAACGCAACGATCCAGCTCGGCAGCGGTGCGACGACCGGCGTGCTTCGCTACGTCGGCGGCGGCGACACGACCGACCGCGTGATCAACCTCTCGGGCACGACCGGCGGCGCGTCGATCGAGGCGAATGGTTCCGACGCCCTCGTGTTCACCTCGCCCTTCACGGCGACGGGCGCCGGCACGAAAACGCTCACGCTCACCGGCTCGAGCACCGCAGCCAACTCGGTCGGCGTGATCCCGACGCCCACGACGAGCGGCACGCTGTCGGTGAACAAGACCGGCAGCGGCCTCTGGCGGCTGACGGGCAATAGCTCTTACACAGGACGCCTCTCCGTGCTCGACGGCACGATCGTGGCGGCGGCGAATGAGGCCGGCGGCTTCACGCCGTTTGGCACGGCCTCGTCAGGGGCCTCGTTGCCACTGATCGGCAACGCGGCGGCGAACGCGACCGGCACGGCGGCGTTGCTCGCGGACGGCGTGACGGTGTCCCGTGGCCTCACGATCGCGGCAAGCGGCTCCGGTGGGTCACAGGTCGTCGTCCTGGGCGGAACCGGCGTTGGCACGGCGACCTTCGCCAGCGGGAATTCGATCACGATCGGCCGCAGCGTCACGTTCCAGGCATCGACGGGCGGCACGGTCGTGTTTTCGAATACGTTCGTCGATGTCTCGGGCAGTTCGGCCGGGTTCACCGTCGGCTCGCCGGGCAACGCCGGCACGGTCGTCTTCGATACCGAGTTGCCCGCCTCGCAGACGGGCGTCGACATCGTGGCCGGCACCGCCCGACTGACCGGGGGGAACGACAGGATCGCCCCTGCGACGCCGGTGACGATCGGCTCGTCGGCCACGCTCGACATCAGCTCCACCACGAGCATCTCGCAGCAGCTCGGCAACCTGACCCTCAACGGCAACTCGGGCTCCGTGACCAGCAGCAACGGCAACGGAACGCTCCGGCTCTGGAGCGGCTCCACGGCGACCGTCACCGTGACTGGCACTGGCCACCTCATCAGTGCGGCGTTGGCCCTCGACGTCGCCTCGAGCTTCAACGTGAAC
>JBIIOJ010000203.1:0-5950 GCA_044337015.1 Pirellulales bacterium
CCCGTGATCCTCGCCTCTCCGATCCTGCGGTTCGAGAAGCCGGGCATGCCGCCGCCGGCGCTTGCCGTCTGTCGGCAGGCGATGGCGGAGGTGGCCGCGCGGCTGGCGAAGGACCATCCCAACCTCGCCTTTCTGCCGGGCGAGGAGTTAATCCGCCGGCCCGATTCGCTCAACAGCGACATGATCCACATCCCCGACCAAGGCGCGATCGAATACGCCGACAACCTTGCCCCGGTCCTCTCCCGGATCTTCGCCGGTCAGCGGTGACCCCGCACTCCGCAGAGTGCCACTCTGCGGCCACTGGGTGGTGACCACACGCAAGGAGGTGCAGACAGCCAGTCCGCACACCGCGGCGGTTCGTGGCGACCGGAAAGCTGGCCGTTTAGACAAAAGATTTAGCCGTTTTTACAAAGAAATTCGCTTCGTGGTCGGGGGGCAGTCGCGGTAGTATTCCAAGGGTGTTCAGGGAGTCGGGAATCTGTGACCCACCGGAAACGTTGACCGAACCTATTGAGTCTGGCATCTCGGCTACGGAAAGCTGCCGAGAGGGAATCATGAGCCGCATCCCAATCGCCAACTCCGCAAACGTTCGCAGGCGATCGCCTGCAAGCGGGCATGCGCCGAGGTCTCTCTTCGCACTCGCCGCGAGCACCGCGGCGGTCTGCCTCGCCCTGCTGGCCGCCCCGACGGCCGCCCGCGGCGACACGCTCTACTGGAACACCACGAGCGGCACCTGGAGCACGCTTTCCAACTGGTCCACGGCGTTCTCCGGCGGCACGGCGCCCGTGGCCCCGCAGACCGTGCCGGGAGCCAACGACACCGCGATCTTCAATACCTCTGGCGTGAATGCGACTACCACGGCGATCTTGTCCGGCAACACGTCCGTCGGCGGCATCAGCGTGCTGGAGACGGCCACGTCCGGCGGAGTCACCATCCGGAGCGTCACGACGGACCGCACGCTCACGCTCGGCGCCGGGGGCATCACGAGCCTGAGCACTGCCAACGCTTTTTCATTGGGCAACCTGACTGCGGGCCAGCGGGCCAACGTCGAACTCGCCGCCAGCCAGGCGTGGACAGCCTTGCGGATGAACGCCACCTCTAACTTCACGGTGCACAATGGCCTGCAGCGAGCGGCAGGCGCGACGAACATGACGCTGCTGGCTGACATGTCGCCAAAGTTGAATTTAAACGGCACCGTTGCCGACGGCTCCGGCGGTGGGAAACTCAGTCTCTGGAAGCGGGGCAGTGGTGAGGCCGTTTTGAGCGTCGCCAACACCTACAGCGGCTCCACGACGCTGCAGGCGGGCAGCTTGACGATTGGCAACGCCGGCAGCCTCGGGACGTCGGCACTAAACCTCAGCGGCGGCACGCTCAACGTCGCAAGCGGGATCAACTTCGCGTCGACAAACGTGTCGATGCTCGGCGGCGTGACGTTTTTGACCGTGGGCAACGCAACCACATCGGCAATGAACCTGGGAACGATCTCTCGGCCGTTGGGCGGCGGCGGGCTGAACCGTAACTTTACGGCAACGGGTGGAACAACGGCGAACATCACCATCGGCAACAGCCTCACCAACGGCATCATCGGCCCGTGGGCCATCGGCGCACTTTCCGCGAGCGGGCAGACGTGGCTGACCACCAATTCCGGCACGATCGCGGCGGCCACGCTCACCGCGGCGACCAACGCCAACGACCTGACCTCGGCCACCGGCCTCTACACGAGCAGCGTGGGCACGACGCTCACCGCCGACCGCGCGGCCTACGTATGGAGCAACTCGGTGCAAGGCACGGCGGTCGAACTCGCCAACTTCAACCTCACGCTCAGCGGCTTCGCGAACAGTAACTTCACCACCATTCTGTCCGGCACCGGGGCGGGCCGCCTGGTGATCGGCGGCAGCGAACTGGTGCTCAGCCCTTTGAACGGCCCCATCATCGTCTCCGCCGGTATCGCATCGGGCACGGGGCACCTGACGATTGCCGGCTACGGCATCGGCAATGTCACGCTCTCGGGCTCCAACGCCCATTCGGGCGGCACCTCGCTCCACAAGAACACGCTCTTCATCAACAACGCCAACGCCCTCGGCACCGGCACGTTCACGATCGCGGCGGGCACGATCGACAACAGTTCCGCCGGGGCGATCACCCTGGCCACCAACAACGCCCAGGTGTGGAGCTCCGACTTCACGTTCGCCGGCACCCAAAACCTCGCCATGGGCACGGGCACCGTGTCGCTCGGGTCATATGCGGGCGCGGCCCGCACCGTCACCGTCAATGCCAACACGTTGACGATCGGCGGCAGCATCATCGACGGCACCTACGCCGATCTGCCGACCAAGGGCCTCACGGTGAGCGGCTCGGCGCTCGGCCGGCTCGTGCTCTCCGGCTCCAATGCGTACACCGGCCCCACGACCGTCTCCTCGGGCATCCTGCAGTTCGCCACCCGCAATGCGATCTATGGCGGCGACACGTCCAAGTGGACGGCCGCAAATCTCACCACCGGTTCGGGCGCGGTCATGGCTCTCGACATCGGCACGACCGGCCAGTTCACGGCGGCCGACCTCGACACGTTTGCCACCCTCGGCACGGGCACGAGCGGCTTCCTGCCCGGCTCGTTCCTCGGCATCGACACGACGACTGTGGCGAGCGGCACCTACACCTACGCGAGCAACATCGCCAACCCCAACGGCGGGGCCAATGCCCTCGGCATCGCCAAGGTTGGCAACGGCACGCTCATTCTCTCCGGCAACAACACGATGACCGGCGGCGTGAGCGTCCGCGGCGGCACGCTTCTCCTGAACGCCGCTAACCAGATGGGCACTGGCCCGATCACGCTCTTCTCCGGTTCGCTCTCCACGTCATCCGATGCCTTCATGAACGGCACGGCCTCGCCACTCACCTTCTCCGGCGGAGCGATCCAGGTGACGGGCACGACGCTCACGAGCCTGGCCACCGGGCGAACGACCACGTTCACGGCCGGTGCGGCCACGACGTTCGACATCGCCGACGCGGCAAACACCTTCACCGTCAGCCAGGCGATCACTTCGGGCAGCGGCGGCAGCCTCGTGAAGCTCGGCCCCGGCACGCTCGTGCTCTCGGCGTCGAGCAACTACACGGGCACGACCACGATCGGCTCGGCGGGCGGCCCTGCCGGCGGCACGCTGCGGCTCACGGGCGGGGGCTGGATCTCCGGCACGAGCGGCACGGCGGCCCCGCTCATTTACTCCGGCACGCTCGACACCAACGGCATCAACGTGACCACGGCGGCCTTTACGCTCGGCGGAGGTGCCGCGGCTACGAACGCCGGCGTGACGACCGCCTCCGGCACGCTCACGCTCGGCGGCAACGTCACGTTCGACGCCACGAACAACCCCGGGGGCGCGACGATCGCGGGCAACCTCTCGCTCGGAAGCGCCAACCGCACGTTCAACGTCGGCGACTCTACCGGGGCGGGCGCCGACCTCACGATCTCGGCTGCGATCACGAGCGGCACGCTCACGAAGTCGGGTGCGGGCGTGCTCCTCCTCTCCGGCACGAACACCTACGCGGGAGTCACGACCCTGTCGGCGGGAATCCTCGTCGCCAACTCGACAGCCTCGCTGCCTGGCTGGAATACGAATCGCTACACCGTCTCGGCTGGCGGCGCCCTCGCGATGGGCAGCGGCTTCAGCAACACCGACGCCGGCACGCTGATCGCCGGCGGCACTTTCGCGGCCGGCTCCAGCATCGGGTTCGACACGTCGGGGGCTGATCGCGACTACAACGCCGTGATCCCGAACGCCGGCGCTAGCGCCCGCGGCCTCGTGAAGCTCGGCAGCGGCACGCTCACGCTCTCGGCGGTGAACACCTACACCGGCACGACGGCCGTCAACGAGGGCACGCTGCGGATCGGTCTGGCCAACGCGATTTCGGGCACGAGCCCGCTCGTCCTCTCGGGCAACGGTTCGCTCGACGTCGCCAATGCGACATCCGCCGCAGCCGTGACGATCAGCGGCCCGGGCTCCATCTTCGGCTCGTCCACGCTCACCGGCACGTCGTACACCATCAACAACTCGGCCGGCACGACGACCGTCTCGGCGATCCTGGGTGGCACGGCGGCCACGCTCACGAAGTCGAACGCCGGCACGGCCGTGCTCTCCGGCCTCAATACCTACCGGGGCACGACGACCGTCAGCGGCGGCGTGCTCGAGTTCAACTCGATCGCCGACAGCGGCACGACCAACGCAAGCGCCCTCGGCGCCCCGACCGCCGCAAACGCCTCGATCACGCTCGGGTCCGGCACCGCCTCCGCCACGCTTCGCTACACGGGCACCGGCCACTCGAGCAACCGCACGATCAGCACCGGCTCAGCCGGCGGCATCGTCGACGCCAGCGGCTCCGGGGCCCTGAACATGGCGAGCGGCACGATCTCGGCCGCCAGCAATTCGACCGTCACGCTCACCGGCACTAGCACATTGACCAACTCCATCGGCATGATCTCGGGCGCGGGTGCGAACGTGAACAAGACGGGCTCCGGCCTCTGGCGCGTTGGTGCTGGCAACTACGGCGGGCAACTGCGGGTTCTCGAAGGGACAATCGTGTCGGGCGGGAACGTGGGAGCTGTGAACAACTTCAGTCCATTGGGCTATACGGCCCCCATTGTTGGCGACTCGACGGTCACGGCAACCGGCACGGCATCGCTGCTCCTCGAGGGCGGGCTATCTATCGAGCGGCAGATCACAGTTGAAACGCTGGCCAGCGGTGTTTCTCAGGTCGCCGTTCTCGGCGCCACGGGTACGGGCGTGGCTACATTCGGCAACAATTCCACTCCCATTCGCCTCGGGCGGTCGGTCACGCTCCAGGCGTCCGGTTCTGCAACGGCGTCATTCAGCGCTCCGTGGAAGGATAGCAACGGCAACGACAACCCGGTTGTCGGCTACACGATCGGGTCGGCGGGCAATGCGGGCGTGGTTCGACTGGAGAGCCTGCTTTCCGGTTCGGCGACAGGGGTAAGCATCGTGAACGGTACGGCACGACTCTTCGGAAACGGGGGTGAACAGATCGACCCCACCACGCCCGTGACCGTGGGCTCCACGCTCGGCGCTGCCACGCTCGACCTGAACGGGCTTTCCCAGTCGCTCTCCCGGCTCACATTCTCCGGCAACTCCGGCAGCGTCACCACCGGCACCGCTGCCGGCGGCATGCTCAGGCTCGTGAATTCGGGCTCCGTGGCCGTCAGCGGCACGGGCCACGTGATCAGCTCGCTCGTGGATCTCGTCGTCCCGACGACGTTCAACACCGGCAGTGCTTCGGCGATCACGGTGAGCAGCGTGATTTCAAGCACAGGCGGCGCCATGGGCCTCACGAAGGCGGGCCTCGGCACGCTCACGCTCTCCGCCGCCAACACCTACTCGGGTGCAACCCAGGTGAACGCCGGCACGTTCGTCGTGAACGGCGGCCTCGGATCCGGGGCCCTCTCCGTCGCCGCGGGTGCGACGCTCATGGGCTCGGGCACGATCGGCGGGGCGGCCACGATCGCCGGCATCCACTCTCCCGGCAACTCCCCAGGCATCGAGACTTTCTCGAGCAACCTCACCTACACCGGCACCTCGTCCCAGGTGATCTGGGAACTGTGGGACAACACCGACTCCAACTCCCCGCTCGCCTACGACCAGATCGTCGTCGGAGGCAACCTCGACTTTGCCGGCCTGACGAGCCTGAGCCTCGTCTTCACCGGCACCGGCAGCTCCGTCGACTGGAATGACCCCTTCTGGGGAAGCAGTCAGACCTGGACGCTCTTCGACGTGGCGGCCACGGGCACGACGTCGAACCTCGGCAACTTCTCGCTCACGAACAGCCCGGCGAGCTGGCTCGACGCAAACGGCCTGGCGTTTGCCTCCTCCACCCGCAAGGACAACAGCTTCTCGGTCACGCAGCAGGGCAGCGACGTCCTGCTCCGCTACACCGTGGTCGT
>JBIIOJ010000204.1:0-5943 GCA_044337015.1 Pirellulales bacterium
GAAGGGCAGGATGCCCGCAGCGAGCGTCCGGCGAGGGCATACGGGCAGTCCCGAACCCCACAGCGAGCGCGAAGTCACCCGATCTCGAGCCGCACCCGCCTCGGCATGCCGAGCCGACCGAAGAAACCCACGGCTCCCTTCGGCAGCCCGAGGAACTCGAGTTTCTCGAACCACTGCGGCACCTCGGCTGCGAGCTTGCCGACGGCGGTGCCACGCAGGTCGAGCGAGGTCAGGCCCGTGAGCCCCTTGAGTTGCAGCAGGCCCTCGTCGGTGAGCGCGCCTCCGGAGAGGTCGAGCGTCGCGAGATCCTTGAGCGAGTCGGCACGGAAGCCGAGAAGGATCGCGAAGACGTCGTCGGCCGCCGGGCCCCGCAGCCGCACGGTCACGAGCTTGTCGGCCACTCGGGCGAAGTCCTCGCCAAACGACTTCTCGAGCCAGTCGGTCTCCTCCATCTCGATCTCACCGCCGCGCTCGATCGTCTCGGTGACGACTTCCTGCTGCTGCGAGTAACTGTCGATCTTGGCTGCGAGCCATTCGAGCTTGCCGGCCTTGAAGCGGACGTAGTCGTTGGCCTCCTCGAACGCCTTCTGCAGGCGGATGAAATCCTGCGGGTCGCCTCCGCGGTCGGGGTGCAGGATCCGGGCGCGGGCCATGTAGGCCTGCTTGACGTCCTCGGCGGTGACCGGCGGCAGCAGTCCGAGCAGCTTGAGACACGCGGGCGTGTCGCCGGCGGCATGAGGCGTCGAGGGAGTGCGTGGTTTCTGCGTCATGGCGACGGGATCATACGCGACCCGGAGAGCCCGCGGGGCCATCCGGCCACGCGACGGCGCAAATCAGGCAAAACAGGGCGACTGGCAGGTCGGCTTCCGAGATTGCGGCTTCTCCCGGGAATTACTAGGTTTCCAAGAACTCGTCACAGGGATCGTGACGGGAAAGAAATGCCAAGGAGGGTAGCCATGCGCCGATGGTCGAACGTGCTCCGGTCGGTCTCATGGATGGACGCCGTTCGGTGGAAGGAAGTCGCCGCGTTCCTCCTCGTCGTCGCCGCCTGCATCGGCTGGCGGCTGGCGACCGGCCCGGCCCGCGCGACCGCGCAGCCGCCGCTCGCGAAGCCGGCGGCCGGCGGGCGTGACGCCGCCAACCCCGCCACAAAGCCTGCCGGCAAGGCCGTTGTGCCTGCCGGCAAGCCCGCCGTCGCCGCCCTCGTCAATGGCACGGCCATCGGCTGGGAGCAACTCACGGCCGAGGCAGTCGCCCGCCATGGCGATGCGACGCTCGATTCGCTCGTCAACCGCGCGATCATCGAGCAGGCCTGTGCCCGGCAGGGCATCGTGGTCACGCCTGAGGAGGTCTCGGCTGAAATCGACGGCATGGCCAAGCGGTTCGGCCTGCCCCGCGACCGCTTCCTCGAGCTCATCCAGCAGGAGCGCGGCTTTGCCGAAAAGCAGTATTCGAACGAGATCGTCTGGCCGATGCTCGCGCTTCGCAGGCTCGCCCGCGGCAGCGTGCAGCCGACCCAGGCCCAGCTCGACGCGGCCTTCGAGTCGCGGTTCGGTCCGGCCGTAAAGGCGAGGATCATCGTGGCCCGCACGCTCGACGAGGCGAAGAAGCTCCGCGGGCTGGCCCTCGGGAAGCCGGAGGAGTTCGGGGCGATTGCAAGGCGATCCTCGGTCGACGTCGGCACCGCGAGCGCCAACGGCTGGGTGCAGCCGATCCGCCGGCACACCGGCGACGCGGCATTCGAGAAGGCGGCCTTCGCACTCCGCGACGGGGAGATCTCCGACGTCATCCAGGTCGCCGACCAGTTCATCGTGCTCAAGTGCGAGGGACACCTGCCGGCCTCCGGTGTGAAGCTCGACGATGTCCGCGAGAAGCTCGTCGCGGAACTGTCGGAACAGGCCTCCCGCGCGGCCTCCGCGGAGTTCTTTCGCACGCTCGAGCGGCAGTCAAAGGTCGAAAAACGCCTCGACACCGCCTCGCCGACCGCCCTGTCGGCCGGCACGGCTGCGATCGTCGACGATGCCGCGATTCCCACCGAGACCGTCGCCGCCGCCTGCCTCGAGCGGCACGGCGAGGAGGTGCTCGAGATTCTCGTCACCAAGACGCTCATCTCGCAGGCGCTCTCCCGGCAGAGGATCCCCGTCGAGCCCGCAGACGTCGAGCAGGAGATCGACCGGGCCGCCAGGTCGCTCGGCTTCACGAAGCCGGACGGCTCGGCCGACGTCGATGCCTGGCTTCGAAGGGTCACGCAGGACGACCGGGTCCCGATGCGGCACTACATCGACGACATCGTCCGGCCCACCGTCGCGCTCAAAAAGCTCGTCGGCCCGGTGACCGTCACGAACGAGGACCTCGGCAAGGCCTACGATGCGACCTTCGGCCCGAGGGCACGCTGCCGCATGATCGTGCTCGACAGCCAACGACGGGCGCAGGAGGTCTGGCAGCTCGCCCGCCAGAATCCGACGCCCGAGTTCATCGGCGACCTCGCCGAAAAATACTCGGCCGACCCGGCGAGCCGGGCCCTGCGCGGCGAGGTGCCGCCGATCCAGCGGTACGGCGGCCAACCGACGCTCGAACGGGAAGCCTTCTCGCTCCAGCCCGGCGAGGTTTCGGGCATCGTGCAGGTGGCAGACCGGTTCATGATCCTCTTCCTCGAGGGCTTCACCGAGCCGATGAAGGTGACGGTGGACGAGGTGAAGCAGGAGCTCAAGGACGACATCCATGAAAAGAAACAGCGGATCGAGATGACGAGGTTCTTCACCTACCTGCGGGAGGGCGCGTCGATCGACAACTTCCTGACCGGCACGAGCCAGACTCCGACCCATCAATCGCCGCCCCCCACGGCGGGGCTGCCGCCGGCGAAACTCCCCGCGGCGTCCGATCTCCTGCCGGGCCGCGAGCCGCTTTTGCCGCGGGCGGAAGCGGAGTCTCTTGCCAGGCCGCGGGCGGGCAGCCGCATCGGCCAGCCGTCGCCGGCCGGAAAGCCGCAGTCCGGAGGCGGGGTCGTGCCGGCGTCGCTCGACACGCCCGCCGTCAAGTAGACTACAGGCATATGTCAGACCACTCCTGCGGCTCCGCCGCGCCAGATGCCCGTGCCGAGGACGGCACGAGCCCGGCCGACATCGAAGCCCCGTTCGAGATCTCGGTGTCGGACCGCATCAAGCAGCTGCCCCCCTACCTCTTCGCGAGGATCAACCAGCTCACGTATCAGAAGCGTCGTGCGGGCAACGACGTCATCGATATGAGCATGGGCAACCCGTCCGACCCGCCGAGCCAACGCGTCATCGACAAGCTCGCCGAGGCCGCGAACGACCCACGGAACCACGGCTACGCGCCGGCGCTCGGGATCATGAGCCTCCGCCGCGAGGTGGCATCGCGGTACCTCACGAAGTGGGGCGTCAGGCTCGATCCGGAGAGCGAGGTGATCGGCACGCTCGGCAGCAAGGAGGGCTACGGGCACCTCTGCCTGGCGCTCGTCGGGCCGGGTGATGCCGTCGTCGTGCCGGCGCCCTCGTATCCAGCTCACGTCTACGGCGTCGCTCTCGCGAGCGCGCGGGCGATCCCGATCGACACGATGGACCCTTCCCGGTTCCTTTCCGACGTGGCGCGGACGTGCGAGACAGATCGGCCCAAAATCGTCGTCGTGAACTTCCCGCACAACCCGACGGCGACGGTGGTCGAAGCCGACTTCTACCGTGACGTGGTCAAGCTCGCGAAGCGATACGGCTTCATGCTCGTTTCCGACCTCGCCTACGCCGACGTCACCTTCGACGGCTACGTAGCGCCGAGCCTGCTGTCGATCGAAGGCGCGAGGAAGTACGCGGTCGAGTTCACGACCATGAGCAAGGGCTTCAACATGGCCGGCTGGCGGGTCGGCTTCTGCGCCGGCAACCGCGAGATCGTGCGGGCACTCGGCACGATCAAGACCTACTACGACTACGGCATGTTCCGGCCGATCCAGATCGCGGCCATCTTGGCGATGCGGCACGGCGAGGCCGACGTCGCCGCCCAGTCGAAGGTCTACCAGAGGCGGCGCGACGTGCTCTGCGACGGCCTCGCGCGGATCGGCTGGCCGGTCACGGTGCCGAAGGCGAGCATGTTTGTCTGGGCAAGGATGCCAGAGCCGTTCGCCAGCCGGATGACAAGCATGGACTTCGCGACGAAGCTGCTCGAGGAGGCCGACGTCGCCGTCAGCCCCGGCGCGGGCTTTGGTGCCTCCGGTGAAGGCTACGTGCGGCTCGCGCTCATCGAGAACGAGAATCGACTCCGTCAGGCCGTCCGGCAGATCGGCCGGTCGCTCGGCGAGGAACTGAAGACCGCGACCGCCCGCGCGGGTTGAACCCTCGACGAGCCCGCGGTTTTCAAACCGGCGGGGCCGTTTAAAAACCCGGGGGCGACGCTAGCCCAACTCGGGCAGTATTTCCTCGCTCGCCGCCGCCTCGCGGAGCTTTTCGAGCGCCTTCGCCTCGATCTGGCGGACGCGCTCCTTCGTGACGCCGAGGGCCGAACCGACCTCCTTGAGTGTCTGCGGCTCGTGGACATGGTCGAGGCCGTAACGCCGGATGATGATCGTCTGCTCGCGGGCGTCGAGCCGGTCGAGAAACCGGCCCACCTGCGTCATGCGGTCGCTCTCGTCGATCCGCTGCTGCGTCACGTCGCCCCGGGCGTCGGTCGCCGTCTGGAGCATGTCCATGTCGGCTGCCCGGAACCGGTCCCGCCGCTTGTGCTCGTCGGGAATCGTCCGGGCGTAGTTCTTCATGATCGCCCAGGAGGCGTACGTCGAGAACTTGTTGCCGCGGGCGTAGTCGAACTTCTCCACCGCACGGATGAGCGACATATTGCCGTCGCTCACCAGGTCGAAAAAGCTGTCGCTGGGCCCGACCCGCCGCTTGGCGATCGACACGACGAGCCGCAGGTTCGCCCGCACGATCCGGTTCTTGAGCTCAACGATCTCGCCGTAGAGCTTCTCGATCTGGTCCATGAGGCGGCTGTTCGGCCGCTCCACGTCAAGATCTTCGCGGAGCCGCGAAGCCTTGTGCTTCAGGTAGTTCATCTTTCTGAAGAGCCACACCTCCTGCTCCCTCGACAGGAGTGGAACCTCGTACAGGCTCGCGAGGTACGCCGGCAGCCCGGACGGGCGACGGACCCGCTTGGACGGCTCGTCGAGCCCGGGGTAGGGCTGGCTCACCACCTTCTCGGCGCTCTTGCGGGAGAAGAGGGCGTTGGGCATGAAGTCGAGGGGTAGTTTCTGGATCGCGACGGCCCGCTGCGACTGGATGACTCGATAGATACTCGCCTTGCTCCTGCGGTACCGCCTGGCGATCGAATCGACCGTCTCCCCGCCGAGATGCTGCTGGTAGATCCGCTCGCACGACTCCGGCCGCAGCCGGCCGTCGGCATGCGGAAACACGGCCGCCTCCGGATGGGCCTGGTCGTGCTCCTTGATCGTGTAGCGGATCGTTTCGACGCTCCGGTTGAGCCGCCGCGCAATGCGACGATGGGTGTCGGCGGGGCTCGCACCGGCCGCGGCGAGCCTCCTCGCCCAGCCGAGAATCCGGTCCTTCTCCTCACCCGAAAGCTGGCTGAATCGGCTGCCCCGCTCGATCCGCACCGGATTGGCCTCGATGAACAGATCGACGGCGCTCGCGAGAAAACCGACCCGTGTACGGCCACCCACCCGGTAGCGGCCGGCCACGAGGCCATGATCCCGCCACCGCGAAATCGTCTTCGTCGAAACGTTGAAACGCTTCGCGAGATCCTCGATGGTGAGAACCTCCTCGTTGCCGGCGTCCAACGCCCCGCCGGCGTCGCCCCCGAAGCCCTTGGCAACGTCGAAACCACCGCCCGTGGTCGAGCCGGTCGCGGATTCCCTGAACAGCCGGATTCCGTTCACGGCATTCATTTGATGATTGATTTGCATGACACACCTCCGGGTTGCCTGTG
>JBIIOJ010000205.1:0-5918 GCA_044337015.1 Pirellulales bacterium
ACGCGGTAAGTCGTCGGATGAAGTCAGCGGCCGAGGAAAACGAGGGGGTGGGCACGAAACTCTCCGTGATCATGGACGACATGGACGCCTATGCGGAGCGACGGCCGCAGCCCGCGATCCGGACGGTGCTCGAGGAGATGCGATCGCTCGACGTGCTCGGCAGCCTGCGGCAACTCGGCGACGACATGCGGAAGGAGCCTGGCACGTCGATCAGTCAGACCGAGTTTTGGTCCGACACGCTCGACCGCTGGGCCGACGAGCTGGTGCCGCCGCCTCAGGAGGGTGGCGGAGAAGGCGAGGGGGGCGAGCCGCCCGAGAGCCTTCCGCCGGAAGTGGTGCTCGAGGCGATGCTCATCCTCGAAGCCGAGACGAATCTCCGCGAGGAGACCCGTATCGCGGAGCAGCTCCGCGGCAGGCTCGATGCGGAAGCGTTTCGCGGCCGTGCCGAGTCGCTCGCGGCGGAGCAGAAGCGACTCGAAGAGCGGGTGGCCGGCCTCATCGAAAAAGTGGGGTCTTCGCCACCGGGGCCGGCGAAGCTCTTTCGGCAGGTGCAGGGTGTCATGGAGGAGGCACGCGGCATTCTCGCCAGCCCCGACACCGGTCGCCAGGCGATCGCCGCTGAAACGGAGGTGATCGAGCTCCTGCTCGCCTCGCAGTTTGGCGGCGGGGGAGGCGGAGGAGGTGGCGGCGGCGGAAGCGGAAGCAGCAGCGGCGGCGGGAGCGGCGGCGGCATGGGAGGCGCGCTCGCCCGGCTCGGGGCCGGCGTGAATGGCCGTGCGCGGCCGGGTACGCCCGAGGAGGATCAGGCGATCGGCAAGGCGGGCGGCGTTCTGCCCGAGGAGTTTCGGGACGGGCTCGACGCCTACTTCAATGCGTTCGAGCGGACACGGGATGCCGTGAGGATCGCACCATGAGACGAGTCCGCCCCAAAATTGCTGTTGGGTGGGTCGCTGGTGGCTGGGCAGCGTGCGTCGCCCTCGCCCTTTTTGCGGCGGCACGCGCCGAACAAGCCGGCAAGGAGCAAATCGATCCGGTCGAGGCGCAGCAGCGAGAGCAGGCCAAGCAACTGGCTGTGCACTGGGAACAGCAGCTGTCGAGGCTGCTCTTCTCGCACCTCGAGCTGCTCCGCGGCATCTGCGGCGACCTGCCGCGGGATACGCGGCGTGCGATTGCGAAGGCGGGCGAGGAGATGGTGAAGGAGGCGACGATCGCGCTGGCCGAGGCGCAGCTCGGCGGAAGGCCGATGCGGCGAGCTGCCGTCGCCGCGGGCAAGCCGGCTGGCGCGCGGAAGCCCGGGCCGCCGACCACCGTGGACATCGCCGCCGCGAGGATCGCGGACGCCATCGGCAAGGCCGTCGCCGACCGTGTCGGAAAGGAGCAGGCGGCGGCCTTCGCCGCGGAACTGGCCGCGAGGAACGACCGTCGAAAACAGGCGGCCATCGAGGGCTGCGTCGCGATGGTCGATGCGCACGTGATCCTGTCGCCGGCACAGCGGGAGGCCATCTCCGGTTCGCTGTCGGACCGCTGGAACGACGAGATGCTCATGAAACTCCGTGTGGTGCACCGGCACCATGGGCGACTGATTTTCGACCAGGCGGTGAATGCGCGGATCGTGCCGCATCTCGACGATTCGCAGCGGAAGGTGTTCTCGGGGCCGGCCAACGAGCGGATGGAGATCCACGTGGGCGGCCAGTCGCCGATGGCCGACATGCTCGGCCGGATGAATCCGCCGCTCCCTCGCGATCCATGGTGGTTCCAATGAGGCCCGCTCTCGTGCTTCTCGCCGCGGCAGTCCTCGCGGTCGGCCGCATGGCCGACGCGGCAGACGACGTGGTCGTGGCGGCTGTCGCGGCCCCGACGCCGACCCCCGCGCAGCAGATCTCGCTCGACCAGCAGATGCAGGGGATGCTCGGCGGACGCGGGGTGAGCGAGGACCGGTGGCGGGAGCAGGTGCACGCGAAGGCGATGCTGCTCGTCTCGGCGGTCGATGCGGCCTGCGGCCTCACCGAAGCCCAGCGGAAGAAGCTCGGAATCGCGGCGCAGCTCGACGGCGGGCCGGCATGGGACGAGGTCGAAGCGATCCGCAGTCGCTATGCCGGCCGCACGATCGACCTTCAGAAGCAGGAGAACCACGCGGAGTGGAACCGGTTTCACCAGGACATGCGCCGTCTCCAAGAAATGCTCGCCGGCGGCGAGGCAGACCCGCCCCTGTTGCGGGCGACGATCGGCACGATCCTCGAAGAGGAACAGCGATCCCGATGGGAGCGGCAGTCGGCCGAACGCGAGCGGCTGCATTGGGTGGCCGTGGTCGATGAAGCCATGGCGACGTTCGACGTGCAGTTCGGCCTGACGTCGCGGCAGCACGACGCCCTCCGCGGGCTCCTCGTGGAGCAAGGGGTGCGGATCGACCCGCGGAAGGCCTGGCAGCACGGGCCGCAGTGGCCGGCGATGATTAGCGGTCACGTGCTCGGTCGAATTGACGAGGGTCGGCTGAAGGCGATCGTCAGCGAGCGGCAGTGGCCGATTCTCGCGGCGGTGATCCAGCAGGGCAGGGCGATGACGCACCACCTGAAGCAGCAGAAGATCATTCTCGACTGACAGAATTTCACGAAAGGGAACGGACATGCGGAGATGCATCGTGATGGCCTCGTCGTGCGTCGCGGCATTCGCCGCGATGAATCTGCCGACGCCCTGCGTGGCGCAGGCTCCCGTGGTGAGGATCGGCGATCCCGTGCCCCGCGACGTCCGCGAACTGTACGACGCCGGCTGCCGCTATCTCGCGAGGTCGCAGGATGCTTCCGGCACCTGGCAGGACGGCAACCAGGGCCCGGGCATCACGGGCATGGGGCTGATGGTGCTGCTCGCGTCGGGTGAGGATCCCAACCACGGCGCCTACCGCGTGCCGGTGCGGAAGGCGGTCAGACACATCATCCGCTCGCAAAACAAGTCCACCGGCTACTTCGGCGGCGACTCGCGACAGGGGCAATCGAGCATGTACCACCACGGGTTCGCGATGCTCGGCCTCGCCGAGGCCTACGGCGTCGTCGACGAACGCGGGCTCTGGAGCGAGGACGGGGGCGGCGGCAAGGGAATGTCGATCGGCGAGTCGTTGGAACTCGGCGTGAAGCTCGCGGTCGCCTCCGCGGCGAGCAATCCTACCGGTGCCTGGCGGTACATGCCGGAATCGAGGGACGCCGACACGTCGGTGAGCGGCGCGGTGATGATGGGCCTCCTGGGCGCGAGGAACGCCGGCATCGAGGTGCCCGACGAGACGATCGACAGGGCGATCAGGTACTTCACGGCGTCGACGTCCAGCAGCGGTCAGGTGGGCTACAGCGGTCCGCAGGGGGGCAGCGATGCCACGACGTCGATCGGTTCGCTCGTGCTGGCCATCGCGCGGCGAAAGGATCTGTCACAGTACAAGAAGGCGTCGGAGTTCCTCGTGCAGCGGAGCCTCGCCGCACAGCAGCAGCCGCAGGGACACATTTCCTACACCCGCTACTACCGCGCTCAGGCCTTGCTCCAGGCCGACGTCGACGCCTGGCGGCGGTGGAACGACGGGCTCGTCCAGAAGCTCAAGCAGAAGCGGATGCCAGACGGCAGTTTCGCGGTCGAACCCGGAGACAATGGTCCGGTCGTCGGAACCTGCCTGACGCTCCTCGCCCTCGCGGTCAACTACCGCTTCCTGCCAATCTACGAGCGGTGAAGTGATGCACACCTCGTCTTGCATGCCGACTTGCACGAGCCCGCGAGCCATGATCGCCGTCGCGGCGTACGGGTGCCTTTTTCTCGCCGCCGTGGCGTATGGACGCCCGGCCGCGGCAGGACCGGAAGAACCGGCCGCAGAGGCGATTGGGGCGGTCCTCGATCTGTCCGAAGATGGATTCATCGCAGGCGGGCTCGTCGCGGGCGGGAAGCCGCGGGAGACGATCCTCTGGCGGTCTCCGGCGTTCACCGATCCGTTCGAGTTCTCGCTCGAAGCCCTGCGCGGGATCCGCTTCCCGCTACCGGTGGGCGATCCTCCCAAGGCCGCCGGCGACTGGCGGGTCGAACTCTTCGGCGGCGACACGTTCGTGGGGGCGGTCGAGACGGTGGACGACGCCAGCGTCGCGATGACGATCGGCGCGGCTGCGGCGCCGACCCAAGTCGCCATCCGCCGCGACGCCGTCCGCCGCCTCTCCCGCGGCGACCAGGCTGACTTCTTCACCGGACCAGCCGGTCTCACCGGCTGGGTGGCAGTGCCGAGGAATGCCTGGCGGCAGGAGGCGATTGGCCTGACCGGCACCGCCCGATCGACGCTCCTTCGCCGGATCGACTGCGGCCCGAGGTGTCGCTATGACCTCGCGCTCTCGTGGCGGAAGCAGCCCTCGGCGAAGCTCTCGCTCGCTTCCCGTGGATCCCAGGGCCGCGCGACCTACGAGATCGACCTCGGGCCTGCGGGCATGCTGGCCCTGCGGCAGGAGCAGGCCGCGGGTGGTGCTCCCGAGCGGGCCGATCTCGAGCGATTTGGCGATCTTCCCGACAATCGGGTCGTGCTCGCGGTGTTCGTCGATCAGAAGGCCGGTCGTTTGGCCGTCATGCTGCCCGGGAACGCGAAGCCGGTCGCCGACCTCACCGTCGCGCCGGCCGCCGGGGCGACGGGCGATGAGTTTCGGCTCCAACTGCGGCAGGGCTCGCTCGCGGTCGAGCAGCTCCGAGTGTCGCCATGGCTGGCCGCGGATCCGATCTTCGAGGATGAGGCTTCCGAGTCGGTCCGGCTTCCCGACGGAACGGTCTTCGAGCCGATGTCGCGATCTCCCGACGGCGCGGCCGGCGATCCGAAGGCCTCGGCCTCGTTGCATGTCGTCGATCTCTGGGGCTCGCAGTTCAGCGGCGAACTCGAGCGCGTGGATGACGGCGGGATCACGATCTCCCATGCGGCGATCGAGGGCCGCGTCTCGCTGCCGATCGCCTCGCTCGCGAGGCTCGCGAGTCTCCGGACGGGCCGCGCGCCGGGAGGGGGCCCCGGCCCGATCGGTCGGATCGAGTGCGACGCGGGCGATATGGCGGGCTGCCTTGTCGCCGCCCGCCCCGCCGCCGGCGCGCCTGTCGCGTGGCAGCCGGTCGGCAGCTTCACCGGGAGCCCGCTTGCCGCATCGCCCGATGGTGGGCAGCCGAAAGCCGTGATCGACTACGGGAAGGCGGCCGTGCAGGCCGACGGAACCCTTTCGCCGAACTCCCGTCTCGTGCTCCGGACGGGGGAGACGCTCCCGTGCATCGTCGAGTCGATCGACGAGGCCGGCGTGCGGGTTCGGGTGAAGGAGAGCGAGCCGATCGTCGTGGCCCACGACGTCGTGCAGGCGGTCGAACTCGTCGCCGGGCCACCCTCGCAGCTCTCGGCCGAAAAGTTTCGCAGCCTCACCACGCTCCCGCGTTCGCGGGAGCAGGAGCCGCCGACGCATGTCGTGCGGTCGATGGCCGGCGATTACCTCCGCGGACGACTCGTGTCGATCGACGGGGCTGTCGTGCGGTTCGTCGTGGAGGCCGGGGCTCGGGGCGATGCCGTGACGCTGCAACGCAGCGAGGTGGCACGGGTGATCTGGCTCCATCCGGAAAACCTGTCCGCCCCGTGGAAGCCGCCACGGCCGGCCGAGGCGACCGGGCTGCTCGTGGAATCGCTCACCGGCGACACGTCACGTCTGCGGCTTTGGGCCACTGCGGTCCGAGGCAGCGTGCTCGACGGCGTGAATTCGGCGATCGGGCCATGCTCGATCGATCTCGAGAGCACAAGCAGGCTGATCATCGGCGGCTCGGTCGAGCCGTCGACGAAAGCGCCCTTCTCGCAGTGGCGGCTCGTGATCGCCCCCGATCCGCGCAACCTTCCGCCGCGGCGCCGCGCGGGCGATGCGCCGCCCGCCGACATTGCGGCCGAGCCGGGC
>JBIIOJ010000206.1:0-5879 GCA_044337015.1 Pirellulales bacterium
TGAGTTCGGCCGACCTCGCGAGGATGTACGCCGGCTACGGCTGGCGGGCGGCCCGCAGCCGGCATTCCGGCGGCGTGAACGTGGCGATGGCCGACGGCTCCGTGCGTTTCGTCGGCGACGACGTCGCCCCCGGCGTCTGGAAGGCCGCGGCGACCCGCGCTGGGGGCGAGGCCGATCCGCTGCCGGATTGACCGGTTTCCCCTCGGGCTCCCCTCTGGAGCAAATGTTTTCCGGAGCGATGAAAGCGGGTTTTGGACCCGTCCACGGGGTGATACACTTTTCCGTTTGCCCGCTGCCGACAGGTTTTCCACGACAAGGACCGTTCGCGACGTGCCGACCGCCCCGAGAAAGAACTCCCCCGCTGCCTCGTCCCCCGCGCCCGTGACGGTCGCCCCATTCATGGCAGCACCGATCACGGCAGCCCAGAAGAAGGCGATCCAGAAGGCCGACACGCTCATCGAAGCCCTCGGCTGGATCCGGAACTTCCGCGACACGACAACGGTCATCAAGCTCGGCGGCAGCGTCGTCGAGCACCCCGACTCGTTGCGGCACCTCCTCGTCGACATCGTCTTCATGTCGACGCTCGGCATGCGGATCGTCGTCGTGCACGGCGGCGGCAAGGCGATCAGCCGGGCGATGGACCGGGCGGGAATCGAGCCGAGGTTCGTGCAGGGCCGGCGGTACACCGACGACGCCACGCTCGCCATCGTCGAGCAGGTGCTCGCGACCGACCTCAACCACGAGCTCGTGGCGAAGATCGAGGAGTTCGGCGGTCGCGCAATGTCGCTCAACTTCCGCTCCACGAACGTGCTCTTCGGCGAGCGGCTCGCGCTCGACGGGCCGGACGGCGGGAAGATCGACCTCGGACACGTCGGCGAGGTGACGCGGGTCGACCGGCTCACGATCGACAACCTCATGTATGCGGGTCAGGTGCCGGTGATCCCGTCGATGGCGGAGGGCCCGGATGGCGGCAAGCTCAACGTGAACGCCGACACGGCCGCCACGGCCGTGGCCGCGGCGATCGGCGCGGAGAAGCTCGTCGTGCTCTCCGACATCCCCGGGGTGCTCCGCGACCGGAACGATCCCGAGAGTCTGATTCATTCGCTCACGGCGACCGAGGCCAGGAGCCTCATCGCCGATGGCACGATCGCCGGCGGCA
This sequence comes from Pirellulales bacterium, assembly GCA_044337015.1. Lineage (GTDB taxonomy): Bacteria > Planctomycetota > Planctomycetia > Pirellulales > UBA1268 > UBA4655. The sequence continues at coordinate 1,160 of JBIIOJ010000206.1, forward strand.
TGATCCCGAAGATCGAGGGCTGCCTTGAGACGCTCGACAAGGGCGTCCGGAAGATCCACATCATCGACGGCAGGTTGCGGCACTCGCTCCTGCTGGAGATCTACACGACCAGCGGCGTCGGCACGGAGCTCGTGCGCGATTCCGCCGCCCCCTCGTCGGCCGCCCTTGCCGCGGCCGCGGCCCGCTAGAGATTCCCCGGGAGCCCATCCATGGCCACCGCAGACATCGCCGTTCCCACGAAGACCCAGTCCGTCATCGACACGTTCGCCCGCTACGTCGTGCCCAACTACCGGCGGTTCCCGGTCTGCCTCGTCCGCGGCGAGGGCTCGCGGGTGTGGGACGCCGAGGGGCAGAGCTACCTCGATCTCTTTCCCGGGTGGGGCTGCAACCTGCTCGGCCACTGCCCGGAGCCGGTCGTCCGCTCGGTGCAGGAGCAGGTCGCGAAGCTCATCCATGTTCCCAACACCTGGTACACCGAGCCGCAGGGGCAATGGGCGAAGCTTCTCTCCGAGAGGTCGTTCGGCGGACAGGCGTTCTTCTGCAACTCGGGCACCGAGGCCAACGAGGCCGCGATCAAGCTCGTGCGGCTCCGCACCGACGGCAGGCGGTACAAAATCATCACGTTCACCGGCGGCTTCCACGGCCGCACGATGGGGAGCGTCTCGGCGACGGCGCAGCCGAAGTACCACGAGGGGCTCGGCCCGATGGTGGCGGGCTTCCAGTTCGCCCCCCACGGTGATCTCGCAGCGGTCGAGCGGCTCGTCGACGATTCGACGGGCGGGATCATGATCGAGCCGATTCTCGGGGAGGGTGGCGTCGTTCCGGCGCCCGAGGGATTCCTCCAGGGCCTGCGGCAGCTGTGCGACGAGCGGGACTTGCTGCTCGTGTTCGACGAGGTGCAGTGCGGATGCGGCCGCACCGGCAAATGGTTCGGCTACCAGCACTTCGGCGTGACACCGGACGTGATCACGCTCGCCAAGAGCCTCTGCGCGGGGATCGCCGGCGGCGCCATGCTCACCACTGTCGAGCTCGCGAAGCACCTACGACCCGGAATGCACGCCGCCACGTTCGGGGGCAACCCGATCTCCGCGGCCGCCGGTATCGCCGCGATCGAGATGATCGAGCGGGACAGGCTGCTCGACAACGTCGAACGTGTGGCGGCGGTGTTTCGTCATCGGCTCGGCGCGCTCGCCGACCGCTGTGACGCCGTCGTGGACGTCCGCGTGCTCGGGATGATGATCGGCGTCGAGCTCTCGATCGACGGCGCGGCCGTCGTGCAGGAGTGCCTCGACCGCAAGTTGCTCGTGAACTGCACCCAGGGCAGGGTGATCCGCCTGCTGCCCGCGATGACGATCACCGAGGCCGAGGCGGCCGAGGGCTGCGACATTCTCAGCGAGGCGATCGTCGACGTCGCCGGCCGCGTCTGACGGACCCACCATGCAACTGCGACCGATGCCACAGCGACACATTCTCGTTCCCGAAGACCTCTCCACGGGAGAGATCGAGGCGATCTTCGCCGTCTCGGAGGATCTCCGCGCGAAGTACGAGGCGGGCATTCGCGAGCCGCTCCTGCCGGGAAGGGTGCTTGCGCTCGTCTTCGAGAAGCCGAGCCTCCGGACGCGGGTCTCCTTCGAGACCGCGATGTCGCACCTCGGAGGCTCGAGCATCTTCCTTGGCGAGGATTCCGGCTTCGCCTCGAGCCGCGAGAGCATCGACGATTTCGGTCGGGTGCTCTCGCAGTACGTCGATGGCATCGTCTGTCGGACGAAGTCCCACGACACGATCCTGGAGCTCGCCGCGGTCTCTACCGTGCCGGTCATCAACGGACTCTCCGACACGAGCCATCCCTGCCAGGCCCTCGCCGACCTCTACACGCTCAAGCGTCACGTCGGCCGCCTCGCCGGCCTCACGTTCGCCTTCGTCGGCGACGGCAACAACGTGGCGAGGTCGCTCGCCGTGGCCTGCGGGCTGCTCGGGATGCGGTTCGTGCTCGCGGCGCCGGCCGGATACCGGTTCGATTCGGCCTTCCTCGCGCACGTGGCGACGATCCTGCCGAACGCCGAGATCGTGGAGACGGGCGACCCGAGAGAGGCGGTGAAGGATGCCGCCGTCGTCTACACCGACGTCTGGGCGAGCATGGGGCAGGAAAAGGAGCGGGCGAAGCGGGCGGAGGCCCTCCGGCCCTTCCAGGTGAACGAGTCGCTCATGCGGGAGGCCCCCGACGCCATCTTCATGCACTGCCTGCCGGCGCGTCGCGGCGAGGAGGTGACCGATGGCGTCATCGACGGGCCACAGAGCCTCGTCATCGAGGAGGCGGCCAACCGGATGCACGTCCAGAAGGGCCTGCTCGCCTGGCTGCTCTCGCAGGCAAAGTAGCCGTCCGGGGGCCCTTCAACCGGTGCGATCCAGGGGAACGCGGCTTCCCGAGACCGCCGACGCAAAAACCGCCTCCGTCATGAGGACGGTCGTGCGGGAGGCGTACATGCCGGTCTCCGGCTCGCGATCCTGCTCGATCGCGTCGACGAGATCGGCCGCGGCACGGCGGGCCCACTCGCGGCGCTCCGCGGTGCGTTCGGCGTCGGTCTTTTTCGGCAGTGCCGACGGGTCCGCGACGAGTGAGCCGTCGGGCAGGATCGCCTGCCAAGGGATCTCCTTGTCGGTTCGCCACAAGGGCGCCTCGCGGTAGTAGGCGTGTGGCAGGTAATCGGGCCGGATGTGGATCGCGCCTGTGGAGCCGACGAGCGTGAGGCCGAAGGCGGGCTGCTTGAGTCCCGCGTCACGGACGCTCGAGAAGTGGCCGAGCACGCCGTCGGCGAGTCCCCAGGTCGCGTCGATGCGGTCGCCGGCGATCATGCCGATCCCCTCCGGGCCGTCGGTGAAGTCCCGCTCGGTGATCTGCCTGCCGCCGACCGTGACGTTCGCTTGGCACCACTGCGGCGCGCCGCCGAGGTCGGCCATCATGTCGACGAGATGGCTGCCGAGCACCCAGAGATCCTCGCCGCCTCCCCGCTTGTCCTCCTTGCCTCGGCCGCGGAATTCGAGCAGCCTGCCGATGCGGCCGTCGTCGACCATCTCGCGGACGACCGCGTAGGTGGGGCTGTGGCGGTTGACGAAGGCGGACGAGAGCTTCGTGCCGGAGGCCGTGCAGGCGGCGATCACGGCATCGGCCTCCGCCTTCGAACGCACGAACGGCTTCTCCATGAAGATGCCCTTCGCGCCGCTCTTCGCGGCCGCGATCGCCATCTCGGCGTGGCTGTCGACGTGCCGCATGCAGATCGCCACGATCTCCGGCCTCACCTCGTCGAGCATCCGACGCCAGTCGGAGAAGGTCCGCGAGAGCCCGAGCCGCTTGGCCGCGGCCGCGAGCCCCTCGGCCGACTCGTCGGCGACCGCGACGAGTTCCGTGCCGGGAAGGTCGACGAACAGTTCGTCGATCGCGTGCCCCCAGTCGCCCCGTCCGGTGCGGCCGATCACGACGGTCTTGAAGTCCGGCATGGCGAATAAACTCCATCATCAGAGGTCGATGCGCTGGCGTTCTTGTACCATGCCGGGGGCGCCCGGATCACCTGCCGGCTCCGCGGACGCCTCACCCACCCTCGCCTCCCGATGCATACATCCGCCCATGTTCATGCCGGTTCCTGTGCCGCCGCCCGCATCGATCGGGCCATGGCGATCGGCGTGGCCCTCAATCTCGCCTTCGTGGTGGTCGAGTTCGTCGCTGGGTTCGCCGCGGACTCGCTCGCGCTTCTGGCCGACGCCGGGCACAACGCGGGCGACGTCGTCGGGCTCTTGCTCGCGTGGGGAGCCGGGGTCATCGCGAGGCGACCCCCGACCGTCAGGTTCACTTGGGGGTTTCGCCGGACGACCATCTTCGCGGCGCTGGCGAACGCCTCGCTCCTGCTCGCCGCCTGCGGCGCGATCGGCTGGGAGGCTGTCCGCAGGCTGCTCGCGCCGGAGCAGGTGGCCGGGCCGACGGTGATCGCGGTGGCGGCGGTCGGCATCGTTGTCAACGCGGCGACGGCCGTCATGCTCCACCGTGGCGGTGGCTGTGACCTCAACGTCCGCGGCGCGTTCCTCCACATGGTCGCGGACGCCGCGGTGTCGGTCGGCGTCGTCGTGGCCGGGCTGGCGATCCTCGCGACGGGGTGGCTCTGGCTCGATCCCGTCGCGAGCCTCGTGATCACGGCGGTGATCGCCGTGGGTGCCTGGTCGCTGTTGCGAGAGAGCCTCGAACTCGCGCTCGACGCCACGCCGCGGGCGATCGATCCGGCCCGGATTCTCGACGAGCTCGGGGAGGTCGATGGTGTGACGGACGTGCATGATCTCCACGTCTGGAGCCCGGGCACTTCGGACGTGTCGGCGACCGTCCACCTCGTCGTCCCGGACCTCGCCGCGCACGAGCGGGTCCTCGCGGAGGCGAGCCGCATCCTCGTCGAACGGTTCGGCATCGGCCATGTCACTGTGCAATTGGAGCGGGCGCCGTTGTGTCGCTCGAGCCACGGCGACCGGCTATAATCCGGGAGCAAGGAAGGAGTGACCGTATGCCTGCACGCGTTCGGATGATTCGGCCCGGGAATCCTTTCGCGACATCGGTCGCGGTGCTCGCCGGGGTCGCGATCATCTGCATCGCGATCGTTCGGGCCGAAGACGGCCTCGACACGGAAGCCGCGCCGAAGTCCCCGGGACAACCATCGAAGAAGGAGCCCGCGATGACGAAGAG
>JBIIOJ010000207.1:0-5877 GCA_044337015.1 Pirellulales bacterium
GCATCCTGCCCTTCGCTCGCTCGGATGCAGACTTCGCTGCGCAATCCTTGCTTCGCTTGTCTGCATACGCCGTCTCGGGCACACGGGCAGCCCCGAACGGTCAAACGTTGCACTGAATGCGTCACACAGGCACTTGGATGCTGAACGCCGGGGGAGCGGACGTTGAGGAGCATCAGGCGTATCCTCGCCGTAGCGACGATGCGTCCGCTCGCCCGGCGGCAATGCGGCCTCCATCAAATGCGCCGAAGCGGTTTCTCAACCGGCGAACCAATGCGGCGTCCAGCAGTCTTCTCCAGTGGGCACCAGCAGCCCCTCACGGTCGTCTGTCTCGAGGCTACAATTTTGTGCATGACGCAATTCGTGTCGGGTATTTCCGTGGTCTGCTTCGCCGCCAGCTACGCGGTGGCGCTTGCCTGCGAGGCGTCGCGGCTGCTCTTTCGCTCCGGCATCCGCGGCGCCGCGATGATCGCGTTCGCGGCGGCAGGGCTTTTCGCCCACACGATCTTTCTCGGGTGGCGGGCCGCGAACGAGCCGTCGCTGCCGCTCTCGAGCGCGTTCGACTGGTTCCTACTGGCAAGCTGGGTGCTCGCCGCTGGGTATCTCTGGCTCACGATCGCGAATCCGAAGACGCCCGTGGGGCTTTTCCTCCTGCCGCTGGTGCTCGGGCTCATCGGCGCCGCGGAGTTCTCGAGCCGCGAGCCCTTTCCGCAGAGCCCGGCCACGCAGTTCTGGGGCGTGATCCACGGCAGCTTCAACCTCGCGGCGAGCGTCGCGGTGGCGCTCGGCGCGGTGGCGGGGCTCATGTGGCTCATCCAGGCGGCGAGGCTCTCGCGGAAGGCGTCGCCTGCGCAGGGATTCCGCATGCCGAGCCTCGAGAAGCTCGCCACGATCGACCGCCGGTGCGTCGCCGTGTCGGCCTGGACGGCGGCGGCGGGATTCGCAAGCGGCCTTGTGCTCAACGCCGTGAACCTGCGGCGGGGCCTGCTCGAGACGGTGCCCTGGAACGATCCGGTCGTTCTGCGGATGGGCCTGCTCGTGGCGTGGCTGGTGTTCGCGGCGGTCGCGTCGCGTCTGGTTGCACGGAAGCCCGGCGGGGCCAAGACCGTCGCGTGGCTCTCGCTCGTGAGCGTCGGCGTGCTCGCCTTCTCGATCCTCTGGGGCCTCGTCGCCCCGTCGCGGCACGGCGTTCCGCCGGTGATGCCGTCGGCCGCTTCCGCCACGGAGGACGCGGCATGACGCTCGCGCTCATCGGCGCCACGCACCGCACGGTACCACTAGCCGTTCGTGAACGGCTTGCCTTCTCGGCCGAGCAGGCGGCGGACGCAATCCGCAGGTTTCGCGCGAGGTTCCCCGGCCGCGAGGTCGTGCTCCTCTCGACCTGCAACCGGGTCGAGCTCTACACGGCTGGCGAACGGGAGGCCTCGCCGCCGCCCGCCGACGAGCTCGTGACGTTCCTCGCGGAGTGCCGCGGCATCGACGAGCGGGACCTCACCGGCGTGCTCGCCCGGCGGGTCGACGAGGGGGTCGTGCGACATCTCTTCAGCGTGGCCAGCGGCCTCGACAGCATGGTGCTCGGCGAGCCGCAGATCGTCGCCCAGGTGAAGCAGGCCTGGGCACTCGCTCGGGAAAGCGACGCGACCGGCCCGCTGACCTCCGAGATGTTCCAGGCGGCGCTTCGCACGGCGAAGCGGGTCGCGAGCGAGACGGCAATCGGCCGCGAGCGGCTCTCGATCCCGAGCGTGGCCGTGGCCGACTTCGCCAGGGGCGTCTTCGAGCGGTTCGACGACAAGCGGGTGCTCCTGCTCGGCGCGGGCAAGATGGCGGCCGAGACGCTCCGCTACCTCAGGGAGGCCGGGGCGAGGGACGTCGTCGTTCTCAACCGCACCGCGAGCCGCGCGGAGGAGCTCGTGGCGAGGCTCAAGGCCCGGGCCGGCCGCTTCGACGAACTCGAGCGGGAGCTTGCCGCGGCGGACCTCGTGGTGAGCACGACGGCCGCGGGCGAGCCGGTCGTCTCGCGGGAGGCCTTCGAACGGGTGCAGCCGAATCGCGAGGGCCGGCCGCTTGTCGTGCTCGACCTCGCCGTGCCGCGGGACTTCGATCCGGCGATCGGCGAGATGCCGGGCGTGTGGCTCTATTCGATCGAGGATCTCGCGGGAGCCTGCGAGACCAACCGAAAGAGCCGCCAGCGGGAGCTGCCCGCCGCGGTGACGATCGTGGAGGAGGAGACGAGCCGGTTCATGCGGGACCTGCACCACCGTTCGACCGGGCCCGTGATCGAGCAACTCCGCGCTGGATGGACCGAGACCGGCGAGGCCGAACTCGACCGCCTCTTTCGCAGGCTTCCGTCGCTCGACGAATCGGCCCGCGGCGAAATCCGCCAGGCCTTCGAGAGGTACGCAGCGAAGCTGCTCCACCCCCCGCTCGCCTCGCTCCGCAGCGAGAGCCACTCGGGCCCCCCGCACGGCCTGCTCGACGCCCTCAAGCGGCTCTTCGATTTGAAGGACTGAGTTTGCGTGTGGCCGGCTTGCCGCTGGGTCGGGAGTGCCCCTGCCACGTCTCCGGACGTTCCCTACGGCCTTCCAGGCCTCCGGTCACTGCATGTCCGCTTCGCTTCGCCATCCATGGCTGCGCTCGCTTCCATAGCCCGGCGACGTGGCAGGGGCACCCCCTCCCGGATCATTAACCCGAACAAATTTTCGGATGTACCGAACTCCGAAAAGACGGCGAGGGGTTGCCCGTGTGCCCGAGACGGCGTAGCTGACCAGCGCAGGCAGGATGCCGAAGCGCCAGTCAGCTCCGAGTGAGCGGAGCCCAGGATGGGCGCAGCGAACGTCCGACGAGCGGCATACGGGCAGCCCCGAGCCAGCACGCTGGACGCTCCGCAACGTCCGTCAGGAATCATCACTTCCGGCAGTGGGCCAGCGCGAGAAGAGCGTAGGCGGTGACGAGGTTCGCGTCGCCTTCCATCCACCGCGCGTTGGAGTTCACCCACGAGCCGTCCGGCTGCTGCCGCGAGAGCAGTTCGTCGGCGAGTTCGTCCCGCCAGCGGTGGATCGTGCCCGCTTTGTCGGTGAAGGTCTCCTCGCCGAGGGCGTCGAGGGCCTTCGCGGCGGTCTGGTAGTAGTAGTAGAGACCGGCGTCGCCCATGCCTGGATTCTCCTTGAACGTGTAATGCTTCGAGAGCCAGGAGATCGCCGCCTTCACGCGGGGATCGTCCTTCGTGAGGCCGGCGAAGATCATGCTCTTGAGACCGGCGTAGGTCATCGAGCCGTAGCTGCGAAGGCCGCCCTCGGGCGTCTGCCCCGCCTGGCTCTCGCCGCCGGCTGCGGGAGTGTAGTAGAAGCCGCCGTCAGGGTTCTTCGCGGCGAAGGGGAGCGGATTGTCGGGGCCCTCGAGGTTCTGCGTCCGCGAGACGAACACGAGCGCCCGCTGGATGGCCGGGTCGTCGGCGCCGCGGCCGATCGACTTGAGCGCGTCGATCATGAAGGCGGTGTTGGACAGGTCGGGCCGCTTCTTCTTTCCATAGCCCGCGCCGCCATAGGCGGGGTCGGCGGGCGCGGGTCCCTCCCCCTCGTCCCACTGCAGCCCCTTCACGAACGCCTCCGCCTGCTTGAGCGTCGCGTCGTGCCGTCCGTCGGCGTTGCAGGCGGCGAGTGCCATGATCGCGATCGATGTCTCGTAGTTGGCGACGGGTGAGTTCTCCGGGTGGATGCCGCCGTCGGCGTGCCGGAACTTCATCAGGTAGTCGAGCCCCTTGCGGACGACCTCGGCGTCGGCGGGAGTGCCGGTCTTCGCGAGGGCCGTCACGGCCAGCGCCGTAATCGCCGGTCCGGCCTGCGACGAGAACGAGCCGTCGTCGGACTGACCGCGATCGCGGAGGAACGCCGAAGCCTTCGCGATCGCCGCGTCGAGCTTCGCGGCGTCCGCGGCGAGCGAGACTGACTGGGGGATGATCGAAACCAAGACCGCGAGAGCGGTCACGGTCGTGGCAACACGTCGCATGGGGCACCTCCGGCGGGAAGTGTATGCGATCGGGTGAACCGTGTCAGACCGGAGCGGTCGGCAGGGCCCGGGGGTAGGGAGGGATCCGCCGGGGGGGCGGCTCGCGACCCTCCTCGGCCATCCATTCTTCCCGCTCGAGGTCGCTGGCGTAGTAGGTCAGCCAGACGGACAGGTCTTCGCCGTCGCCGGCGCTGCAGTCCCAGTGGAAGTAGTTGTCGGGGAGGTCGACGAGTTTCACCGGGGTCGGCAGGATGTCGCGGCGGATGAGTGTGTAGAGTTCGCGGTCGGAGAGGTGGTCGGTGAAGTCGAGCACGATCCGCCGCGCGAAGAGCCGGTCGATCGCGTCCCAGAGCCGCTGACGAATCTCTTCGTCGTCGAGCGAGACCGCGGCCGGCAGCATGAGCGGAGGGTCGAACCAGCGGGTGATCGGCACTAGCGGCGCCCGTTCCCAGGCGAGCATCGATTCGAGGTAGCGGTTCTCGACCGCGGTCGGCAGCGACGGGAAGTCGATCTCGTGGATCGATTCGTCGAGGTAGGGCTCGATCTCGTCCCGTAGTTCGGCGTTGCGAAGCAGGCACTCCACCTCTTCGGGGTCGGGATGGCGGGCGATCGGCATGATGTTGGTCCTCCGGAACGGTGCACTTCCGACGATACCAACGCCGATGGCCGGTTCAACGAATCGGCTGCCAGAAAATGGCTTTTTTCCAGCCGGTCGGACGGTACGACCGATACGACGCGACGAGTTTTCGCCGCCCGCCGGGGCCGCCTCGATTCACTGGCCCGCCGCGGCGGGATCCCCCTGCTCGCCCAGCTTCTCCGCGCAGGCCGACTCCAGGGCCGCGATCTTCGCGACCCGCCGGGCGTGGCGCCCCCCCTCGAAGGGAGTCGAGAGCCAGGTTCGGATGAGTTTGTCCTGCAGTTCCGGGCCGATCATCTCGGCCGAGAGGCAGAGCACGTTGAGGTCGTTGTGTCGGCGGCTCATCTCGGCGGTCACCTCGTCGTGACAGGTCGCGGCCCGCACTCCCGGAATTTTGTTCGCGGCGATCGCCATGCCGACGCCGGTGCAGCACAGCAGGATGCCGCGATCGACGCCACCGCTGGCGACCCGCTCCGCGACGTCGGCGGCCACGTCCGGGTAATCCACCGGGTTGCCGCCATGGCTGCCGCAGTCGACGACGGTGTTGCCAAGCCGCTCGAGCAGGCCGACGAGCCGCAGTCGCGAATCGACGCCGCGATGGTCACTGCCGATGGCAATCCGCATGTTGAACTTGCTCCGAGGACGTTTGCCCCCTCAATTTAGCCTCCTTGGGGCGGCAAATCGAGGCCCTCGATCCTCGATTCGAGGTGCCGCCGAATCTGGGCGGCACACGCCCGGTAGGTGGCAAGCGGGCCGCCAATCGGGTCGAGCACGTCGTGCCGGTCGGGCGACAGCATGGCGACCCGCGGAGCGGCCTCCGGAAACTGCGACAGGATCGCCGCCTTGTGGGCCGCCGTCATCGTCAGGATCACATCGGCCTGGCGGAGGAGCCCCTCGGTGAGCGGCTGGCTTTCGTGGCCCGAGAGGTCGAGGCCGATCTCCCGCATCGCCTCGATGGCGCCGGCGCTCGCCCGGCTGCCCGACCAGGCGGAGAGCCCGGCGCTCGCGACGACCACGCCCCGCGACTCGATCTCATCCGGCCGGCAGCCGAGCCGCTCGGAGACCATCGAGCGGAAGACCGTCTCGGCCATCGGGCTGCGGCAGGTGTTGCCCGTGCAGACGAAGAGCACAAGCAGGCTCGAGAGCCGACGGATCGTCTCCTCCGGCACCACTCCCTGCCTCACGACTCGGAAGCCGCGTGGATCGACCTCCACCGCCGTCGGCGGCTGTGCATACCG
>JBIIOJ010000029.1:0-18931 GCA_044337015.1 Pirellulales bacterium
AAGTCGCGGTCGAGGACCTCGGCCATGAGTTCGTCGGTGTGGAGGCTCCCCTTCATGATCGCGTCGAAGCCGCCTTGGCGTGCGAGCGCCACGGCCCTCGCTGCGGCGGCATGGCTGTGGGGCGCATACTCGATCGCGATGCCGGCCAGGTCGAGCTTCTCGCGGTCGGCGATCGAGCGGATGCGATGCTCGGGGCCGACGAGCACCGGCTCGATGAGCCCCGCCTTCCGCGCCTCGATCGCAGCGGCAAGTGACGGAGCGTCGCAGGGATGCGCGACTGCCGTCTTCAGCGGCGCAAGGCCGCGGGCGAGTTCGACGAGTTCGGGCATCAGCTTATCCATCGGATTGATACGTTTCCTGGAAGTGGGCCGTTTCCCGGGCGCGGGTGAAGACGCAATACTACCCGTCTCGCCGCCGCCCCACCCAACGCCGTCCCTGCCATGCCCGCCGTCGCCTTCTACGACACGAAGCCCTACGACCGACAGTACATGCTCGCGGCGAGCGAAGGCGGTTCCCCGGGGGGCGGCGACGCCGTGCGGTTCGCGTTCCACGAGTTTCGCTGCACGTGGGAGACGGCGGCGAGCGCCGCCGGGGCGACGGCCGTCTGCGGGTTCGTCAACGACCGGTTCGACCGTGCCTGCCTCCGGGTGCTTCACGACCTCGGCGTGCGGCATCTGGCGATGCGGTGCGCGGGGTTCAACAACGTCGACCTCGCGGCGGCGAGGGAGCTTGCGATCGCCGTGACCCGCGTGCCGGCCTACTCGCCCCACGCGGTGGCGGAGCACACGGTGGCGCTCGTGCTCACGCTCAACCGCAAGATCCACCGGGCCTACAACCGGGTCCGGGAGCAGAACTTCTCGCTCAGCGGGCTCGTCGGCCACGACCTCCACGGCAAGACCTGCGGCATCGTCGGCACGGGCCGGATCGGACGGATCGCGGCGGAGATATTCCGTGGGTTCGGGATGCGGGTCGTGGCCTACGATCCCTTTCCGCAGGCCGAGTGGACCGCCGCCCATGGCATCGACTACCTCGGGTTCGAGGAGGTGCTCGCGGCAAGCGACGTCCTCTCGCTCCACCTGCCGCTCACCCCCGAGACACACCACCTGATCGACGCCGAGTCGCTCGCCCTCCTCAAGCCCGGCGCGATGATCGTCAACACGAGCCGCGGCAAGCTCGTCGATACCTCGGCCGTGATCGACGGGCTCAAGCGGGGCCACGTCGGCGGGCTCGCGATCGACGTCTACGAGGAGGAGGAGGGAATCTTCTTCGAGGATCTCTCCGGAGAGATCCTCCAGGACGACGAGCTGTCGCGGCTGCTCGTATTCCCGAACGTGCTCGTCACGGCCCATCAGGCCTTCCTCACCCACGAGGCCTTGGCCGAGATCGCCCGCGTGACGGTCGAGAACCTCCGGCGGGCCTCGTCGGGCGAGTTCCTGGCGGGCACCGTCCTCGAGTGAGCCGGCTCAGCCGCCAGCGACAGTACCGCCAGCGACAATGTCGAGGAGCCTGTCGCGGACGTCGGTCATCGCGAGCCGTTCGCATTGTGCCGACGTGTCCGTGCAGAGAAATACCGGGCCATCTGCGTCGCGGGACGGCAGGCGGCCGTGCGACCCGCGGACGATCGCCGAGTCGGTGCCGATCACCTTCATGAGGTAGCGGAACCCGAGAAATTTCCTGGCGAGCGTGCAGGCGATCCGCAGCTTCGGCAGTGAGAGTGCGGGATCGACGAAGAGCTCGACGGGGTCGTAACCCGGCTTGCGGTGGATGTCGACGGTGCGGGCGAAGTCGGGCATCTTCTCGTCGTCGAGCCAGTAGTAGTAGGTGAACCAGCGGTCCGCAGCGGCCACAGCGACGAGCTCGCCCGCCCGCGGGTGGTCGAGGCCGTGCGCGGCCTGGCCGTCGCGATCGAGCACCTCGTCGACGCCGTCGATCGATTCGAGGATCGCCCGCACCTCGGGAATCCGGGCGGGATTCCTCACGTAGACGTGCGCGAGCTGGTGGTCGGCGACGGCGAAGGCGTCGCTCGAGCCGCCATCGAGCAGCTCCCAGCCGAGGTCGACCTCCTGCACGCGGAGCAGTCCTGCCCGCCGCAGCGCCCGATTGATGTCCACGCCGGAGGTCGCCCGCGTGATCCCGTATTCGCTCACGACGGCGACGGAGTGTCCAGAGTTCGCGGCCCACTCGGCAAGGCCGCCCGCCACGGCGTCGATCTCGCCGCAGGCACGCACGGCCTCGGGCGAATCGGGCCCGAACCGCTGGAGGTCGTAGTCGAGGTGCGGGAGGTAGCAGAGCGTGACGGTCGGCCGGCGGGTCTCCATGACGCGGCGGGTGGCGTCGGCGATCCACCGCGAGGAGCGGATGTCCGCCGTCGGCCCCCAGAAGTTGAAGAGTGGAAACCGGCCGAACCGGCCCTGCAGGTCACTCTTGAGCTCAGGCGGGTCGGTGTAGAGGCTCGGGATCTTCCGGCCGTCGGCGGGATAGACCGGCCGGGGCGTCGCCGTGCAATCGACCGCGGCGTGCATGGCGTACCACCAGAACATGTTCGCGACGGTGAATCCGTCGCCAAACCGTCGCCGGCCGACGTGCCAGAGCTTCTCCTGCTCGCAGCCGACGAGCGCGTTCGACTGCCGCCAGAGCCACACTTCCGCGAGATCGCGGAAGTACCAGCCGTTGCCGACGATCCCGTGGTCGCGGGGCAGCCGGCCGGTGAGCATCGTCGCCTGCGCCGAGCAGGTCACGGCCGGGAGCACGGTCCCGAGCGAGGCCGTGAAGCCTGCTCGCCCGATCGCCGCGAGCCGCGGCGTATGTGCGAGGAGCCCGGGCGTCAGGCCGACCACGTTCACGACGAGCAACCGCTTCATGCGGCCAATCCTACCTCGCTCCGGTTCGCGACGCCGGTGGCGGCCGAACTGCTACGATTGGCCTGCGAGAGGATGACCGTGAATTCTCGGAGCCGAAGCCGTGCATGCGACCGATGAGTTGCCGCAGGATCGACCGAACGCTCGGGAATGGCGCTGGCTGCCGAAGGCGGGCTTCCAGCGGCTCATCGACACGCTCGCCGCGACGCACCGCGTCGTGGGGCCGCAGGTGGTCGATGCGGCGGTCGTGCTCGCGGATCTCGCGCGGATCGAGCAGCTGCCCGCGGGCGTCGTGGACGAGCAGGATGGCGGCCGCTATCGGCTGCGGAGCGATCCCGGGGCCGGATGGTTCGACCACGTCGTCGGGCCCCATTCGCTCAAGAACTTCCTCTTCCCGGCGCGGGAGACGATCGCGAGCTTCTCGCGGCAGGGGGGTTCCTGGCGTCAGGAGGAGGCCGCGCCGGCCGAAGAGCTGCCGATCGCCGTCATCGGCGCGAGGGGCTGCGACCTCGAGGCGCTCCGCGTGCAGGATCGGGTCTTCCTCGAGGGCGGACATGTCGACCCCGGCTACGCCCGCCGGCGCCGCGGGCTCTTCGTCGTCGCGGTGAACTGCCGTCGCGCCGCCGCCACCTGTTTCTGCCACTCGATGGGTTCTGGTCCCGCGGCGACGCACTCGTTCGATCTCGCCCTCACGGAGTATGGCGACCGCTTCGCCTGCGAGGTCGGCTCCGCGGCCGGCGCCGACCTACTCGCAAGGGCGTTTCCCGAACCGCTTCCCCCCTGCTCCGCCGACGAGGTCGCGGAGGCGAAGCGGGTGCCCGAGGATCTCGCCGCGCGGATGCACGCCCGCGAGACCGTGCCGGGCGAGCCGCGGCCACGCAGCCTCGACACCGAGGGGATCCGCGACCTGCTTTTTTCGAACCTCGAGCATCCGCGTTGGGATGAGGTCGCATCGCGGTGCCTCTCCTGCACCAACTGCACGCTCGTCTGCCCGACCTGTTTCTGCAGTTCGGTGACCGAGGTGGCCGACCTCTCCGGTGACCGCGTGGACCGCGAACGGCAGTGGGCGAGCTGCTTCACGCTCGACCACGCGCGGATCCACGGCGGCAGCGTGCGATCGACGACGGCGTCGCGGTATCGGCAATGGCTCACGCACAAGCTTGCCGGCTGGATCGACCAGTTTGGCAGTTCGGGCTGCACAGGCTGCGGCCGTTGCATCACCTGGTGCCCCGTGGGGATTGATCTCACGGAGGAGGTCGCCGCGATCCGCGCGACCGATGCCGCTGTTGCGGGCTCTACGGGTCAGCCGGAGCCACCGCGATGACTCCTTCGGCCAGCCTTCCCTCCACCGCCGCTACTTCCGCCGCCGATCCCTGGCGGTCGCACCCCGTGAGGATCATGCGGATCACCGACGAGATCCCCGGCGTGCGGACCTACGAGGTCGCGTTCGAGGATCGGGCGGTCCGCGACGCCTTCCGGTTCGCTCCCGGGCAGTTCAACATGCTCCACCTGCCGGGAATCGGCGAGGCGGCGATATCGATCAGCTCCGACCGCAGGTTCCCCGCGACGCTCTCGCACACCGTGAGGGCGGTCGGCAACGTGACGGCCGCGCTGTCGCGGCTCGACGAGAATGACTGCATCCTCGTGCGCGGGCCGTTCGGCACGCCCTGGCCGCTCGATGCGGCGGTCAAGGTTTCGTCCGATGACGAGCTCATCTTCGTCGCCGGCGGCCTCGGCCTCGCCTCGCTGCGGACGGCGATCCTCGACGCCGCTCACGATCGTCGCCGATTTGGCCGCGTCGTCGTGATCCACGGCGCGAAGACGTCGGGCGGCCTTCTCTACGCCCGCGAATACGACGCTTGGCGCACCGCGGGGATCGAGCTCGAACTCATCGTGGATGATCCCGGCGGCGGGGATTCCGTCGGCAATCAGGGCTGGCGGGGAGCGACCGGCACGGTCGTCACGGCCCTCGAACGGCTCTCTTTCGATCCCGCGAAGGCGACGATCTTCTGCTGCGGTCCCGACGCGATGATGGCGGCGGTCGGGAGGTTGGCGGTCGCCCGTGGCGTCGGGCCGGCGCAGGTGTTCTTCTCACTCGAGCGAAACATGGCCTGCGCCGTCGGCCACTGCGGCCTCTGCCAGTTCGGCCCTGAGTTCGTCTGCAAGGACGGCCCCGTGTTTCCCTACGATCGGATCGCCAGATTTCTCGCGTTGCCCCGCCTATGACGCCTTCGCAAGCCCCGTCACCGAAGCCCAGGCTCGCCGTCTTCAAGTTCGCCTCGTGCGACGGGTGCCAGCTCCAGCTGCTCGACGCGCAGGGCAAGCTGCTGGCGATCGCCGACCGCGTGGAGATCGACCACTTCCTCGAGGCGAGGTCCCGGGTCGTCGGCGGGCCGTGGGACGTTGGGCTCGTCGAGGGCTCGATCTCGACGCCCGAGGATGCCGCGAGAATCCGCGAGATCCGCGGGCAGTGCCGGTTTCTCGTCACGATCGGCGCTTGCGCCACGGCCGGCGGCATCCAGGCGCTTCGCAACTGGGGCAAGATCGACGATTTTCTCGCGAGCGTCTACGCCTCTCCGGCCTACGTCTCGACGCTCGCCACGAGCACGGCGATCGCCGACCACGTGCCGGTCGACTTCGAGCTGCGGGGCTGCCCGATCGACACCGGCCAGCTCGTCGAACTCATCACGGCGATCGTCCTCGGCCGCAGGCCGAAGGTTCCGGGCTATTCCGTCTGCGTCGAGTGCAAGGCCCGCGGCACGGTCTGCGTGGCCGTCGCCCGCGGCATCCCCTGCCTCGGCCCGGTGACGCAGGCGGGCTGCGGTGCGCTCTGCCCCGCGCATGCCCGGGAGTGCTTCGGCTGCTACGGCCCGAACGAATCGCCGAACCTCGTGAGCCTCACCGGCTTCTACGAACGCGGCGGAGCGGCCCGTGGCGATCTCGTCCGCCTCGTGCGGTCGTTCAATGGCTACGCGCCGGCCTTCCGCGCCGAGAGCGACCGGCTGGAGGAGAGCCCGTGAGCGTGTCGCGGAAGCTCACTGTAAAGTCGCTCACCCGCGTCGAGGGGGAAGGCGCGCTTCGCGTGAAGGTGGTCGACGGCAGGATCGAGATCGCCGAGTTCAACATCTACGAGCCGCCGCGGTTCTTCGAGAGGCTGCTTCGCGGCCGGGCGATCCACGAGGTGCCCGACATCGTGGCGAGAATCTGCGGCATCTGCCCGGTGGCCTACCAACTGACCGCCTGCCACGCCCTGGAGAAGGCCCTCGGCATCGACGTCACGGCCGAGATCCGATCGCTGCGCCGGCTCCTCTACTGCGGCGAGTGGATCCAGAGCCACGCCCTCCACGTCCACCTCCTCCATGCCCCCGACTTCCTCGGCTACGAGAGCGGCTTCACGATGGCGGCCGACCATCCCCGGCTCCTCGAGCGGGGCTTGCGGCTCAAGGAGATCGGCGGGCGGATCATCGAGGTGATCGGCGGCCGGGTCGTCCACCCGGTGAACGTCACGGTCGGCGGGTTCTACAAGGCTCCATCGGCCGCGGCGATCCGCGGGCTCGTGGGCGACCTCGAATGGGGGCTCGCCGCGGCGATCGACCTCGTCGGCGAGGTCTCGCGGTTCGAGTTTCAGGGGTTCCGGCGGGACTGCGAGCTCGTGTCGCTCGTGCACCCCCTCGAGTATCCGATGAACGAGGGCCGCGTCGCCTCCTCCAAAGGCCTCGACATACCGGTCGAGGCCTTTGCAACGCACTTCGAGGAGCGGCAGGTGCCTCACAGCACGGCGCTCCACTCGGTGAGGCTGCCAGGTGAAACGTCCTACCTCACGGGTCCCGTCGCGAGGATCGAGCTATCGCGAGAGCGGCTGCCGGAGCGGGCCCACCGCACGCTCGACGCGGCATGGGGGGGGCGATCGTTCGACGACCCATCTACGAGCATCGTGGCCCGCGCGGTCGAGATCGTGGCGGCGTTCGAGGAGGCGATCGCGATCGCGAGGTCCGCCGCTGCCGATGTCGCGCAACCGCGGGTCGAGTTCGCTCCGCGCGCAGGCGAGGGCTGTCATGCGACCGAGGCGCCCCGCGGGCTGCTCTACCACAGGTACCGGATCGGCGGTGACGGGCTCGTCGCCGAGGCCACGATCATCCCGCCCACCTCGCAGAACCAGGCGCAGATCGAGCGGGATCTCGTGAAGATGCTGCCGGACGTGCTCGCGCTCGACGATGCCGCCGCCACGCTCGCCTGCGAGCGGCTCATCCGCAGCTACGATCCCTGCATCAGCTGCGCGACGCACTTCCTGCGGTTCTCACGGTCGTGATTCGGCTTGAAGGATCTTTCGCGGGCGGCTTACCATGAGAGGCATGGACCGTCGAATCGCACGAGGACGAAAGCTCGGGCTGTGCGAGGCGTCTGCCGAGTTGCTCGCCCGCCTCAAGACGCCGGAGGACGTCCAGGATTTCGTCATCGGAATCCCGATGAACTTCGAGCCCGACGGGTGGACAGCCTATTCGGTCGAGGGCGTCCTGCGGGAAAACCGTGCCCACTGCATCGAAGGGGCGCTCGTGGCGGCGTGTGCCCTCGCGATGGCGGGTCGCCCGCCGCTGCTTTTGGACATGGGCGCCGCCGAGGGAGACGACGACCACGTCATCGCGCTGTTTCGCCGTGGGCGGTACTGGGGCGCCATCTCCAAAAGCAACGGGGCATACCTGCGGTTCCGCGACCCGATCTACCGCAACCTCAAGGAGCTTGCCCTCTCCTACTTCTCGGAGTACGTGAAGGACGGCCTGAAAATGCTGCGGACCTACTCGGTGCCCCTCGACCTGCGGAAGGTCGATCCGACGCTCTGGGTCACCCGTGAGAAGTCGTGCAAGGAAGTGATCGACATGCTCACATCCGCGCGTCATTTCAACCTCGTCCCGCGCGGCCAGGAGAGGCGGCTGCGGCGAGTGGACGACATCGAGTCGCGGGCGTTCAAGATGCCCGAGTACGTCGACCCCGCGGTCTAGCCGACCGGCCACGTCACGGTCTGTCGGCGGAAAGCGCAAGAAAAAGCCGCGCCGGTGGTCAGCCGGCGCGGCCTTCGTCGTTCGTTCGTCAATCAACCATCAACCATCGACATTCGAATCGTTGGCCATTTCGTCGCCGGTGGAGGTCACACGTGACCGACGCAGGCGGCGGGTGCGGTCGGCGACGACAACGCCCACGACGCCGAGCCCGGCGAGCATGATCGTCGGCGGCTCGGGCACGGCCAGCACTTCGACGGAGACGGCGCTGACTGCAACCACGACGTTGTTGCTCCACGACGATCCGGCGTTGGTCGAACGCCTGCCGGCGACGAACGAGTACCCCGAGCCGTTCTGTTCGGCCGGATTTTCGTCCGTCGAGTACCAGCCGTACGCATCGCCTGCTCCGGCCGAGAGCACGACCCAGTAGTTCGTGCCCGGCGAGAGTGAAAGGGGGCTCGATGATGGCGTGAACGTCGCCGTCGAAGGCAGGGCGCTGGAGAGCGTGCTGCCGATCAGCGTCGTGACCTCGGTCGTGGGATTCGAGACGCCGGAGAAGAGCCGCACGATCGGGTTGGTGGAAACGGTGGTTCCGCTTGTGGCAAGCGAGAGCTTGACGCCCGTCAGACTCAGGAAATCGGGGCTGGTACCGGTCGTGAAACCGACGGTGAACCAGTTGGAACCGCTGACCGTGGAGTTGGTCGTGAGGACCTGGTTGAACGGGTTGCTGAAGGCGGAGATCGAGACGAGTTCGGCCTTTGCCGCCGAGGTGGTGATCACGAGGGCGGCGATGACGGCCGCAAGGGATCGCAGGAGGGACATGAAGCTTTCCTTTTCAAATTTGGGGCGGAAATGACCGTTTCCGGGCCCGGGGATGGTGGTGATGGAACGAACGAACAAGTTGGTGAGGGTCTCACCAAAATGGTGAGACACCCTTCCTGCCCAGACCGCCGGGGCCGGCACCACGACGAAGCCGTGGAGGGACTGACGGACCGAAAACAGGCAAAAACAACGGAAAAGACGGTTTCCCGCCGGTTCGACGACTCTGGGGGCGTCGCAAGGACGCCCGGTCAGCGCATTGGCAGCTCCGAACGGTTGGAAAAAGGCCGGAAGCCGCCGATCGGCATCCGATGCCGCCCCGGGCAGCCGCTGGGGCCTCCCGGAACGTTCCGGAGGAGACGCACTCGGCGTGCCAAAGCAGAAAAAATTCTTCGAGCCAGCAAAACAGCCGCAAAAAAGCGGTATTCGAGGGCGAGGCCTGACTCAGACCCCGAAGAGCGTTCTCACCAACCTGCGTGGGGTCGGTCTGCGCGGGGTCAGCCGACGTGCATTCCCGCCGGCTTCGCGATCAGGGAGCCGCGGGTTCCCTGGGCTCGGGATCGGACTCGATCGACGCGGTGCGGCCCCGACGGACGATGTCCACGACGATGCCGCCCTCGATCGGAACTTCCTGCTGTTCGGCAGTGAGCGACGCGGTGAGCTTGAGCGAGACTGCGTCGCCTTCGTCGCCCAGTCGGCCTCTGGCAAGCAGGGCATCGAGGTAGGGCTTCGCGGCCCCACGGAGCGTCTTGTCGGTCGCGGGCCGGGAGGTGTCGCCGATGAAGTTCCTCAGGTCGCTGCCGCCGAGCCGGTAGCCGCCGCGGCGGGCGTCGAAGGGAAGCGATGAGGTGCCGAAGGTGCCGACGATCGTGCCGGTCGCAGTATCGGTGAGCATGCAGGAAAGTTCCGCCTTCGGCGGCGGAATGAATGTGTCGGGCACGCGGATCAGGATTGTGGCGGTGTCGGCCGAGTAGAACTCATCGACTCTCGCCGTCTCGATCCGGCCACCCGAGGTCTTCGTCGGTGCGAAGGTGAGTCCGAGCCGGTAGCCTTCGGCGAAGGCGAGCGTCGAAGCGGACGCCTGGCTTCCATCGCGGATGACCGGCACGAACAGCCGGCTGCTCACGCCGTAGGGTGTCGCGAGGTGGATGTCCACGACCTCGCGGTCGTTGCAGGCCTCGCCGCAGTGCGGGCAGGCATCGGCCTCTGCGTAGTACGGCAGCTCCTCTACCGGTGGCTCGCCGGCACCGACGGGAGGCGGCAGCGGCGCTGCGTGCGGCTCCGCCGTGGGCAGTGGTTGCGCCGCGGCGGCCCTCCGGCATGCCTGCCGGATCGTCCTCACGCCGGGCGGGATCTCGGCCTTGAGCAGCTCGCGGCTGACGAGCTCGATCCGCACCTTGCGTCCGCCGGCGATGACGCTCGTGTCGTGCACGCTGAAGCCCTTGCCAATGAGGTAGAGCGAGGTCGTGCCGGCGGGATCGACTCCCTGCGCCCCGTACCAGGCCACGAGTTCGGGCGCGAGGTCGGTGATGCCGGTGTTGAAGAGCTCGAAGCCGCCGGAGGTGTTCTCGAAGGGGATCGGCGACTGCATCATCTGCGTCGGCAGCCTGCGGTCGAGCTTCCTTACGGTCTGCATGAGCTGCTCGAGCTCGCAGGGGCGGTAGAGGTGGGCGTTCTGCTGGCATTCGAGCACGCCCGTCTCGATCGCCTTGAGGGACCGCGAGAAGAGCATCGTCTCCCGGGTGCTCGGCTTCGTGTCGGCCGGATGCGCGAGCGAATACCACCGCGTCTTCACGTCGAACACGATGAACGGCACGAAGGCCGGCATCACGACGATCGCGGTGCATTCCCGCTGGCCCGCCTCGAGCCTGCGGTGCATCCGCTCGGCATCGTCCGACGGGCCGCCGCAGAGCGTCTCGGTGAAGGCGGCGAAGGTGTTGCGGGTCGGGGGCGGCTGGATGCGGGGCTCGAACCGCCAGCCGAAGGTGTCGGGGCCGTGGGCAAATCCGATGGCCGTGCGATTGAGCGAGATCGTGGCCATCTCCGTCTCGAGGCGGCGGGTGAACCGCATGAGCGCCTGCCCGCCCATCCTGCCACTCGCGAACGCCATCGCGGCCGCGATCTGGAGCTCGCGTCGCCTCGCAAAGGCGTCCTCGACGTTCTGCTCCTGCACGACCGGATCGAGCGCGAACACGCGGATCGGCCAGCGGCGGCAGACGTAGTCGTTGAATGCCATGCGGGCCTCGGGCGAAGGGTAGGGGCCGTAGAACGGTCCCCGCGAGCACCCACCGTCGAAGCCGCGGGCCGTCGCCGACTCCCGGATGTCGTCGGCGAGCCGCTCGCTCAAGAGCGTGCTTTCCACGAGGATCGCCCAGCCGAGCACGGACGTCGTCGTCCGCCAGGCGTCGGGGCCGACCGCCGCGAAGTAGCCCTCGCGGATCCGGGCGAGCTCGTTCACCCGTCGGCTCCGCACCGTCTCGGCGAGGTTCCACTCCGGCATCTCGGCCCAGATCGGCTGCTGCCGGGATTGCGCGAGGAAGTCGTAGGCTGCGTCGAGCTCCTCCGACAGGTAGTTGCGGACCTCGGCGTACGGGATGCACGGTCGGGCGGTCGGGTGGTTGGCAAGCGCGGTCTGCAAGTCGTGGATGAGGATCCCGATCTCGCGCACACCCGCCGCGTCGGCGAGCTGCGAGAAGGGGATCGGCATCCGCGCCCGCCGCGACTTCACGGTCGGTGCCGCGGCCGGGGTGATCGTCGGGAGCCTCGCGGCGAGGGAGCGGAGGGCGAGATCGACCCCGTCGTCGATCACGCCGTCCATTGGCATCCCGTCCATCGTCACCCTGTCTACGGGCTTCATTCGGATCGCGGCCCCGCCATCCGGCGGGAGGAGGCCGCCGTCCTCCGCGCGGGCCGCGTGTGCGATCGTCGCCGCCCACCTCGCGCAGTCGTCGTCGTTGACGCACCAGGTGAGCGCGGGAGCGATCACGTCCACGAGGTCGTTGATGACGAGGCTGCGAAACGTGGTCGGCAGCAGGTCCTCGCCGAGCACGAGCCGAGCGGAGAGCTCGATCTCCGCGCCGTGCCCCTTGTGGGTCAGCTTGCCGGGGGTGATGGAGACGGGCACCCGCACGAGGTTGAGCGAGTAGCCCGGCGAGTCGGAGATGTCGTCCCCTTCGTTGATCCGCCGCAACTCGTGGAGGTGGTTGAGGTAGCGGGAGAGCTGGTCGAGCCGGATCGAGGGCTCGAGCGTGATCGGGGCCGCCTCGAACTGCATCCCCGGCGGCGCCTGCGGCATCTGGAATGGGGCCGATCGCGCGATGACGGCCTGTCCCGCGCGATCGACCTGCTCGTTGCCCGAGGCGATCATCGAGCCGAGTGCCGGGAAGAGCTCGGGGCCGCGGCGGCGGTCGGTGGCGGCCTCGAGGGCCATCGCCATGCCGAGGAAGGCCTGGTCGCTGCGGCGGATGGCGGCGTTGGCCCGCAGTTCGAATGCGCCGAGTTCCTTGCGGAGTTCGTCCTCGTATTCCTGGCGGTGGCGGGTGAGCCGGCTCTGGCCCCAGATGTCGGGCTGCTTGGCGACGATCGAGCCGTGGAGGTCGAGGAAGTGGTTGAGCCAGTCGATCTCGTCGACGACGCGGTCCATGCAGGGGTCGCACTCCACGACCGGCGGCTTCCGGTGGACGGCCCGCTCGGTGGACGCGGCGCCCTTGAAGATCCAGCCGAGGTCGGTCGCACGCGCGATCGTCGGCGACAGCAGCGCGCAGGCGACGACGAGGATGGGGCTGGCCACGGAAGCCCGAGGCGCAAGTTTCCCTGCAGGCCGCTTTGCCAAACTTCCGGAAGCCCGAGGCGCAAACCGAGAGGACGTTGGGCGTGCCATCGGAATCCGGGGCTGGATTTTCATATCGCTCATCGGGAGGGAACTCGCCCCGTGGTGCAGAGCCCGGTCGCACAGACCCTTGTCTGATCGGCCGGGAAATCCCGGAGGTTCACGAGAACCCGGACGACTTTCCCGGCTTCACGTTCGGCCGTTCCCCTGCGCTTCCCTCGCTGCCCAGCTTGCCACGCCGGAGCCCGGCATGACGCTGCCGACCGTCACGAATCGACCCAGTTGGCGTCCAGTTCGCTCCGGCCTTTCGGCGTGATGAGGAACCACGTTCCATCCGAGACGGTTTTTTCCACCGGGACGTTATTCACTGCGGTGCGAATGTAGCGTCCTGTGGGCCGGTCGAACTCGAATGCGTCCACGAGGCCGTCGCGAACGAGTTCGGCCATGGAGTCCGCGATTTCCTCGAGCGATACATTCCCGTGGCTGGAGCGTCGCACTTCCTCCAGGATGGCCGTGAGGCTCTCGTAGTCGTCGCAGACGGCGTTGAGACAGTGCAAGTTCAGGATCGACACGGTCACGTGAAGCCTCCCGGTCTGTAATGCGGCCCATGAACGACGGTGCCATCTCGATCATACACGGTATGCCTCGTCACGGGCCGCCCAAGGCGATCGCGGAACCCTTCCTGCACGCTCACTCCCCTGGCGTTGCCCTTTCGCGTGGATGGAACCTCGAGCCGGTCTCCTGTGGCGGTAAGATCCTGCTCACTGCAGGGTCGCCCGGCTCCATCAACGGCATGCCCGGGCCCATCGGTGGAACTGTGGCTTTGTGGCATCGAAACCCTGCCCAGCACGGACGGAACACCGCATGAAGTGTAAATGTGTACAGTACTTTTGTCAACGGGTCCGCGAGGATGGGCGGATGACGTGGCGAGGCGATTGTGGGGCGGTGCGAGTAAACTCGTCGCATGGAGAAAAGTCCGGGACGTGAACGGCCAGCATCGGCGGGCTCGCCCGCGGCCCGTGTTGCTTTGGCGGGCTCGCCCGCGGCCCGCCCACCTCGTCATCGGGGCAAGGCGGAGGAGCTGTATCACGGGGTGCGGGAGTGCGAGGCGATCTTCGCGCGGCGGCCGCAGGAGATCGTGCGGGTCTACGTGGCGGAGCCGCAGCGGAAGCGGTGGGGATCGCTGCTTGCGTGGTGCGCGAAGGAGCGGAAGGGTTACCAGCTCGTCGGGGCCGACAACCTCCAGCGGCTCACCGGCTCGCTCCACCACGAGGGGATCGCGATCCTCGCGAAGGCGATCCGCCGCTGGAGCCTCGCCGACCTGCTCGCGGCGATCGAGAAGGGGAGCATCGCTGGCCCGCTCGTTTATCTCGACGGCGTGCAGAATCCCCACAATTTGGGTTCGATCCTCCGCACGGCCGCCCACTTCGGCGCCGGGGCCATCCTCGGCCGTGTGGGCGAGCTGCCCCCGCTCTCGCCCGCCGCAGTCCGCGTCTCCGAAGGGGCCGCGGAGATCGTCGCGGCCTGCGATTTTGCCGACCCGCCCGCGGATCTCGCCCGGCTCAAGAAGGCGGGCTACCGGATCGTCGCGGCGTCGAGCGGCCGGGGCGAATCGGTCTATGCGGCGAAGCTTTTGAAGAAGAGCGTCATCGTGCTCGGCAGCGAAGGGCACGGCATCTCGAAGGGGATCGACGCGGTCGCCGACCGTCGGGTGAAGATCCCCGGCACGGGCGCCGTCGAGAGCCTCAACGTCTCCGTCGCATGCGGCATCCTGCTGTCGGAAACCGCGTGATCAGTCCCAGTCGCCGAGGGATTCGACATGCGCGGCGGAGCCGTCGCGGAGCCAGCCGTCAAGCTGGGCGATGTCCTTGAGCTGCTGGCCGCGGAATCGCGGCACGACGACGTAGCGGCAGTCGACCTCCGGCAGGGCAGTCATGTCCCCCCAGAGCTTCTCGAACTGGGCGACGGGATAGACGTCCTCCTGCCCTTGGCCCCAGCGTTTCTTGACGTCCTTGAGCGTGACGTAGGTCGGCATCCTCGCGGCGACCGTGCGAATTCCCGCGGCGACCTTCTCCCGCGAGCGGGCGTCGTCGCCGAGATCCTCCCGTGCAAGGCCGAACACTCGCAGCAGCGGGTCGATCGCGATCCAGGTGGAGAGCGTGTTGTAGAAGCGGAGCCTCGACTCGTCCTCCTCTCGCGGCATCGCGAGCCCCTCGACGATCCGCGGCCGCCCGTTCACCCGCGCGAGTCCGCCGCCGCGGTCCTCGATCCGCCGCGGGATCAGCTCGAAGGTGAGGCAACCGCCGCTCTCGACGTGACGGCCGAGGAGCACCGGATCGAGGTCGGCCCCGACGGTGTCGATGTTGTGGAGGAAGAGCCACTTCAGCTGCGGCCGGTCGGCGAGCAGCCGGCCGAGCACGCCGTTTCGCAGGAGGTTCGCCAGCTCGAACCAGTGGCCGACCGGGTGGAGGCACTGGCTCGGCAGGTTGTCGGTGTAGTCGGTTCCCTGGCCGGCCGATTCAGCCCACGAGGCGAGCGCCGCGTGGAGGCTGTCGCGGACCTTCTGCTTCTGTTCGTCGAGCAGCTGGTGCGACGATTCCTCCCAGGCGAACCGCAGGTCGCGGACCATCGGCACCAGCCGCAGCCCCACCGATCGTCCCGGCGAGAGCCTCACGACCGGCTCTGCCGCTCTCCTGCCGCGGCCCTGCTCGCGGCCTTCCGGCCCGTAGCCCGCGGCATCGATCTGGCCGTGTGTGAGGTAGCTCGTGGTGATGAGGTGCGGCACGGCCACGCCCGCAAGCCGCCCCGCTCGCCGCGACTTCGCGAGGTGCACGTCGAGAAACGTCCGGTGTCGTCCCGCGAGCCGGCAGAAGGGGTGGAGCGCCTTCACGACGCCCGCCCCCTGCGTCCAGCGGCTGCCCACGCCCGCCGCCATCGTCACGACGGCCACCTCGCCGCGGCTCAGGGCCTCCCGGCCGATCTCCGCGTGCCGCTCGTCGGCACCTGCAAACGCGACATCCTCGTCGTGAACGTCCTCGATCGCCGTGCTCGCAGGGAGACGGTTTTGCGAGAGGCCGATCCGGCCGGCCTGCAGGTCGGCCCGGATCTGCTCGTGCTGCACCTCGTCGAAGCCGAGGTCAGCCAGCAGCGACCGCAGTTCGGCCGCGGAGCCCCGGCCGGAGCCCTCCTTCGGAAAGAGCCGGTCGAAGAGCGTGTGCACCATGCCGGAGAGTTCCGGGTGCGTGCGGCAGGCGGCGCCGAAGAGGTCGAGCTCGGCACGGCGGGACGGGGTGAGCGTGGTGCGGTCGGCCGAAAGCAGGCTCGGCACCGCCAGCGCGTAGTAGCCCGGCGGCATGAGGGCTCTCGAGTCTTCGAGCAGGTCGGCCCAGGTGCCACGTTCGTTCACGGCGAAGTCGTAGACGACCGGCTCCATCGCGAAGGGAAGCGCGTGCTGGAATCGCCGCTTCAGCGTCTTCATGATGTCGCCGAGCGCCTCCTGCCCCGCGGCCCTCGCGTGGGGCGCGAAGATGAAGCCCATACCGCCGCCCGACATGCCGCCGAGCATCCAGAAGCCCTGGAAGTCGTCGCCGAACCGGCGGCGAACCTCCTCGATGATCGACTCCGTGTAGAGGTTCGTGGCCCAGGGGATGATCGTCTGGATCGGCCCGAAGAAGTTCCGAGTGGTGAGCGAGGCGATCCGCGGCATGTCGCCCGCCTCCACGGCCTCGATGATGCCGTCGAGGATGCCGACCGCGTCGTGCCGAGCCTTCCATTCGGCGCCGCTTCGCAGGAGGTATTTCTCCGTCACCATCTCCAGGATCGGCCCGACGTTCTGCGCCATGCCGCCGTGCACGAGCACGAGCGAATCCTGAAGCTTCGCGCCGAGTTTCACCGGCTCGTGCTTCGGCAGGAGCCGGCCGCGGCTGGTGCCGAATTCCGGATCATTCTCGGCGGCAGCGACGCCGCTGATGAGCTTCGCCGCCGGCCAGACGCCTCCCGAATCCTGCCATCCGCCGCCGGAGCCGCCGAGCCATTCGCCGAGGATCGCCCGGGCTGCCACGAGCCTTCGCTCGGCCTCCGTGAGGCCCTTCGTGAGCGAGCCCGCCTGACCCGTCGCCCGCATGCAGGCGGCGATGAGCGCGGCCAAGAGGTTCGTCGAGACGGCGAGCCGGGAGCCCTTCGGGATGTTGTTGACGCAGCTGACGACCTCGAGGCCGAGGCCCGGGCCGACCACGCGGGCAAGCAGGTCGGCGAGGCTCTCGCCGGAGCCCTCGATTCCCGGCGGCACGATCCCCGAGGCGATCACGGCTGCCTTCAGGAGGCCGAGGTAGTCGCGGGCAAAGTCGAACACCTCCGCCATGTCGGTGATGTCGGCGGTCGCGCCGAGGTCCACGCTCGTGAGCCGCAAGACCGGGCTGTCGATCACCCGCAGATACGCCTGCACCGGCGGCTTCGGCGTCGCGTCCTGCCCATGCACGGCCAGGTCGATCGACACGTTGAGCACCCTCGCCCCCTCGGGATAGTCCATGCCGAGAAAGAAGATGTCGCTCCAGCAGGAGTGCGAAAGATCCATCCGCACGGGGGTCGATTCGTGGAGGATGGGAAACGTGCCCTGCGGTCCCGCGTCGAGCAGTTCGGGTCGGATCCGCAGGGCGTGGTCGGCAGGATGCCCCACGCGAAACATCCACTGGTTGCCCCGCAGGCTCCGCACGCTCCTGCGGACCTGGTTGGCGAGCGTCTGGAGGCCGAGCTCGCGGTAGGCGTGGGCGAGGGCGCTTGCGATCGCGTCGCTCACGCCTTGCCCGGCCTGGCTCTCGCGAAAGGCGTCGATCGCCTCCTCGAACCGGCGGTTCAGGAGATGCTCGTGGCCCGCGTGGGGAATGAGGCCCTCGTGCGGGTTCGTGGCGGCGGTGTGGCCCTCCTTGGCGAGGGCCGCCGGCAGGAAGTAGCGGTAGATCGCCGAAAGCAAGAACAGCGCCCGCACCCGCTCGTAAAGGCTTTTGCTCTCGCGGCGGAAGGCTTCGAGCCCCGCGGCCTCGGCGAGCAGCCCGTCGGCTGAAAGTCCCTCGCAGACGCTCTCGATCGACCGATCCCGCACCGCCGGGTCGGCAGACGTTGCGATTTCGACGAGGCGGGATGTCATGAGGGTGTCAGGACAAGCGAGTGAACCCGCTCACCTCTGCCGCGCGAGGAGCTCGACGAGTTGGGCGAGGATCTCGGTGCGGTCCTTGCCGGAGAGGCCGAGGGCGAGCTGGGCCGAGAGCAGGCCGTAGGTGACGCCGAGGTTCGAGCGGCTCCCCTCGATCTCGTAGGCGAGATACCGCTCCTGCGAAGCGAGCTTCGCGAGGGCCGGCGAGAGCTGGCGGTCGCCGGCATCGCCGATCGCGTCGAGGATCGGATAGATCGCGGGCGTGAGCACGTGCATGCCGAAGAAGCAGAGGTAGTGGCCGGCCCGCAGTCCTGGCACGATCAGCTCCTGTTCGGCCCTTGTCGGCGTCGGCTTCTCGACGACGGTGTCGATCTCGTAGAGCCCCTTCCGCTGCGGCACGAGCCTGCCGCCGACGGTCCCGAAGTAGGGGAGCATGTTCTCGCGGGTCGGCTGCACGGCCGAGACGGCGCAGCTCTCGGCTTCGGCCACCTCGACGAGCTGCCGTGCACAGCGGACGACGCCATCGGCCCCGCCGTCGGCAGGCCGCGTGCTCACATAGAGGTGGTCGCCGACGAGGTGCAGGAACGGCTCGTCGCCGACGAACTCGCGGGCCATCTTCACGGCGTTGCCGTAGCCGAGCGGCTCGGGCTGCGCGATGAGCGCGAGCTTCGAAGGGGCGTTGCCGGCGGCCGCGCGGAAGGCAGCCTCGTCGCCGGGCCTCACGACCACGGCCACCTCATCCGACCCGGCGGCCACGGCCTCCTCGACGACGATCTCGAGCGCCGTCTTCGTAACGCCATCCCGGTCCACGAGCCGTTGCAAAGGCAGCCTCGCCTCGTCGCGTCCGGCGGCGGTGATGACGGCCCGTTTGAGTCTCATGGAATGTCCGGCGTTTGCGGCAGTTTATCGAGGCGGGGAACCGCATCCGTGAACTCGTAGAAAAACAGGGGGCCCGGCTGAGCCTTCCACGCCGTCAAAACACGTTCGAAATCCCGCTGCATGGCCATTTTTGATATCAAGAAAAGCCAAGAGGCGCACGAAGTTCCTAGGAACTCCGGCCTTCGTGGCCGCGTTTGCGTCGATCAACTGGCTTGTTTCCCGTCAAACTGCCGGGAGTAGACTGCCGTCATGACCCCGACCCCGACCCCGACCCCGACCAGCCCCGGCCCCCGAACGCCTTTCGAGGAGCGGTATCTGGGGCTGGCGAGGGAGATCTGCCTCGAGACGATTCCCGACGAGCGGTTTGAAATCTTCCTGTTCGGTTCGCGGGCCCGCGGGCATG
>JBIIOJ010000208.1:0-5862 GCA_044337015.1 Pirellulales bacterium
ACGGACGGAAACAAAAACCGTGTCTCGGGCCTTCGGCCCGAGACACGGCCTGGAAGCATCACTCCTCGACGCAGCAATCGCACCCGCACTTCTTGCAGGTGCACGTGCCCGTCTCGCAGCAACCGCAGCAGTCGCACGCGTCGCACACCTTGCAGGTGGGCTCGACGGCGACGTCGCCGGCGGCCGCGGGAGCGAGGGCCATGGCGGCCCAGAGCATCATCGCAATCATGGGAAATCTCCTTGAAAACGTGGAAGAAACGGAATGAAAAAGTACGCTTGGAGATGCCGGTAGGGCATCGGGGGCGCACCCATCAATTCCGCCACACGCCAAAGAGCACGCGGGCCGGCCGCGTGGGAAGAAGCGAGCCGGCGGCGATGTCCGCCGCCGAGAAGCGATCCACGTCGATCGGAAGCGCCAGAGGGGGTCGACTTTCCGCGATCGTGTCGACGCCAGAAACGTCGCTGCGAAACCCTTCCTTCGCCGCCTGGTCGTCCGGCCCGCGGGGCGAAAGCATGCACCGGCAGGAGTCGCAGGTATTCGATGAACCGTCGCCGGCTTCCATGCTCCCACAGAGTTGCCCCGAGAGGGGCGTTCCGTGGCAGCCAGAGTCGGCGACGGCGGCGATGCCCGATCCTCGACAGAGGGAGCACACCGGGCCGCTGTTGCTGGCAGCGGCTTCCCGATGGCAACCCGCCTGCGGACAGGCATCGCAGACGCCCGGCGACACGATCCCGGCGACGAGAAGCAAAACCGCGGTTATCACCCGTGTTGCGAACATCGCCTCACCGAATCGTGCGTGTCGGGACGGCGGTTCCAGCACCGAACCACCTCGTCCGATCGAATACTAGGCGGGGCGGACTGACAAAGGCAAACGCAGGCCTTTTACCCGACCAAGATCACGATCAGCTCCTTCGGCCCGTGGGCGCCGAGCACGAGAATTCGCTCGATGTCGCCCGTGCGGCTCGGACCGGTGATGAAGGAGAGCATGCTCGGCAACCGGCCGCCGTGGCGGTCTCGCGCCCCCTGGAGAGCCTCGCCGAGCGTCGCGACCACCTGGTCGACCGTCGCCACGACGACGTGGACGTGGGGCAGGATCGTGAGGCCGCGGCCGCCGCAAGTGCGGCTCGACACGAGGATCGATCCCGTTTGGGCGACGAGCGATTCGCAGGCCGTAATTCCCGCATCGCACGACTCGAGGCCGTTTTTGTCGAAGTTTCCGGAGTCCACGGCGTGGGTTTCGCACGGCATGCCCGCGGTAAGCGGCTCCACGAGCGGGTGGGCGTGATAGGCCACCCGCCGCCAGTCTCTCTCGCGGACAATCGCGAGAAGGAGATCGGCTGCGGACGACGTGTCGGGCACCCGGTGAACGACCGCCCGAAGCTTCCCGAGATTTTCCGTCAGGATCGAGAGCCGTTCCTCCGGCGTCTCACCGCCATCGGGCAACCACGGCCGCGCGACCTCGATCGGCAGGACCTCGAGCGACGGGAGCCGGCCCGAAACCGAGCCGCCGACGTGCGCCGCAGCCTCGACGGCATCCCGCGATTTCAGGTGGGGCATCGGCGCCGGGACGCGAAGCGCCTCCCGGACCCGTGCGAGGATCGTCTCGCGGGCGGACATGCCCGTGGCGGCCGGGACGTTCATCGTCGGCTCCTCCACTGGCCGCGGAAGCTCTTTGCCGGTGCCGCCGGCAGGTCGCGGGTCGCAAGCCAGTCACGCAAAAGAGGCGGACGAAGGCTCTTCATGAGGCCAAGCGTTGCCCGGAACACCGCCCCGCCCGCGGCGAAGAGCCAGGGCCGCCGGGCCGCGACCACGAACAGGCGGTGGCCGAGTTTCTCGAGCCGACCCGGCGTCGTGCGGGCGGCGTTGCGGCGGTTGTGCAGGAGATGGTGGTGGATGTCGATCCGCACGGGGCAGGCGTCGGTGCAGGCTCCGCAGAGCGAACTCGCCCCCGAGAGGTGGTTCCAGTCGGCCAGACCCCGCAGGTGGGGTGTGATCACCGAGCCGATCGGCCCCTGGTAGGTCGTGCCATAGGTGAAGCCGCCGACGTTCTTGAAGATCGGGCAGACGTTCAGACAGGCGCCGCAGCGGATGCAGTGGAGGCTGTCTCGCTGCTCAGGATCGGCGAGGATCGCCGTGCGCGAGTTGTCGAGGAGCACGAGGTGCATCTCCTCCGGGCCGTCGCACTCCCCGGGCTTGCGCGGCCCCGCGTAGAGCGTGTTGTAGCAGGTCATGGGCTGGCCGGCACCGGCCGTGGCGAGCATCGGCAGGAGAACGGCGAGGTCGTCGAGATGCTCGACCACCTTCTCGATTCCGGAGATCGAAATATGCACCCGCGGCAGGGCGGCCGTGAGCCTGGCATTCCCCTCGTTCTCCGTGATCGAGATCTGGCCGGTCTCGGCCACCAGAAAATTGGCTCCCGTGATCCCGACGTCGGCGTCGACGTAGAGCCGCCGCATGTGGCGGCGGGCGATCATCGTCAGCTCCTCGGGGCTGTCGGTGGGCGGGCTGCCGAGGTGCTTCCCGAAGAGGTCGCTGATCTCGTCGCGACGGACGTGCATGCAGGGGAAGACGAAGTGGTAGGGGGGCTCCCCGCGGAGCTGCTGGATGAACTCCCCGAGGTCGCTCTCGACGACCTCGTAGCCGTCCTTTTCCATCGCCTGATTGAGGTGGATCTCCTCGCTCGTCATGCACTTGCTCTTGATGATCGCGCGGGCCTTCGCCGCGCGGAGCAGGTCGAGCACAATCCGGCGGGCCTCCTCGGCGTCCCTCGCCCAGTGCACCAGTCCGCCGTTGGCCTCGAAGTTGGCGACGAACCTCGGCAGGAGTTCGTCGAGCCGGTTCACGGCCGACCACTTCGCGAGGCTCGCCGCATCGCGGGCATGTTCCCAGTCGCGGTAGCGGGCCTTCTGCAGGTCGCGGCTGGCGTAGTAGCCGCCGAGCGCCTTGCGGATGAAGGCCCGGTGGTCGATATCACGGGTGTGCGTTGCGGCATCGGCGAGAAACTGCTTCTTCGCGCGGGATGGCGGCACTTCGTCCGGCGGCTGCGGGGAGGTCGCCGGAAAACTCATCCCGGAAGGAACCTTAACGATCATGCAATTATCATAGCCAGATCGCTCGGTACCGGCCGAATACACAAGCACGATGCTCTTCGTGATCTTTTCCACCGCCATGCCCGTCCTCCCACCCGAAAGCCATGACCGGCTCCTCGTGGCCGGGACGGCGGCCATTGTGGCGGCGGCGGCGTGGGTGGCGGCCACCCTCTGGGTCGATCGCGACTCCCGCGAGATCGTCGATCGGCCGAGCATGTGGCGAACGGTATTCCTTGGTCTCGGCCTCGCGCTGCTCTTTGCGACGGCCGGGGTCGGCCCCGAACCTTTGGGGCTGCTCTTCGCGGTCGCCTTTCCGCTCGGACTGCTCGCCTACGTCGGCGTCCGCGATCTCGCCGCTCCCGCGGAACGCCGGCTCCTGCCCGAAAAGATCGTCGAGGGCTTGTTGCGTCCAGCCACGCAGGGGCTGCGGCTGTCGAACCTGATCCGTGGCCGCTCGACCGTCGCCGGCGACGTTCCGGTGAACGACGTCGTCGTGCTCCTCAAGAAGGACGGCACCCGAATAGACGGCCGGCAGCCCGGCGAGAAGGACAAGGAAACCTCGAAGGCGGTGCTCGCGGTGCAGCAGTTGATGGCCAAGGCGATCGTCATGCGGGCCACCGACATCCACCTCGAGCCGAAGACGGGGGATGAGTTGCAGGTGCGGTTCCGCATCGACGGAGTGCTCCAGAACTCGGCGGGGTTCAGCGGCTCAGAGGGGCGCGCGCTGGTGTCGGCGACGAAGGTGGTCGCCGACATGGACATCGCCGAGCGACGGCGGCCGCAGGACGGCACGTTCGCGGCCCTCTGTGGCGACCGCAAGTTCGACATCCGGGCGGCGACCGGCCCGACCAACTTCGGCGAGAAAATGGTGCTGCGGCTGCTCGACTCCGACGGCGGGCTCGTGCGGGCCGGGCTCGGTGCGATCGGCATGCGGGAGAGCGTGCTCAAGTCGCTGCGATCGATCATCCAGCGGCCGCACGGCATGCTCATCGTCTGTGGGCCGACGGGCTCGGGAAAGACGACCACGGTCTACGCCGCCATCGGCGAGATCGACGTCTTCTCGCGGAACATCGTGACGATCGAGGATCCGATCGAGTACCGGCTCGACAACATCTCGCAGACGGCGGTGAACGTCTCCGCCGAACTCACGTTCGCGAAGATCCTTCGCAGCGTCCTGCGGCAGGATCCCGACGTGATCCTCGTTGGGGAAATCCGCGACCGTGAGACGGCGGAGATCGCCATGCAGGCAGCGCTCACCGGCCACTTCGTCTTCACGACGCTCCACGCCAACGACACGGCCACGACGGTCGCGCGGCTGCTCGACATCGGCATCGACGCCACGCTCATCCAGTCGGCCGTCACGGCGGTGCTCGCCCAGCGGCTCGTGCGGGTGCTATGCGCGAAGTGCAAGGTGCCCTACAAGCCGCCGCCCGAGTTTCTCGCCCGCTGCGGCCTCGACCCAGCCGAGGAGACTACGTTCTACCGGGAGAACGAAAAGGGATGCCGGGCCTGCGTCGGCACGGGCTTTCGCGGCCGCACCGGCGTCTACGAACTGCTCGTCTTCGACAACACGATCAAGGACCTGCTCGTCGGGCGACCCTCGATCCAGGCGATCCGGGCGGCGGCGAAGAAGGCGGGCATGCGAACGCTCCAGGATTCGGCCATGCAGAAGGTCGTCTCCGGCATGACGAGCCTGAGCGAGGTCGCACGGGTCACGAAACAATGATCGCATCGACACTCTTCCAGCGGCTCGCCGACCCCGTGCTCCTGCTCGCGGTCGTCGGCATGGCGGCCTACGGCTTTCGCCACGGGGCGTTTCTCGCGGCCGTCGTGGCGATGCAGGTGCTGGCCGCCGGCCTCGCGTCGTTCGCCCTGCTCGACGAGACGACCGAGATCGTGTCGCTGGCCGGCTGCCCCGCCGCCTGGTGCGGGTTCGTCGCCTTCGTGGTCGTATTCCTGGCGGCGATCATCGCGATCAGGCTCGCCGTGGGGGCGGCCGTGCCGGAGGATGCCGTGCGTTTCGACCCGGCGATCGACACGACGACCGGCGCGATCGTCGGGCTTCTCGGCGGGATGATGCTCTGCGGCGGGATCCTCGTCGCCTGGACCATGGCGCCGCTCGACGGCGCGATGCGTGTCGACCCCACGGGCATCCGGCTCGACATGGGCCCGAAGCTGCTCGCGGCCTTCACGAAGCTCGCGTCGGCGTCCCCCGAAGCCCGCTCCAGAATCCTCAACGGCGAAGCCTCGCTGCCGTACGTCCCGCCGGAACCGGAGGAGGAAGAACCCGGGGATGAAAAGCATAAGGACGACACGGCCGACGAACCGCCGCCCGTGCCGCCACTCGTCGGCGAGCCGTTCGCCGACGACAACGCCAACGGCGTTTTCGACGAGGGCGAGCCGTTCCTCGACACCGACAAAAGCGGCGGGTACACCGCCGCGATGACCTTCACCGACGCCAACGGCAACGGCCGCCGCGACATCGGCCTCCTCGAACGCTACCGCATCGGCCGCGGCCGCTGGGACCGGATCATCACCGTCGCCCCGCCCGCTCCTCAGTGAGCAGCCCCAAACCCACTGAAGCCGCCTGCAGGAGACCGGATTGGCTTGCGCGAAGGGCAAACGTTGCGGCGGATTTGATGGAGGCCGCATTGCCGCCGGGAGAGCGGACGCCTCGTCGCTACGGTGAGGATACACCTGATGCTCCTCAACGTCCGCTCTCCCGGCGTTCAGCATCAAAGTGCCTGTGTGACCCATTGAGCGCCACGTTTG
>JBIIOJ010000030.1:0-18847 GCA_044337015.1 Pirellulales bacterium
CATGTCGTCGGGCGGCATCTGCAGCTTCAGCGTCGCCTGGCACCGGCCCGACGAGTTCGGCCGCGTCATGAGCCACATCGGCAGCTTCACGAACATCCGGGGAGGCTGGGCTTATCCCGGACTCGTTCGGCTCTCGAAGGGTTCCCCCAAGCCGCTGCGAATCTGGCTGCAGGACGGCCGCGACGATCTCGACAACCTGCACGGCAACTGGCCGCTGGCCAACGAGGAGATGGCAGCCGCCCTGCGATTCGCCGGCTACGAGCACCGCTTCACGATGACGGACGGGGGTCACAGCGGCGGCCCCGGCGGCGAACTCCTGCCCGACGCTCTGGCGTGGCTCTGGTCCGACGACCGCTCGACGGCTTCCGCCGATCCCGCGACCGTGCCGCCGAAGCCCGCGCGTGACGATCCATGGCAGCCGCATCCCGACGCCGTCGCGAAGGACGGCGTGCCGCGCGGCCGCGTCGAGCGGATGCCTCCGTGGAAGTCGCAGTTGTTTCCCCGCACGACCCGCGACTGGGCGGTCTACGTGCCTGCCCAGTATTCCGCCGTCACGCCGGCGGCCGTGATGGTCTTCCAGGATGGCCACGACTATCTCAGCCCGGAGGGGCGGTGGCGGGTGCCGATCGTCTTCGACAACCTCATCGCCCGCGGCGACATGCCCCCGACGAT
The DNA here is from genome assembly GCA_044337015.1 of Pirellulales bacterium. Classification (GTDB taxonomy): domain Bacteria; phylum Planctomycetota; class Planctomycetia; order Pirellulales; family UBA1268; genus UBA4655. Next base: position 673 of record JBIIOJ010000030.1, read on the forward strand.
CGCGGTCTTCGTCGATCCCGGGCACGACATCGCCGCCGAGCGTCCCGGCAGCCCCTGGCAAAACTCCAACCGCAGCCTGGAATACGACAGCCTCGGCGACCGCTACGCGAGGTTCCTGCTCGACGAGATCCTGCCCGAGGTGGGCAAGCGGTGGTCGATCTCCCCCGAACCCGCACGGCGGGCGATCTGCGGCGCCAGTTCCGGAGGCATCTGCAGCTTCACTGCGGCGTGGGAACGTCCCGACGCGTTCGGGAAGGTGCTCAGCACGATCGGCAGCTTCACCAACATCCGCGGCGGCGACGCCTACGCTTCGCTCGTCCGCAAGACGGAGCCGAAGCCGCTGAGGATCTACCTCGAGGACTCGAGCGGCGACATCGACAAACAAGCGGGCAGTTGGCCCCTGGCCAACAGGCAACTGGCCGCGTCGCTGCGGTACATGGGCTACGACGTCCGCTTCGACTGGGCCGAGGGCTTCGGGCACGATTCGCGTCACGGCGGCAGCCTGTTTCCCGACGCCCTGAAGTGGCTCTGGCGAAACGAGCCGCACCAACCGAGCCTCGACACGTCCGCCGACCTCAAGGGAGACATGACACTCCTGCGGCTGCTCGTGCCGGGCGAGGGCTGGGAGAAGGTGGGCGGCGGATTCGGCTTTGCCGACGCACCCTGCACCGATGCGGAGGGAAACTTCTATGTCTGCGACATGAAGGCCGGCGAGGTGCGGCGGTTCGCTGCGGCTGATAACGCGTCGAGCCTCGTGTCACGCGAGTCGGTGAGCGGCCTCGAGTTCGGGCCCGACGGCAGGCTCTATGCCTGCCAGGGGAGCAGGAAGCGGGTGATCTCGATCGACCCGCATACGGGCGAGGTCGCCGAGATCACCTCCGGCATCGCGGCCAACGATCTGGCCGCCACGCCCGAAGGTTTTCTCTACGTGACCGAAACCGCCCCGCGAAAGCTGACGCGAATCAGGCTGGCCGACGGGCAGGTCTCCACGGCCGACGAGGGCATCGCCGGCCCCAACGGCGTCGCCCTCTCCGCCGACGGCGGCACGCTCGCCGTGTCCGAGCATCAAGGGGAGCACGTCTGGATCTTCCGCGTGCACCCCGACGGATCGCTCGACGCGAAGATGCCGGCGATGACGCTGCGTCGACCGATCGACCCGAAGGGCGAATCCCGCCGTCACGAGCCGCCGCCCTACGCGACCGCGGCGAAGGGGGACGGCATGGCCGTCGATCGGGCCGGCCGCTGGTACGTCACGTCGGCGCTCGGCGTGCAGGTCTTCGACCCGACGGGCAGGCCCTGCGGCGTGCTGCCCGCCCCGCAGCCCGGCAAGCCGCTCACAAGCTGCATCCTCGCGGGTCACGAACATCGGTATCTCTACGTCACGAATGGCGACGCGGTGTTCCGCAGGCGGCTCGCGACGTCGAGCCCATGACGCGAGCCGCGGTCGGTACACTGTTCGTCGCAGTCGACGACCGAACGACCGACCAACCTCTTCGATGGGCTTTCTTCCGATGTCCTGGCTCAGCAAATCGCTCGCCTTGTTGTGTGCCGCCTTGGCGGTGATCGATGTGGGCCGCCCCGCCGCGGCCGCCGGCGGCCATCCAGAAGCAAGGCCTTTCGGTGACGCCCACGCCGATCTCGACAGCTGGGCCACCGGCGACTGGCGGCAGGCCGCGCAGGCCGAGCCGGTGAAGCCCGGAGCGAAGGGGGGTCGGCCGTTCGATCTCGACGTCCCGCGGCGCGACGTCATCGCCTTCGCCCTCTACACCGTGACCGTGCGGCCCGAATCGCGTGGCACGCTCAAGCTCTCCGCGCAGTTCTTCCCGCTCTCACCCGACGAGCCGCGGGAGGCTCGGCTCGAGATCAAGCGGGGCGACGAGTGGGTCGAAGTCGCCCGCGGCCCGGTGCTCTATCCAGGCTGGGACGCCCACTTCCGCGTCGAGGGCTGGGACTCGTCCCGCGACCATGCCTACCGCGTGCGGCACGCCGCGGAGGCCGTGTTCGAGGGAATCGTCCGCCGCGACCCGGCCAAGAAGCCGGAGATCAAGGTCGCCGTCATGTCGTGCAATTCATCGAGCACGCCGGGGCCGCGGGCGGAACTGGTCGACAGCGTGCGGAAGGCCGATCCCGATCTGCTCTTCTTCGCCGGCGACCAGACCTACCGCCACACGCAGCACACCGTGGGCTGGATCGAGTTCGGCCTCCAGTTTCGCGACGTGATCCGCGACCGGCCTACCGTCACGATTCCCGACGACCACGACGTGGGACACCCGAATCTCTGGGGGGCCGGCGGCCGCAAGGCCGAGCGGAAGGACGGGGCCGACGGCGGCTACTTCTATCCCCCGTCGTACGTGAACATGGTGCAGCGGCAGCAGACCTGGCACCTGCCCGATCCGGTCGATCCCGCGCCCGTGGCCCAGGGCATTGGCGTGTTCTTCACCAGGCTCGTGGTGGGCGGCCTCGACTGCGCGATCCTCGAGGACCGGAAGTTCAAGACTGGCCCCTTCGGCGCGATCCCCGAGATGGGCCCGCGACCCGACCACATCACCGACCCCGGCTACGATCGGGCGAGCATCGACAAGCCGGGGCTCGAGCTGCTCGGCAAGAGGCAGCTCGCCTGGCTCGAATCATGGGGCCGCGACTGGCAGGGAGTCCGCGGGAAGACGGCCCTCTCGGCCACCGCCTTCTGCGGCGCCGTCCACTTGCACGGCCGCCCCGACAACCGTCTGCTTGCCGATCTCGACTGCAATGGCTGGCCGCAACACGGCCGCAACGCGGCGCTGCGGCTTCTGAAGGCCGCCCATGCGACCCACCTCTGCGGCGATCAGCACCTCGCCGTGGTTGTGCAGCACGGGATCGACACGCACGGCGACGGCCCCTGGTCGTTCACGGCGCCCGCGCTTGTCAATACGGTCTACGGCCGCTGGTGGCATCCGCTCGACGAAAAGGCCGGGGCGAATCCCGTGCCGGGCAGCCCGCTCCCCTGGACCGGCGACTACGAAGACGGCCTCGGCAACAAAATCTCGGTCGCCGCCTACGCCAACCCCGAGGACGTTCGCGACGAGCAGAAGCGGGCCGACGGCTACGGCATCGCCCGGTTCGACTTCGCCCGCGACACGATCACGTTCGAGTGCTGGCCGCGGTTCCCCTCGTTTGCCGCCGACGGCGCACGGCGGCAGTTTCCGGGCTGGCCCGTGACGGTGCCGCTCGAACGGCCGCGGCCCGATCTCGGCGTTGGCTCGCGGCGCACGCCGCAGCGGCCGAACGTGGTATGGCTCACCGTCGAGGACATGAGCCCGTGGATCGGCCCCTACGGCGACCGCACCGTGCCCACGCCGAACCTCGACCGGCTCGCGCAGCAGAGCGTCGTGTACGGCGCCGCCTTCGCGACGTCGCCTGTCTGCGCCCCGGCCCGCTCGTCGCTCATCACCGGCATGTTCTGCACCCGCATCGGCACGATGCACATGCGGAACAACTCGCCCAGTGAAGATGCGGTCCAGCGGAACCCGGCCGCCTACCGCGACATCCCGGGCTACGAGGGGGTGCCACCGCCGTTTGTCCGCTGCTTCCCCGAGCACCTCCGGGCCGCCGGTTATTACTGCACCAACAACGCGAAGAAGGACTACCAGTTCCAGGAGCCGGTGACGGTGTGGGACGAGTCGAGCGACCGTGCCCACTGGAGGAGCCGGCCCGCCGACCGGCCGTTCTTCGCGGTCTTCAACTTCGAGGGCACCCATGAGGGCAAGGCGTTTCCCGAGACCCGACGCAGCCCGGAGGTGGTCCGCCGCGAGTCCGTGCCGCTGCCCCCCTTCTATCCCGACACGCCGAAGGTCCGCGAGGCGGTCGCGCGGACGTACGACAACATCGCCGCCATGGATCGCTGGGTCGGCGAGAGGCTGAAGGAATTGGAGCAGGCCGGCCTGCTCGCAAACACGATCGTGATGTTCTTCAGCGATCACGGCGTCGGCCTGCCGCGTGGCAAGCGGTCATGCTTCGACACGGGGCTCCGCGTGCCGCTCATCGTGCGGCATCCCGATGGCGCGGGGGCCGGCAGCCGTGAGCGGCGGGTGGTGAGCTTCGTCGATTTCGGGCCCACGGTGCTGTCGCTCGCCGGCATCGAGCCCGACGCTCGGCTCGACGGCACCGCGTTCCTCGGCCGCTTCGCCCACGAACGCGACGACTACCGCCGCGGCCATGCCTACGCAAGCGCCGACCGGTTCGACGAAACGTACGACCGGTGTCGGAGCGTGTCGGATGGCCGATTCAGATACACGCGGAACGTCCTGCCCGACCTGCCCTACCTGATCCGCAACGCCTTTCGCGAGAGGCTGCCGATGACGGCCGATCTCTACGCGCTCGAGAAGAACGGCCCGCAGAGGCCAGAGCAGTGGCAGCTCGCCGCAGGCCGTCGGCCGGAGGAAGAACTCTACGATTCAAAGAGCGATCCGTGGGAGGTGAAGAACCTCGCCGACATGCCGGAACATCGCGAGCGGCTGAAAAGCCTCCGCGAGCATCTCGACGCCTGGATCGCCGACACGGGCGACCTCGGCTTCGTCGTGCCCGAGACGCGGCTCGTGCGGGAGAAGATCTGGCCGCCCGACGGCCGCCAGCCGGCCACGCCGGCGGCGGAGATCGGCGACCAGGCGGTGTCGCAAGACGATTCAATGGCGTACGTGGTGACGCTCTCGTGCAGCGACCCCGGAGCCTCGATCGGCTATCGCCTCGGCACCGACAAGAACTACTCCGGCCCCTGGCAGGTGTACGCCGGCCCGTTCGAAGTCGCTGCCGACCGCCGGTTCATCGAGGTGCAGACCCACCGCATCGGACACCGGCCGACGACGACCGGCAGCCTCCTCGGCGGGGAGTGACGCCGTCGATCACTCCACCAGGATGATCGCGAAGTCGTGCTTCTTGATCGTCAACTCGAAGACGCCGGGGGCGACTCGGTTGAGCCGGCCGGACGGATCCTTGCCGTCGAGTTCGGCTTCGAGGTCGGCCGCGAGTTCGTCGGCCTTGCGGGCCTTCGCTTTCTTGGGCGCGCGGGCCGCTGCCGCCCGCTCCATGTCGGTGGCCATGGCCGTCTCGGGCAGACCGAGGGCCGCGAGGTCGAGTTTCAGTTGCACCTTATAGACGGGCCGCGCGGCCGCCGGCGGTAATTCCAGTGCGGCTGCACCGCCGCGTTCCGCGACGCCCGCGTCATAGTCCTCGACCGAGGTCGGCTTCGCACCGTCGGGCTTCCCGCTGGCGACTTGAGCCTGCTCTCCCGGCGCAGGCTCCTGGCCGTAGTTGCCGATCGCCAGAAGTGCCCTGCCCTCGCGGGCCAGCACGAGACCGCGGATCCGCGCGCCCGTCGCCTGCAGCGGATGCCCATTCTCCCAGTAGCGAAACACCTGGCAGTCGGGCAGCCCGTAGCCGAACTCGTCGAGCACGCCCTGGGCGAAGGCCGCGTCGGGGCCGCCGTCCTTCTGTCGGATCTCGTGCGGCAGGCAGACGGCAAGGCCCGTTCGCATCTGCCAGGCGATCGCCTCTTTGCCCTTGGCGTGGAAGCGGTCGATTGCCACCGGCACATTGCCGGCCTGCAAGCCCGTGCTCTGCACGAGCACGAGCGACGGATCCGCGTCGATGCCCAGCCGGTCCTGGATGTCCACGCCGGCCTGTTTTCCCAGATCGCGCCACTCCCAGTCGAGGTTGGCCGCGCCGAACGAGAGAACGGGCACGACGTTGGCGTTGGTCATGTGGATCCAGGAGAGCGGCCGCTTGCCGAGGGCGTGCATCATCACGGCGGTCCGCTTTACGAGGCTGCGGAAGCCGCGCAGGTTCACGCCGGGCCTGAGCCGCCCCTCGTCGTCCACGTAGGCCGGGCCGCCCGCCTCGGCCGGCACCCAGCTCGCCTTGAAGAAGAAGTTGTCCCAGTAGGGGCCGTCGGAAAACGCCTCCACCATCTTCCGCTGCCACCAGAGCTGACGGTCCACGTTGCTCGTCACAGGCTCCAAGCCATACCAGACCGGCGCGAGCTTCTCCCGCAGGGTGCGGTCGGGGCCCGGCTTCCAGCCGGGATCGGTCACGTCCACCGTGGACCACTCGTCGAGATAGGTCGTGGCGAAGGCGGGGTCGAGCGAGCTGCCGCCACGGGGATTCAGGTAGGGCATGAGGTACTTGAAGGAGGTCGTGCCATTCGTGTTCGGCGGCATGCCGCTCACCGTCTCCAGCCCCCACTTGTAGGTCGGAAACGCTTCGGCGAGTCCCGGGTATCGCCGCTTCCACCGCTCGAGGAAGTCCTGATCCCACTTGCCTCTCGCGCGATTGGCCGCCATCGCGTCCCAAAACGAGACGTCTTCGTTGGCAGGGAAGAGGTCGGTGACGAGTTGCGCCGCGCCCCAGCCGAGGTTCACGCCCATCATCGTGCCCTCGACGTCGTGACGCTTTCCGTGCGGGCCGCGGGTGAACCACCAACGCCGCCAGGAAGCCGGCTCCGTGGGCATCGGCTTGGCCGGCGTGGCCTGGAGCGCGAAGCGGATCGTCCGCGGCAGCGTGAGCCGGTGCGGCCGGGCGAGGAGGTTCAGCCGCAGGTTCACCGTCTCGCCGTCGCGGTCGATCTCCATGGCAGGCACATTCGGGTCGGCGACCCAATCGCGGTCATTGTCGGCCGCGAAGCAGATGCCTCGCTCGGGACCGCCCACGAACACGTAGGGCACGAACGTTCCGAGCATCTTGCCGCCGGGCAGGTTGGCCGAGTCCCACACCTTTCCCGTGCCGGCCGGCACGCGGCCGGCGTAGTGGTGCCGCAAGAGCGTCGTCACCGGGTGGAGCAGCCACGCCTCGGAGGCCTTCAGCGGAATCACGAACTGCACGCGGTCGATCTCGGCGGCGGTGGGGGCGAGCGTGAGCGTGAACTCCGCGAACCCGTCGTAGTCGTAGGCGAAGTCGGTCGTCCCCTCGAGATCGCCGGCCTTCCAGGCCGCGGTGCCGGCAACGCGGGTGGGCTTGCGCTCCGTGATCTTCGGCGCTGCCCCGGCGGCCGCTTCCGTCTTTCCTCCGGCCATCACCTCCAGCCGCACGGGCGCGGCGAGGAGTTCGCGTCCCTGGCTTGTGACCTGCTTCCAGAGCCCGGCCGCGCCGTGCTCGTGGCTGCGGAGCACGCATGAGACCCGCGAAGCAGACTCGTCGACGGCGAGCGGCTCGAAGGGCGGAATCACCACGTCGTCGAGGCCGAGTTTTTCCTGCTCCCAGGGGAAGGCCTGCCGGTAGAACCAGCGGTTGAGCCTGACGGGCTCGCCCTCGCCCTCGAGCGTGCACTCCACGAAGTAGAGGCCCGCGGGCAACTCGGGCGTTTGCAGATTCTCGCCGGCGGCCGACATCGGAAACGTACCGGATCGCTCCGCGAGCGGCCGAGCCTCGCCGTCGCGGCGGAGCGCGACCCTCCACCGCGAGAGTCTCGCCGGCGGCTTCGGCAGAGAGAACCGCAGCAGGTCGTGCGAGGGAAAGATCGCGTAGCGGAAGTCGATGTCCTTCGGGCCGGGGTCGGGCAGCGGGGCTGCCTCGGGAATGACCACCTCGTCGAGCTTCAACTCGGCCTGCCGGCCGTCATCGGCCGCGACGATCACGATGTGCGGCACGCCGAAGAACGCCCCCGACATCCCGGTGTGGCCGGGCACGGTCACCTTTCCGGCCGGCACCTTGCGACGGTAGACGCGGTCGAGCAGATTGCCCGAGCGGATCTCCATGGCGGTCGGCTCCCACTCCACCGGCGGCACATAGCCAGCGCGGTTCACGATGCCGAGATAGACGGTGGCCGGGAGGTTCGTCCGAAACGCCCACTCCGCCGCGGGCTTCGCGCCGTTGCCGCGGGGCGGCGCGATCACGGCCAGCCCGTTGAGTTCTTCGGGAAACTCCGTGACGGCCGGCCCGCCGGCAAGCCGCTTCCCATCCCAGCCGCTGCCCGGCGACAGGAGCGGCGGCCCGGCCTTGGCGGGCAGCGGGAGGAGAAGGCTGATGAGGACGGCCGCACGAACCGTCACCCGGTGAGTTGGTTTGCGCATCGTCTCAATTCCCGAAGGTCTTGTGGGCTGCCGCGGCGAACCGCCACCACGCATGAGCCTACGCGGCCTGCCACCCGGCGACACCGGCCGAACGGCCGGTCGCGGTCCGGCCGGAATGAGCGTACATTCGCGTTCGTCGCGTCGAGCGCCCGCTCCAATCCCTTTCCTCCCCCGGCTGCCACCATGCCCCTCGTTCCCATTTGGTTTGCCGCCGTCGTGCTCTGCCTCGCGCCCACGATCGCCCATACAGCCCCCCCACTACCCGACTTCGTGCGAAAGGTGCAACTCTGGAACTGCGGTGGGGCCGAAGCGACCGCTGACGGCAGGGCCGTGATGCTCTACCGCGCCCCGAAGGAGCTTCGCGACACCCTCGACAAGACGACCCCGGACGGCAAGGAAAAGGATGGAGCCAAGCAGATGCGGGTGGCGGCGCACTCCGAAATCCGCTTCGTGCTCGAGGAGGGTGAAAAACTGGAGAACGTGAAGCTGCACCTTCGCGGCGAGCAGGGTCCGTCCGTCTGCTGGTTCTGGGGCGATATTATCGCCGGCGAGGCGAAGCTTGCGGCGGGCGATCGCGCCAAGCCGATCACGCCGCACGGCCATGGGCTCATGTTCAGCTTAATGGACACGTATCCCCGTGGACGGTTCGCCAACCGGGTCTGCCGCGTGGTCGTGAACGGGCTCGACGTCGAGTTCACTGGCATCGACGGCAACGTGCGGCCGCCCAAGCCCGACGAACTCCCGCCGGTGATGCTCAGCTACGGCACATCGATCAGCCAGGGAGCATATGCCAGCCGCCCTGACCTCGGCTGGAACGCGGTCACGGCCCGGGCCGTGGGGCACGACTTCATCAACATGGGCTCGAGCGGCACCGCCTTCTGTGAGCCAGCCATGGCCGACTACCTCGCGGGCCTCGACTGGGATCTCTGCGTGCTCGAGATCTCGGTCAACATGTCCGGCACGGGGTTCTCCGTGGAGCAGTTCAAAGAGCGGGCCGGCGCGATGATCACGAAGCTCGCCACGAGCCACCCCGACGCGCCGATCGTGTGCATCAGCCTATTCCCGATCGGCACAGGCGACCTGTGGGCGAACCAAAAGCCCGCGACGGCAGCGTATCGCGACGCCCTCGCCGAGGTGGTCAAGGCATCCGGCCACGCGAACGTCCACTTCGTCGCCGGCCCTGATCTCTTGAGCTTCAGCGGCTTGAGCCCCGACATGCTGCACCCAACCGATCAAGGCATGATCGAGATCGCGACCAAGCTCGCCCCGCGGATCCGGGAGTGGCTGCCACATGAATGAACCGATGCAGTTTCGTTCCGCGAGGATCGTGGTCGCGGCCATCATGGCAGCCGGCGTGGCTGGTGCGGCGGAACCGCCCGTCGCGCCGACCGTGATCAGCGGCGTGCTGCCCCGGCTGGCGATGGTCGCGGACCACGATCCCCGCTCGGAGGCGGGCGTCGGGGCGTTGATGCCCTGGGCCGGCAGGCTGTGGGCGGTCACCTACGTGGCCCACACCGCAAAAACCGGCGCCGGCACGGGCCTCTACGAGATCACGAACGACCTCACGCTCGTGAAGCGGCCCGAGAGCGTCGTCGGCACCTACGCCAACCGCATGGTCCATGCCCCGAGCGGGCAGCTCTTCATCGGCCCCCATGCGATCACGAGCGACGGCACCGTCCGCACGATCGCCGGCCTCAAGGACCACCGGCTCACCGCGACCTGCCCGCATCTGAAGAACCCCGCCGGGATGGTGCTCGTGCTCGGCATGGAAGGGGAGTTTTGGGAGGTGGACGTCAAGACGCTCGAGGCCCGCCTGATCGCCGACCTTCGGAAGGAGCTTGGCCTGCCGGCCGACGCCAAGCCCCACTTCAAGGGCGCCTGGACCCACCACGGCCGCGTCGTTGTCGCCAACAACACGTTCACCGAAGCCGACGCCCGCGGTGAGCCGTCGGCCGGCCGGCTGGCGGAGTGGGACGGCTCCGCCTGGACGGTGCTCGAACGGGCGTCGTTCACGGAGGTCTTCGCGACCGAGGAGTTTTCGAAGCCCATGATCTGCATCGGCAACGACGGGCGATCGGCGATCCTCATGGTGCATGCCGACGGCCGCTGGTCGAAATACCGGCTGCCGCGGCACGGCCATGCCTGGGACCAGACGAGCACGACCGAGTGGATGCGGATCCGCGAGGTGGAGACCGAGCGGGCGATGATGGACTGCTACGGCCTCTTCTACGAGGTGCCCTTCAACCTCGTGCGGGGCCGGCTCCGCGGCCTGCGGCCCGTGTCGGCGCACCTGCGGGTCGTGCCCGACTTCTGCTCGTGGCGGGGGATGCTCGTGCTCGGCGGCAACCAGGCGACGCCGATGCGGTTCGGCCCCGGGCTCGACATGAATCCGCTCGCTGGCCAGCCGCAGGCGGGGCTGTGGTTCGGGAAGACCGACGACCTGTGGTCGTTCGGCAAGCCCGCGGGCGACGGCGGCGCGTGGCACGACACGCCGGTCAAGGCCGGGCAGCCGAGCGATCCTTTCCTCGCGGCCGGGTTCGACCACAAGACGCTGCACCTGCGGCACGACTCGGCGCAGGAAGTGACCTTCACCGTCGAGGTCGATTTTCTCGGCGACCAGTCGTGGGCCGTCCACTCCCGCATGAAGGTGCCTGCCGGCGGCTATCACCCGCTCGTGTTCCCCGGAGGCTACTCCGCCGAGTGGATTCGGGTGACGGCCGACGCCGACTGCCGCGCGACCGCCCACTTCACCTACCGGTAGGGGCGACCTGGACCGGCAAAACGAAGATCCGGTTACGTTCCGGGCTGTCCTTCGGCACGGGTCGCCAGTCGAAGGGAACCCGGTCGTAGATCAGCAGCAGCCTGTCGGGTGCGATCTCGCGGATCCGCACGTTGCTCGAGGTGTGGAAGCGATTGAACTGCTCGGTCGGCCCGATCAGCCACTCCGGGTGGTCACTCGCGACGGCCGCATTGTGGTGCGCGAGCGCGTCGATCGGCTCCCATCTGTCTCCGCGGCCGTCGGCCGAGTACCAGAGCCAGATGCCCGGCCGGCCCGTCGCCAGGATGAGCCCGCCGCCGGAGAGACGCTGGAGACTCGGCAGCACGCTGAAGGCCGGCAGGGCCTTGGGGGTGCTCCAGGTTTTCCCGCCGTCGGTGCTCATCGATTGATGGAGCGGATTCTGCTCGAACATGCCGATGCGATAGACGGCCAGCAGGCTGCCGTCGGCCAGCTCGACGAGGCCGCTCTCGCTCGGGCCTTCGAACCGACCGCGGTCCACCCAGGCGGGGTCGTTCTCCCAGTGGGTCCAATCGCAGACGGTCGAGAGAACCCGCCAGTTCCGTCCCCCATCGAGGCTCTCGATGGCGATGAGAGAGTAGCCGAAGTAGGCGTCCTTGCTGCGTGTGCCGGTGCGATGTTTCTCCTCGTCACCAGCAAACGTGCCATAGCCGAGGGTCAGGATCCGCTTGCCCTTGATCACCACGCCATCGCAGTCGGTGGCGAATACAGCCAATCCCGTGTGCTGGCTCAGCGGGCGAGGGAAACCGGATATCTGCATGTTCCGATCCGGCAGATCGACGATCTTCCCTGCAGCGTCGACGGCGACCAATTCGCCCTTCAGCGCCGTGGGCTCGGTGTCGCTGAACGCATACTGCCAAGGCAGGCCAACCAACCGGTCTTTCTCTCGCCAATTTGTCAAACCACCATAACGCCATGGCGTCAGGGGCGCCCATGCATGGCCGTGATCCTGGGAGGTCGTCTGACATGAACCGTCCACGCTCATATGATCGGCCTCGTAACTGTCTGGCTGGCCGGAACAGACGACCCGCAGCCGGCCGCCCGGCAAAACGTCGAGCTTCGGAAACCAGAGGTGGCCGGTCTGCTCGGCCACCAGCCGCGGATATCCCAGCGTGACCCCAGACTTGTCGTAGCCCATCTGCTTGCGTTTCTGCACGTAGGCCCGCGTGTTCACGAACACCGCCATGTCGCCGGTGAACCGCGGGTCGCCACGCCGCGTGCCCGCCTCCCGCAGTTCGGTCGCCAGCCGTCTCTGCTCGGCGGCCACTGCAGGATTGCCAGCCAGGTCGTGAAGCTGCCAGGGGTCTTGCTCCAGGTCGTACAGCTCCTCCTTCACTGGCTTCACGAGGGCCGCCGCGTCGAGCGGTTGGCCGTGCGTGTCCACGTTGGCATACCGCACCAAGTAGGCATACCGGTCGTCACGGATGGTGCGGGACGAGCGGCTCTCGGGGTCCACCTCGCCGTGCCACTCGAGGCCGGTGATGATCGAATCTCGCTCCGGCTCGATCCGGCCGGATTTCGCCGACGTGAGGATCGGCAGCAGGCTGCGACCGGTCATGCCCTCGGGCACGCGGAGGCCGGCTGCCGCGAGGAACGTCGGCGCGAAGTCGGCAAAGCTCACGAAGTCGGTCACGGTCCGTCCACGCGGCACCTTGGCCGGCCACATCATCGCCAGCGGCACATGGCAGCCGAGGTCGTAGGGCGAGGCCTTGCCGCGTTGCTCACCCGCGGCGTCGACGATCCACGTGCCGTTGTCCGCAGTCACCACCACGAGCGTGTTCTCCGCCAGCTTGTGCGATTCGAGGCTCGCGAGCATCCGCGCGAGGTGGCGGTCGGCCACGCAGATCTCGTAGAGGAAGTTCGCCCGCTCACGTCGATTATGGGGCGTGTCTTCGACGAAGGGAGGCAGCGTGACCTCGTCGAGCGTCACGCCGAACTCCTGCTCGAGCAGGACGTGATTGTCCGGGCCCCACGGGTCATGCGGCTCCGCCACGCCCGCCCAGAAGAAGAACGGCTTGGTCGCATCCCGCGCCTCGAGGAACCGCGAGAAGTTGGCGGCATAGTCGTTGGCGGCCACGCCCCGGGGCGGGTCGGCGATCGTCGCCCCGGCGAACGAACGCCCCAGCGAATCGGCCGGTATCCCGAGCGCCGAGTGCGACCCCGGCCCCCAGCCTTTGCCGGTGCACGCGACCTCGTAGCCATGATCCGCGAGCACCTGCGGCACGGTCGGAGTTTTCCTGGGGATGAAGGCCTGGATGAAGGCCCCCTGCTCCAGTTCCCAGAACTGCCGGCCGGTGAGCACGCTCGCCCGCGAGGGCGCGCACGACGGCGCCGTGCTGAAGCCGTTGGCGAACAAGACGCCGTCCTTCGCCACCCGCTCGAAGGCCGGTGTCGGCAGCCGCGACCGGCCATAGGCACTCCGCTCGACCGCGCTCTCGTCGTCGGTGATGAAGAACAGGATGTTCGGCGGCGCGGGGTCGGCCGCAGCCTCGATCGGCACCCCAGCGATGAGGAAAACCAGGAGAGCGACGAGCAACGTGGACGGACGGATCGGGTTACACATGAAGTTGTCCTCCAGCCGGCGAGACCACGGCCGAGACTGTCAGCGGCGACGATGCCAGGCACCAGACCACAACAAACGCCGTGCAGCTGGCAAACGGTTCATGCTCCGCACTCCTTCAGCGTCGCCAGGATCGCCCGCACCTCACGGTGCTGGTCGGGCGTGAGCCTTTCAAAGGGTGTGGCCGCGAGTGCGGAGCAGATGCCGAGCTCCGCAAGCGCAGCCTTGATTCCCACCACGACGCGGCCCGGCAACGTGCCCACCGAGTAGAGCCGCCCCAGCGACTGCATCTCGGCCTGGAGAGAGTCGATGGCGTCGCCGTCGCCGCGGACGAGCGCGGCGTGCATGTCGGCGAACACCCTCGGGCACACGTTGGCCCCGCCCGGAACCACGCCATGGCAGCCGAGCGCACGCCCCCGGGGAAAGAGCATTTCCGTCCCCATGAGCATCGACCAATCCGGCCGGTGATTCCGAGCGACGGCCATGGCCGCGGCGAAGTAGTCCATGTCGCCGGAGGAGTCCTTGAGCCCAACGATGTTCGGGCAGTCGGCCAGGGCCCGCAGCGAGTCGATCGTGAAGCCCGCCTTGGTCATCTCGGGAATGTGGTAGAGCAAAAGCGGGAGCGGCACGCGATCGGCCAGTTCCGTCATCCACCCCACGAGCGCCTCCTGGGCGGCGGCGAAATAGAACGGCGGCGCCGCGACCACGGCGGCGGCCCCCTCGGCGGCGGCCCAGTCGGCCAGCGCCACGCTCTCGGCGAACGACGGGTCGGTGATGCCGACGAACACCGGAACCCGATCGCCCACCTGTCGCATGACCTCCCGCACGAGGCTCCGCTGCGTCTCGTGCGAGAGCGACGGCCCCTCGCCCGTGGTGCCGAGGACGAAGATCGCGTGCACGCCGCCGTCGATCACGTGCTCGACGAGCCGCCCGAGCCCGCCGACGTCGAGCGAGTCGACGGCGGCCAGCGGGGTCGCCAGGGGAACGACGACGCCGCCGAACGCGGGGCCGGTTCCTGCGGCGACATGAGGGCGGGAGGCGACGCAGGGTGTGATCGTTGCAGAAGCCGTGTTCATCGTGGTGCTCGCGAGGGGTGGGAGGCGACGGCGTTGAGCCGGTAGGTCTTGGGGCAGATGCCGACGAGTTGCTTGAACCGCCGGGAGAAATAGAACTCGCTCTCGAAGCCGAGGCGGCGGGAAATGGCACGGCACGATTCCTGCGTCTCTTCGAGAAGGTGGCAGGCGGCGGCGATGAGGCGGCGGCTGCGGTACTGGGCGGGGGTGACGCCCGTCAGCCGCTTGAACTTCTTCCGAAACGCCTGCTCGCCCAGGCCGAACTTCGCGGCGAGCGCCTCGTAGTCGATGTCGAGTCCGGCCTGCAGGTCGTCGAGCCGGGCCTCGGCCCGCTTGATCCAGTCACTGGCGGCCTTGTCGGAGGGCGACTCCCACTCCGCCGCCATCTGCGCGATCAGTTCGACCAGTTTGCCGGTATCGCGAAACGTCGGCCGCCCATGCGAACGCGACACCGACCCGACGAACTCCTCGAGCCGCGCCCGCCAGAACGTGATCGGCTCGAGGTGACGGATCGGCTCGGCCGGATCGAGCAGGCCGGCCCCGCGCCAGGCGTCGAAGGCCGGGCCGCCGAAGTCGATGTTGATCTCGTCCCACCGCTCGCTCGACGCCGGACCATAGGCGTGCGCGATGCCCGGAAAAAGACAGATCAGGTCGCCCGCCCGGATGCTCCGCTCTTCGTCGGCGCCGTAGTAGATCCCCGCGCCGCGATGCACGTAGACGAGGCTGTACCAGTCGAGCGTCCGGCGCCAAGAGGGGTCTTGCTCCAGCCGCGGGCGGTGGCCCCAGCTGTCGGTGATGCGGCTCGAGCGGATCGGGCCGCCGGGGCCGGCGGTGCGGGGAAAGTCGAAGTTCAGCCAGTAGCGGCGAACCGCCTTCCGACCGCCGATCACGGCCTGCTGCACTTCAGCGTCGTGGGTTTGAAACCGCGGCATGATCCACCGATAGGTCAGATCCATATCCGACAAGACATCTCTAGTATTGCTGGAGAATAACGGGAATAACAGCAGTCATCCAAAAACACCGCTTACCGTTTTGTGCATGGGTGATATTTCGTGCATGCGTGAAACATGGGGCTGGCGGTACAAAACATCCTTGTTCGCGGGCACCGGCACCTGAAAGAACATGGCGGCATCCGAACACCTCGCTCGTCCAGCCATCGCGATCCGCACGCTCCTCGCGGCGGCGTTGACGTCGGCCGTGATCGCCCTGGCGGCGACGGCCGTGGCGGTCGCCGACGAGACGCCCGCAACCGACTCCGACGTCGTCGTCATCGGTGGCACGCCCGGGGGCGTCGCCGCGGCCGTTGTTGCCGCCCGGCTCGGCCACAGCGTCACGCTCGTCGAGCATCACGCCCGCATCGGGGGGATGGCGGCCAGCGGACTGGGCTGGAGCGACATCGAGGATCGCCGGCTCGTGCAGGGGTTGTTCCGGGAATTCGTCGATCGCGTCAAGGACCACTACGTCGCCGCCCACGGCCCGGGGTCGCCCCAGGTCGACCTGTGCAAGGACGGCTACCACTACGAGCCGAAGGTCACCGAGTCGGTGCTCCGGAGCTTCGTGGCCGAGTCGCCGCGGATCACCCTGCTCACCTCCCATGCGCTCGTCGATGCGACGATGAATGCGAACCGCCCCGTCGCCGTGAGGGTGCGCGACCGGCGCACAAGCGACGTGCGGACGCTACGAGGGAAGGTGTTCGTCGATGCCACGTACGAAGGCGACCTGCTGGCCGCGACCGGCGTCGCCTTTCGGCTCGGCAGGGAGCCCCGCGACGAGTTCGGCGAACCGCACGCCGGCGAGATTTATGCCGATCTCGAAGGTCGGCGGCTCGGCGGCAGCGGCAAGGGCGACGACCGCCTGCCCGCCTACACCTTCCGCGTCGTCCTGACGGACGATCCCGCGAACCGCGTCCCGCTCGCCAAGCCCCCAGATGGCTATGACCGCACTCGCTACCTCGGCTACCTGGACGACCTCGCCAGCGGCAGGTTTGGCACCGATCTGTTCACGACCGTGTTCAGCGTCCGTCAGCTTCCCAATGGCAAGGTCGAGCTCAACATGAAGCCGAAGACGCTCGGCTTCGTGTTCGCCGAGGAGAACGCCGGGTACATCCCCGGTGACTGGTCGGCCCGCGACCGCATCACGGCCCGGATCCGAGATCTGTCGCTCGGGCTGTTGTGGTTCGTGCAGACCGATGCAGCCGTGCCGGAAAAAAGCCGCAGCCATGCCTCGCGGTACGGGCTGTGCCGCGACGAGTTCGCCGACACCGGTCACTTCCCCTTCCAGTTGTACGTCCGCGAAGGACGCCGGCTGGTGGGCGAATACACGCTCAGTGAACGCAACGTCACCGAGCAGCCGGGGGTCACAAGCGAGCGGAGGCACGCCGACGCCGTCGCGGTCGGCGACTACCCGATCGACAGCTTCCCGACGCGGAAGCGGCAACCGGGAGGCGACTTTGTCCTGCTCGAAGGCTATCTGGGGATGCTCCATGGCATCACCCGGCCCTACCAGTATCCCTACCGGATCATGGTGCCGAAGCTGGTCGATGGCCTCATCGCGCCGGTGCCGGCCAGCGCCACGCACGTCGCCTTCTCGGCGATCCGCATGGAGCCGACGTGGATGGCGCTGGGGCAGGCGGCCGGCGTCGCCGCGCACCTGGCGATCACGGGCGGCACCGAGATCCGCGGCGTGCCGATCTCAGACCTGCAACGGATCCTGCGGGAGCAGGGAGCGGTACTCGACCTGCCGGAATGACACGGCATGTCGTAGCGTTTCGTGCATGGACGTACCGAGTTCCTTCGACTCATGATGGGACGTTCGCACTCGCCCCCGAGCCCCTCAAAGCGGAACCTCCCGATGAAATACTCGATCACCGGCATCCTCGTGGTCTTCCTTTTCGCGTGCCTCCCGATCGTCGCGACGTTGCACGCGGCCGATGATGCCCCGGCGGCGATCGTCTCCCGGGGCTTCGTGGCGGGCGAACTCCCCACGCCCTCGTGCCACGCAAGCACGATCGCCGAGACGAAGCCCGGCGAGTTCGTCGTCGCCTGGTTTGGAGGCACGGCAGAAGGGAACAAGGACGTCGGCATCTGGACTTCACGGATGGAGAACGGATCGTGGACCGCGCCCGTCGAGGTTGCCACCGGCGTGCAGCCCGACGGCGCGCGGTTGCCATGCTGGAATCCGGTGCTCTTCCAGAAGCCCGGAGGAGACCTGCTGCTCTTCTACAAGGTCGGCCCGAACCCTGTGGACTGGTGGGGCTTGGTGCGGTCGAGCACCGACGGCGGCCGCACGTGGAGCGAGCCCGTGCGGCTCTCTCGCGACGGCACGGCCATCAAGGGGGGCCCGGTGGGGCCGATCAAGAACAAGCCGATCGCCCTTGGCAACGACGTGCTGCTCGCGCCGTCGAGCACCGAGCCGAGCACCGAGGGCGTGCACGGCTGGCAGGTTCATTTCGAGCGGTCGACGGACGGTGGCGCGACGTGGGAAGTGATCGGGCCGGTGAACGACGGCAAGACGATCGGCGCCATCCAGCCGAGCATTCTCAACCTCGGCGGAGGCAGGTTGCTGGCCCTCGGCCGCACGCGACAGAACAAGCGGATCTTCCGGGTCGAGAGCCTCGACGGAGGCCGCTCCTGGGGCGCGATGACGCTCACGGATCTGCCCAACCCCAATTCCGGCACCGATGCCGTCACGCTCGCCGACGGCCGCC
>JBIIOJ010000209.1:0-5813 GCA_044337015.1 Pirellulales bacterium
GGCAGGCGCCGGCGACGGATGACGGGCGAGCCAGGCCTTGAGGGCGATCTGGGCGGAGAAGGCGTCGCCCGACCCGAGGGACTGCTTGAGAAACTCCACCACCTGCGGCTCGGCCGCGTCGGGGGAGAGCTTCACCGGCTCTGCCGCACGGGCAGCGTGCGTTGTGAAGAAACATGTGAAGAGGCAGGCGGCGGCCGCGAAGCGAAGGATGGTGGTGTTCATGGATCGTGATTTCTCCACGGTATTTCATTTCTCAACGGTGGTTCGTGATCAATTCCCGCCGCCGGCTTGGGCGGTATCAGCGCCGCCGGCCGGCTTCAGCTTGGCCTCGATCTTGGGCATGATCGCGCGGCCGCGTTCGGCGTAGGGGCTCGCCGGGTATTCGAAGAGCAGCTGGGTGCACTTGTCATGGGCCTTCTGCACGTCGCCCATCCGATAGGCGACCATGACCCACTTCAGGAGCATCGCGTCGAGGAACTGCGCGTCGGGGTAGTCCTGGAAGACCTGGTCGAGCAGTTCGCTGGCGGCAGCGTTGTCCTTCTTCTCGATGTGGTAGTCGATCAGCTTGCCGAGAGACTCGCCCGCAAAGGGACTGTCGGGGTAGCGTTCGGCGCAGGTCTTGTATTCGACGATCGCCCGCTCGGCCGCCCCGGGCAGGGGATCGCCGCTCGGCGTTTCCTGCGACTCCAGCGCCCGCGCGATCCGGTACTGTGCCTCCGGCTTGATCTGCGAGGACTTGAGCCCGAGGATCCGCTTGTAGACGGCGATCGCACCGGTGGCATCCCGCTGCTCCTCCTTGATGCGGCCGATCTGGAGGAGGGCCTGGTCGACGAACGGAGACTCGGGGTAGAGCTTGTTGAAGAGTTCACAGGTCTTGATGGCCGACTCGTAATCGCCGGCCGTGATGTGGAGGTCCCACTTCGCGCGGAATGCCTGCTCCGTGAGCGAGGAGGGAATGGCCCCCGACCGGCGGATGATCGGCTCCACCCGCGTGAGACCCTCGTCGACCTTTTCCTTGGCCCCCTTGGCCAGTCCCATCGCGCGGAAGATGCGGCCGAGTTCCAGGAAGGCCTCGGCCTCGACCAGGCTCTTCTTCGCCGCGACGACGGGATCGGCCACCTCGTACTGCACGGCCCGCGGCCGGCTGTCGATCTCGCTCGCGACCGGGATCGTGGCGGTGGCCGTGCGCGGCGTGGTGCCGCCGATGTGCCGCTCGTCGACGAACGTCGCCACGAGCTCGTCACCGATCGCGACGGAGAGGAGTTGGTCGGCCCGGTCGACCGGCTGATCTTCGACGAATTTGCCCAGCGAGAACTGCCCGCGGAACCGTCCGGAGTGCACCGGGCCGGACGCCGGGGCCTCGCCATCGGCCGCCGGAAGGAACTCCGTGAGCGGAACGGTGATCTCGTCGCGGGTCCGCCAGCGGTCTTCCTCGCTCTTGAGGAGTCGCTCGATATCGACCCCCGTGGCCGGCGAGCCATCAGTCTCTTCCTCCTCCTTGAATCGGGCGATCACCCGCACGGTGGCCGTGTCGGCGGCGTCCGAGAGATCGAGGTCGGCGTCGGAGAGGGCGACGAACACCGGCTGGCCCGGGAAGGCGGCGTCGGCGGGCGACTCGAAATCACCGCGGGTGAAGGAGACGGCGGCCGTGCCCACCACCCTCACCTGCCGCGACCGGGAGACGTCTTTCTTGCCCTCGAGCGTGTTGCCATCGACGTACGACGTGCTGATCGTGTCGCCGCCGATCACCTGGAGCGTGCCGTCGCCGGGCACGGCCTTGCCGAGCGTCGTGGCGACCGAGCCGAGCGACGCATGCTCGTCGCCGGGGAGCGGCACGAGCGACACGGTCTCCGAGTCGCCGCTCCCGGAGGCGATCGTCACCTTCACCTCCTCGCCGAGCTTCTCGAGCACCGGCAGGTCGGTGTCGTGGATCTTCACGTAAAACCGGCGGCCAGCCTCGGCAAATTCGAGTTCGTCGCCGGCGTCGTCCACGAACGTGCCCACGAGGCCGAGCGCCTCGATCGCCTTGTTCCAGTTGCCCTGCGCGAAGTGGCACATGCCGATGTAGTAGTAGGACTGGTTGGCCCAGACGGTGTTGGGGAAGTCGTTGGTGATCCGCCGCAGCAGCGGGAAGGCCTGGGCGTACTGCCGCGTCTGGAAGAAGGCCATGCCCTGCAGGTAGAGCGATTCGAGGAACAGGTCGCGGTCTTCCCCTTCCAGTTCCTTGCCCGGCTGCTCGAGGGCCTTGAGGTTGCGGAGGTAGCCGATCGCCTCCATCTGCTGGCTGCGGGAGAGCGCGTGCTTGCCGAGGGCGAGATAGGCCCGGAAGCGGATCGGGTCGGCCGGATACTGCTCGACGATCGTCTCGAGGATCTTGGCGCCGCGGTCGTGCTCGCCCGAGTCGAGCAGCTCCTGCCCCTTGCGGAGCAGCTGGAAGGCGGCGTAGTTGCCTCCCTCCCCCTGCTTGCTCCCCTCGGCCTGGCCCTGCGCCGCCTCGCCACGCGACCGCCGCTGCCGCTGTGCCTCGGCTGCCTGCGGCAAAAGCATCGTCGCCGCGATCGCGATCGCCAGCATGCCGGGTCGCATCATCGTCATGTCATTCCTCCGCATCGACGCCGCCTCCGATCGGGAGCCCCATTTCCTCCAGCCGCTGGTGCGCCTGGCTCGATTCGCCGCTCTTGGGATATCGCTTCGACACCGCGTAGAGCGAACGGACGTATTTCTGCTTGATCCCCGCGTCGCGGTAAAGATACGCGACGGCGAGCGCCGCCTCCGGCGCTCGGTCCTTGAAGAAGTTCTCCACCTCCTTCAGCTGCGCCACGGCCTGCTCGAGCTTGCCGAGCTTCGCGAGGCACTCGGCCGTCCAGAAGAGCGTCTGCGGAGGGCTGTCGGCCTGCTGGTAGGCCTTGATCGCCTCCTCGTACTTGCCCGTCCACTGGAGGAGGTTGCCGCCGAGGCCATACGCCTCCTTGGCCGCGTCGGGCACTTTCTGCAGATCGGCGGCGAGCGCCAGCCCCTCCTTGGCATCGTCCGGCCCGCGGAAGTGGTGGTGCGGATGACTCCGCCAGTGGAGGTAGCGGAGGGCGGCCAATTTGCCCTTCGTCTGGTCGTTGAAGCCGAGGCAGGCCCGGAGGGCGAGTTCACGGGTGCCGGGAAGCTCGCGGCGGTCACGCATCCAGTTGCAGATGCCCTGCTTCTCGTCGTCCTTCATCTCGGCGAGTTTCAGCTTGCCGAAGGTGTTCACTGCCAGCCCAGCATCGCCACGGTTCTCGACGATCGCGTACACGAGCGCGAGCACGTCGGCGTTCGACATCTTCGCGAAGTCGAGCTTGCGGTAGTATTCGTCGGCCTTCGCCTTGTCGGCGGCAAACAGGCCGACCCAGCGGCCGATCCGACGGAAATCCCCCTCCTTCTGGTGCGCGGCGAACTGCTTGTCGAGCCGCTGCGACCAGGCGGCGTCGTCCCGCTCGTAGACGCGGATGTATCTGGCGACCGCGATCTGCTGGTCGTCGTTCTCCTTGAGCGCGGTCTGCAACTGGCCGGCCCAGTAGCGAAAGAACGCCTCCCGCTCTCCCTTCTGCACGTCGGTGAACTTGTCGTTCTGCTCGATCTCGCGACGAACCTCGGCCCAGTACTCGACGTCGGTGGCGACGTCGGCTCCCGGCGTGCGCGGGTTGTGGTGGAAGGTCTGCACCGCGACGAAGAAGTCGCGGAGCTTCTTGGCATCGGGCTTCGTGCGGACGTGGTGAGGCACCACCCTTCCGATCGCCGCCCTCGCGGCCTCCGGATTCTTCGTGCGGAATTCGACTGCAACCTGCTCGTACCGCTTGATTCCCTCGTCGGGCTTGCCCTGCTTGACGAGGTTTTCAGCGAGGCCGTTGAGCGCGGGGGCGCCGACCGGCTCCTTCACGTAGTCGGCATCCTCCGAGAGGTCGAACCAAGCCTTCATCGCCTTGGTCACGTCGCCGCTCTGCATGTGGCACTCGCCGATCCGGTAGAGCGCGGCGGCGGCATATTTCACGTCGTCGGGAAAGAAGTCGAGCACTTCCTGGTAGACCTTCACCGCCTCAAACCGCTTTTGCGTCTCCTGCAGGGAGCGGCCCTTCCGCAGGATCGCGTAGGGCGTCACCTTCGACTCGGGGAACTGCAGGATGAAGGCGTCATACTCGGCCACGGCACGCGGCCAGTCCTTGGCCGCGAAGACCTTGTCGGCCTTGTCGATCGACACGCCCTCGAACGTGTCGAGCTTCGCCCGCTCGTCGCTCGTCAGGCCCGTTTCCTGGGCCGAAGCCGCCGCGGCGAAGAAGCCGGCGAGGAGCGTCGCCAGCACGATGATCATGCGGGACTGCCTCATGTCGCGAAACGTCCTTGAACGGGGGGCGATGGGGAGTTGAAAAACCGGCGGGAGGCTGACAGGAGGCGTTCGCAGCGGTCGGACGGGGCCGACACCGCTTCAAAGCGACTGTCGCCCATGAAGTATGACAAAGAACCGAAAACCGTTACGAGCCGCCGGGTCGGCCGGCCGCCCGGGTTCGGAAAAACCCGGTTGTAACGAGTTTACCCCCGCCGGTTCACCGGGGGGTCATGGGAGGGTGCGACGCAGGAAATCGACGAAATTCCCGTAATAAAACCCGTCGATGTCGGCCGCCGAGTAGCCGCGGGCGGCCAGGAGGCCGCCGAGCCGCCCCAGGTCGGCGATGCTGTCGAGGTCGAGCGGGGTCTGCTCCGTGCCGAAGCCGCCGTCGAGGTCGCTGCCGATCCCGACGTGCCGGGCGTTGCCCGCGATCTGGCAGATATGGTCGATGTGCTCGCAGATCTTCTCGATCCTGAGGTCGAAATCCTGCGGCTTCGACCGCATGTGGACCCAGCCGTGCACCATCATGATCGCGTCGAAGGCCATCCCGAACACGCAACCGCGGCCGATGAGCTCGCGGATCTGCTCGTCGGTGAACTGGCGGTTCCAGTCGGCAAGCGCCCGGCAGTTGGAATGGCTCGCCCAGAGCGGCCCTGAATAATGATCGATCGCGTCGCGGAGGCTCTCGTCGCAGAGGTGCGTGACGTCGAGGATGATCCCGAGCCGCTCCATTTCCTGAAGCAGTTCGCGGCCGCGGGGCGTGAGCGGGCCCTCGGCATCCGTGCCCATGCCGTACACGCCCGGGCCGTAGTGCACGGGTCCCATCGCCCGCAGACCCTCCGCGTACGACTGTTCGAGGTGCCGGAACGACACGATCGAATCGGCTCCCTCGAGGCTGAGCATGTAGCCGATCGGCAGGCCGCCGGCAGCCGCCGTTGCCGGCATCGAGGCCGGCGCCGCAAGCCACAGGGCGAGGTGCTTCTCGAGACCGGCCCGGTCGCGAATCTGCACCATCTCTCCACAGGCTTCCATCTCGCGATACCACGCGAGCTGCCCCGCCGTCTGCGCCCGGGCCTGCTCCGGACTCGCCCAGCCGGGCATCCGGGAGAAGTAATCCACCGACCGTGCGATCTGCGTGGCCACGCAGAGGCCCACGCGGCCCCGCCTCATCTCGGGAAAGCAGACGGTGCTCCGCGAGCGAAACACCTGATCCTTCATCCCGAGCTCACGGCGGCGGATCCGCTCCTGGGTCCAACGCAGGTCGCGGTTGAAGTCGATCGCGTTGTAGGAGAGATCGAGATGGACGTCGAAGATCAGCTTCGGCTCGTGGCCCATGACGGAAATCCTCGTGAGGCTTGCTCGGGATGACGGCTCGTGCGATTCAGACCGTGATTCTGCGGGTGCGGGCGGCCACGTGCCACCGCTCGGCGGCGCAGCCGTCGCGGACCACGATCGCGTG
>JBIIOJ010000210.1:0-5811 GCA_044337015.1 Pirellulales bacterium
GGACGTCGACACGAGCTTCTTTCCAAGCCGCCGCCCGTTGTGGGCGATGAGCTGGTTGGCCGCCTCGATGATCTCGGGCGTCGAGCGGTAGTTTTCCTCGAGCCGCACCATCCGGGCCTCGGGCCACCGCCTGGTGAACTCGAGGATGTGCGACACCTCCGCGCCCCGCCAGCCGTAGATCGACTGGTCGTCGTCCCCCACGACGCAGATGCTGCCATGATCCCTTGCCAGCGCCGTGAGGATGCGGTCCTGGATCCGGCTCGTGTCCTGGTATTCGTCGACGAGCAGGTGGTCGAAGCGGCCCGCCTCCTGCCGGCGGACGTCCTCGTGGCCGACGAAGAGCTCGTCGGCGAGCATGAGGAGGTCGTCGAAGTCCATCGCCCCGGTCCGCTTCAGGGATTCCTGGTAGCGGCGGTAGCCCGACGCGGCCAGGTGCCAGATGTCGGCCTCGGCCTGCTCGATCGCTCCGGCCGGCCGAACCCCCGCGGTCTTCCAGCGGCTGATGCGGTCGAGCAGGTCGGCGGGCTTCAGCGCCGCCTCGGCCACCTTCAGCTCCTTGAGCACCCGCCGCGCGAGTCCCTCCTGCTCACCGCGGTCGATGATCGCGAAGCGTTCGGGGTAGCCGAGCCGCGGGGCATGCCTTCGCAGGATCCGCGAGCAGAGCGAGTGGATCGTCGAGATTTCGGGCGTCTCGGGCTCGGAGGCATCGCCGCCGGACCGCCGCGACGCCGTGGCCGAGTTCCGTCGCGTGAGCTTCTTCGACCGCGCGAGCATCTCGCGGGCGGCCTTGTTGGTGAACGTTACGGCGAGGATCCGCGAGGCCCTCGCGCCTCGGGAGACCAGATGCGCGATCCTCGCGATCACGACGCGGGTCTTGCCCGTGCCGGCGCCGGCGAGCACGAGGAGCGGGCCCGCGGCTGCGAGCACTGCCTCCCGCTGGGCTGCGTTGAGGCCCTGCGCCGCCGAGGCACGGCTCCCTTCGGCGGTCGCATGGGGGGCGGCGCGGGGGCGGCTCGGAATCGTTTCGGGCGGCGCAGACATCGTTTCGGAATGTAGCAGATGGCGGTCGGAACGCGGACGGTCGCGATGGTCGCCTTGACGCCCGTGGGCGGGACGTTTCTATTGCTCGGCCTCGGCAGCGAGCTAGGAGTTTTCATGGCCCAACTTCCCGTAGACGAAATCGAAGAGGACAACGACCTCGCGGAGCGGATCCTCCATCTCGTGGAGCGGCTGCAGCCGCACCGCGGCGCGATCCTCGCCGGCCTCGCCGCGGTGATCGTGGCCGGCGCGGCATGGTCGCTCGTCTCGGCCCAGTCGGCCGCCACCCGCGCCGAGAGCTGGGATGCTTACCTCGCCGCTGTCGCCACCGGTAACCCCGCCGGCTTCCAGGACGTCATTACCCGCTATCCGGATTCCACGGCCTCCGACTGGTCGCGGTTGGTCCTCGCCGAGATGGCCCTCCGGGAGGGCGCGGACCTCGCCTTCTCCGACCGTGCGCGGTCGAAGGGGAGGCTCGAGGCCGCCGTGCAGCTCTACGGCATGGTGATCGCGAGAAAGCCAAAGGGGCTCGTCGCGGAGCGGGCGGTTTTCGGCCTGGCCAAGGCCCGCGAGGGGCTCGGCATGCTCGACGAGGCCCGGCGTGGCTACGACGCGATCGCCCGCGAGCATCCCTTCGGCGGGCTTGCGGAACTGGCTGCCACCCACGCCGGTACGCTTGGCAACGAATCGACGCGTCGCTGGTACGACTGGTTCGAGTCGCAGGACGTGTCGGCGAAGAAGGCTCCCGCAGAGGGTGGTGGCGAAGCGGCCAAGCCTGCCGAGGCGACGGTGCCTGCTCAAGCGACCGAGCCGGCCGAAGCGACGGTGCCCGCTCCAGCGACCGAGCCGGCCGCGAAGTAGCCGGTCCGTCTCCCGACGCGATTCGCCAGGGGGCATGGTAGTCTCGGAGGATCGTGTCCGATCAGGAGCCATCCCGCGAGTCCTCCTCCCTGCCGGTGTCATCGCCGCAGCCTGGCGAGACCGTCGTGTTCATGGTCGATGGCGCCGCCGCCTCGACTCGGCTCGACAGGTTTCTCGCCGACCGGTTCCCCTCCCAGAGCCGGTCGGCCCTCGCGCGGGCGATCGACCAGGGAGCCGCGAGGATCGACGGCGTGGTCGCCCGCGGTTCGACGAAACTCCGCGAGGGCGTCACCGTCCGGTTCGTCGTGCCCAAGCCCCCGCGGGAGGGCCCGCTGCCCGAGGAGATTCCGCTGAGTTTCCTCCACCGCGACGAGTGGCTCGCGGTCGTCGACAAGCCCGCCGGAATGGTGGTGCATCCCGCGAAGGGAAACTGGACGGGCACGCTCGCCGGCGCCCTGCTGTGGCATCTCGGCAGGGACGGGGGCGATGCCGCCGCGTCGGGACGGGCTGGGGAGGGCATCTCGCTGCTCGGAGGGCCGACGCGGCCGGGCATCGTGCACCGGCTCGACCGCGACACCAGCGGCGCGATCGTGGTCGCCCGGTCGGAGGAGGTCCACCACCATCTCGCGCGTCAGTTCGAGCGACGCACCGTCGAGAAGGTCTACCTCGCGATCACGCATGGGCAGCCGCAGTTCGACCGCGACGAGATCGATCTGCCGATCGGCATCCATCCCTACCAGCGGGAGAAGATGGCGATCCGAAAGGATCATTCCACGAGCCGCTCAGCCGTCACGCGGTACGAGGTGATCGAGCGTTTCCGGGCTGCGGCGGTCGTGAAGGTGACGCCGAAAACCGGACGCACGCACCAGATCCGGGTGCATCTCGCGGCGATCGGGTGTCCCGTCCTCTGCGACGGCCTCTACAGCGGCCGCGTCCAGATTCCGGCTGGCTTCTTCGGGGAGCCCGCCGATCCCTCCTCCCCGCCGCTCATCGAGCGGCAGGCGCTCCATGCCGCCTCGCTCTCCTTCGATCATCCCGCGAGCGGAGAGCGGCTCACTTTTTCGGCCCCCGTCCCCGACGACATGGACCGCGTTCTCAGGGTGCTCCGCGGGGGGGCGTGACCGCGGATGGCGGTGCAGGGGGGGCGCCGTCGCCTCCTTCGGCCCTCACTTCGCCGGTGAGGAGCATGACCCGCGGGAGTGTGGCGTCGATCACTCGCGAGACCGCGACCACGAACCCGAGGGCCCCGTCGAGGAATCCTCGCTTGAGCAGGAAGCTCTTCAGGAATCCGCCGAGTCCGCGGCCGACGATCTCGACCATGCCCGTCCGCTGGCCCTTCTCCGCCATGATGCGGGCCTTGGGCCGGGCGTAGCGGATCGAGCGGGACAGGATCTCGGAGGAGTTCTCGAAGCTGAAGTGCCGGATGCTGCCGGGGAGCCGACGCGGCGGCCGCTCGGAGCAGACCTGTTCGTGCACCGCCAGCATTGAAAAGCCGGCCGTGCGGCGGTTGAAAAGCCGCAGCACGTATTCGTTCCCCCAGACGCCGTGGCGAATCTCCGTATTTCCGACGAATGTCCTGCGGCGGATCTCCCAGCAGGCCGACGGGTCGGAGAGGTCGAGCTCGGCGATCGCCCGTGCCGCCTCGTCGTCGAGCGGCTCGTCGTCGTCGAGCGAGAGGATCCAGTCGTGCGCGGCGAGTTCCACCGCCCGCTGCTTCTGCCTGCCGTAGCCGAGGAAGGGCTGGAATTCGACCCTGGCGCCGACGGCCCTCGCGATCGCGACGGTGTCGTCGGCCGAGCCGGAGTCGACGACGAGCCTGTCGTCGCAGAACGGAGCCGACTCGAGCACGCTCCGGAGGTGCCTCGCGCCGTCGAGCGTGATCACCACCAGCGAGATCGGCTTCGTGCCAACTGTCACAAAGGAGCCTCGTCCGCCGGCTGCACCATGGGGAACTCGAGCACGAACGAGCTGCCGTGGCCGGGCGTGCTCTTCGCCGAGATGTCGCCGCCGTGTTCGCGGAGGATCTTGCGGCTCACCGTCAGGCCGAGCCCTGTGCCCCGGGATCCCTTCGTCGACACGAACACGTGGAAAATCTTCGACAGGGTCTCCGCGTTCATGCCGCAGCCGTTGTCGGTGATGGTGATCCTCGCGAGGTTTCTCTGCCGGTCGGCCTCGAGGCGGAGGGTCACCCGGCCGGCGAAGTTCGCGTCGCCGTCGCCGAGCACGAGCGTGCGGCCGGGGTCGTCCGTCTCGTGATGCTCGCCGTTTCCGCCGACTGCATGGTCCGATTCGGCGTCGGACTCGTCCGAATCCCGGCCGGCCCGGCGTTCGTCGACGGCGTCGAGAGCGTTCGTGAGCACGTTGAGCACCGCGTGCGAGATGCCCTCCGGGTCGAAGCAGAACTCCGGAAATCCCGCGGGCGGCTCCCACTCGATCGACGTGCCGGCCTCGCCTGCACGCTGCCGAACGGTGTCGACCATGTCTGAAACGACGTCGACGAGGCTGCCGGAGACCGACAGCGGCTCCCGCTCCTTCGAGTAGGAGAGCATGTCCATGACGAGCGAGGAGATCTTGTTCTGGTTCCTCGCGACGATCTCCCAGCCCTTTTTGAGCACCGCCTGGTCGCCGTTGCCGAGGCCCATCTCGACCAGGTAGCTGCCGCCGCGGATGCCCTGCAGGATGTTCTTGATGTGGTGGGAGAGGGTGGCGATCGTCTGGCCGATGGCGGCGAGCCGCTCCGACTGCACCATCGCCGAGTAGTAGGTCGTGTCCTCGACGGCGAGCGCCGCCTGGTGGCCAATCGCCATCATGAGCTTGAGGTGTTCGTCACTGAACTGTCGCTGTCCCTGCTCGATGGCCTCCGAAAGCGGCACGGTCGTGTCGACGTAGATCACGCCCACCGTGTCGTAGCGGCCCTGCATCGGGACGCAGATCGCCTCCCTCACGCCCGTCCGAACCACGCTGTTGCCTGACGAGAAGCGGTCGTCATCCTGCGCGTCGCTCGTGAGCACGCCCTCGTGCCGCTGGAGGACGTAATCGAGGATCGTCCGGCTGATCGCCATCGAACTCGTCGCTTCTCCGGCCCGGCGGTCGCGCCTGGCCTTCGTCTGGAGTTGGCGGGTGTCGGGGTCGAGCAGCATGATGCAGCCGCGATCCGCGCCGACCCATTCGAAGACGAGCTGCAGGATCCGCCCGAGCAGCTCGTCGATGTCGAGCGTGTGGCTCACGGCCAAGGCCGTGCGGTACATCACCTGGAGGTTGCTGCGGACCCTCGCGAGACGGAGGTTCTGCGTGTCGGTCGGGTCGAGACGCACGAGTTCCGATGCGTCATCCTCCGCCATGGAGCGGATGATCCGGGAGCCGCCGGCATCGCCGTAGCCGGGCAGGATGTCGACGAGTTCGACCTCCTGCTCGTCTTCGCCTTCGCCGGAGAAAACGAGCACGCTGCGGCCGAACTGGATCTGGTCGCCCGGGGCGAGCTCCCGCCGCTCCACCCGCTGGCTGTTTACGTACGTGCCATTGGAGCTCTTGAGGTCGCCGAGGATGAACTGCTCGCCGACCCGCCGGATCTCCGCGTGCCGCCGAGAGACCTCGTTGTCGTCGAGCTGCACGAAGTTGCCCGCTTCGCGGCCGATGCTGATGGCGCCGTCGTGGATGGCCAGATCGTAGCGGGCCCCCTTGTTGCGGCCTTGGATGACGAAAAGTGACGACACGACGCGGCGAACCTCCGATCCCGCCATTCTAGACTCCACCGCCGCCGCTTGCATCTCGAACGTGCTGGGTTCGGGGCTGCCCGTGTGCCGCTCGCCGGACGTTCGCTGCGGGTCCAGCGTGCAAGTTCGGGGCTGCCCGTGCCCATCGCCGGACGCTTGCTGCGCGCTCGGGGCTGCCCGTATGCCCTCGCCGGACGCT
>JBIIOJ010000031.1:0-18740 GCA_044337015.1 Pirellulales bacterium
AGCTGGGTTCAGACCGTCGTGAGACAGGTCGGTCCCTATCTGCTGTGGGCGTACGAAACTTGAGGGGATTCTTCTTTAGTACGAGAGGATTTGGAAGGACGTTCCTCTGGTGTGCCAGTTGTCGCGCTAGCGGCACGGCTGGATAGCTATGAACGGAACGGATAAACGCTGAAAGCATATAAGCGTGAAGCCCGCCCCAAGATCAGGTTTCGTAGGGTTTAACCCGAAAGTCCCCTGGAAGACGACCAGGTTGATAGGCCGGACGTGTACGTGCAGCAATGCACTGAGCCAACCGGTACTAACGGACGAAAGCTTGACCACTCGTATCAAGTGCTCGCGCGGCCGTAAGCCGCAAATACCAATTACCACAACATTCCTGGTTCCTGTTCGCCCCTCGTGGGCGAACAGGAACTGCGAAGCTTCGCTTCGTGTTTTTTGCTTGATCGCATCCGTGCGATCGGGTGCAGAATCGCGAGCAGCTTCTGCAACATTTCCGGTGACCATATCTGGAAGGCCACACCCGTTCCCATCCCGAACACGGTAGTTAAGCTTCCAGAGCCGATGGTAGTGCCCAAAGCGCGAGAGTAGGTATCGCCGGATTTTTTACAACGCCACCCCGTGTTGCGGCCGTAAGGCCTGCGACGCGGGGTGGCTTGTTTTTTTAAACCCGCCGAAAAATTTCGCGGAGCGTTTCGAGCGGCAGGCCGACGACGTTCGAGCCGCTGCCGGCCCGGAGTTCGAGCGGAATCGCCTCGTCCTGGTAGCCGCATGCCCCAGCCTTCCCTCGCCACAGGCCTGTGGCGAGGTAGGCGTCGATTGCTGCGGTAGAGAGCGGCTTCATCTCGAGCTCGCTTTCGGTCGCGGTGAACACCGGCTCGCCCTCCGGCCTCGGCCAGACGCACGTTCCCGTCATGACCCGATGCCTCCTGCCGGAGAGCAGCTCGAGCATCCGCCGGGCGTCGGCCTCGTCGGCCGGCTTGCCGAGGATCTCTCCGGCCACCTCGCTCACCGTGTCGCAGGCGACGAGCAGCCCCGCCGGCACCTTGGCCGCCACCGCCCGGGCCTTTGCCCAGGCGAGCCGCATGACATAGTCGGCGAGCGACTCGCCCGGCCCGATCGGGCCTTCCGCGGCCTCCGCCTCCTCCGGGGGCTCGACGACGCGTACGATCCAGCCTTCGGACTCGGCGAGCGCACGCCGCCTCGGCGACCGGCTTGCAAGAACGATGGATCGAGGCGACGTTGTCATGATGGCCGCTCTCACCATACTCCACGAGGACGATTCCCTCATCGCCGTTGCCAAGCCCGCGGGCATCGCGACGGCGAACGTGCCGGCGGGGGAGGAGAGCGTCTTCACGCTCGTCCGAAGCCTGATCGCACGAAAATCGCGGCAAAAACCGCCGTCGGCCGGGCCAGGGGCCGCTGCCAGAGCCGCGGGTGGCGGCCCTTTTCTCGGCGTCGTCAGCCGGCTCGACAAGCCGGTGAGCGGCGTCGTCGTGCTTGCGAAGACGCGTGCCGCCGCCGCGTCACTCGCCGCACAGTTCCGTGAAAGCTCGATCGAGAAGACCTACCACGCGATCGTCGAGGGGCGGTTTCCTGCGGCGGTCGGCCAGTGGGTGACGTGGCGGGACCTGATCGAGCGGCCCGAGGACGCTCGGGAGCGCGGGGCCGACCGGGGACGATCCCGTGCCTCGACCGCCCGGCCGGCGGAAGGGGACGATGATGGCTCGGATCGCGGCCGGCCGGCGGAACTGCGGGCGAGGGTTCTCAAGCGATTCGGGGAGGTCTCGATCGTGGAGCTTCGGCCGCTGACCGGCCGGCGGCACCAACTCCGCGCCCAGTGTGCCGCCCACGGGTGTCCGATCGTGGGCGACCGGATGTACGGCGCGAGGCTGCCGTTCCCCGCCGGCGTGGCACTCCATGCCCGGGAGATCGCGTTCGGCCACCCCGCCACCGGCCGTCCCTGCCGCATCATGGCGGAATTTCCGGAGGCGTGGCGGCCTCGGTTCGCCCCGCTCATCGCCGCGATTGCCGCAATGCGAGGATAGACTGGCGTTCCCCGGCGGGTGTGCCGCCGAGACGTGAAGACACCTCCAATGTCGTCGCACCACACCGGCTCACCATCGGCACGCGGCCGCCGCCGCTTCCGCGATACCGCCATCGCCAGCGGCCTGCTCGCCGCGCCCGACCTCGACCATGCCGAGGAGATCGCCCGCGAGCGGCTCGGCGCGGCGGCCACGAGCGACGCGGTGATTGACGCGGCGACCGGAGACGTACTCGTCGAGCAGGAGAAGCTCACCCGCTTCCAAGTGGAGCAGTTGCTCCTTGGCCGCAGCAAGCTCACGCTCGGGCAGTACGTGATCGTGGACCAGCTGGGGCAAGGAGGCATGGGACAGGTCTTCAAGGCAAAGCACCGGATGATGGGCCGCTTCGTCGCCGTGAAGGTGCTGCCGCGGGCGAAGTCGACGCCGGAGACGGAGGCTGCGTTTCGCCGCGAGATCGAGGTGCTCGGCCAGCTCGACCACGAGAATCTCGTGCGGGCCCTCGATGCGGGCTACGACGGGAAGGTGCATTTCCTCGTCACGGAAATCGTGCCGGGCCTCGACCTGCGTCGCCAGATCACGAGGCATGGCGTGCTCGACGAGGTGATGGCCGCATCGGTGATTGCGCAAGCGGCCCGCGGCCTCGCCTACGCCCATGCGGCGGGTGTCGTTCATCGCGACGTCAAGCCGGGCAACATCCTCGTGCGGGAGGATGGTCGGGTGAAGGTTTCGGATCTCGGGCTGGCCGGCTCCCTGCTCGAACAGGGAGACGATTTCAACGCGAAGCGGGTGATCGGTACGATCGACTACACGGCCCCGGAGCAGATTCGGCATCCCGACCGGGTGAATCCATCGGCCGACATCTACTCCCTCGGCTGCACGCTCTACTTCGCCGTGGCGGGCCGTGTGCCCTTTCCCGGTGGCACGCGGCAGGAGAAGGCGAAACGTCACCTGTCGGACGAGCCGACGCCCGTCCGTGCGGTCGCCCCCCAGATCACCGCCCAATTCGAGCAGGTGATCGCGGAGATGATGGAGAAGGATCCACGGCGACGGGCGCCCTCCGCCGATGCGGTCGTGGAACTCCTGCGGCCTTGGACGCCGGCGGAGCCCGTGGCGATGCTGCGGCCTGCCGGACGAAAAACCGCCCGTGCCGCCGGCCGGCCGGTCTCGCGGGAGGCGGCGACAACGACCGGATCTGATTTCGAGGGAGGTCGCGGCGGTCCGACCCAGGAGTTCGGCGAGGGAGCGGTCGACGACCTTGTCGAGGAAGGACGGTCGCACGGCGAGTCGAGTTTCGGCACCTCGCAATCGACGCCCGCGTGGCAGCAGGCCGCCCAGGAGACCGAACTGGCGACCCTGGAAACACTCGAGGGGCTCATGCCGCCGCCGGCCCCCACGTCGGGGCTCGTCGCCGAATCGCTGCGGCGGTCGCTGGCAACGGTTTTGGCGATGGTGGGCCGAAATGCCGAGAAGATCGGCCGCGTGCTCTCGCGGTCCGCGGTCGTCGGATTTCTCTTCGGGCTTGCCGTGTCGCTTCTGCAGGCAATGTTCGGTGAGTCTTGGGACAAGCTTGGCCTTGGCTTCCTCGACTTCTGGTCGGCGGCTACCGCGGTTTTTTTTGGGATGGCCGTCGTTCTGAGCCTGGCGGCCACCCTCGGCGGCGACGGGGCGTCGAAAACCTGAAATACCGCGGAAAACACCCGATTCTCGTTGACAATCAGTCCGTTTCCCCCTACGAAAGCATTCGAAGCGGCGACCGCGTTCGCCGTGGCCGGACGGGTAGCTCAGTTGGTAGAGCAACGGACTGAAAATCCGTGTGTCGCCGGTTCGATTCCGGCCCCGTCCACTGGTTTGTAAGACAAGTGGATCGTACGACAAGTGGATCGTACGCCAGGGCCGGCCGGCCAATGACCACTGTGCCGCCTTCTGATGGGCCGCCTTCTGATGGGCCGCCTTCTGATGGGCCGCCTTCTTATGGGCCGGCTACTCACCAGCCGCGGCTGCGGAGCCAGTCGATCGCGCGGGGCTTCCAGTCGATCTGCCCGGGGAGCGTGTTGCCGGCCTTGAGGCCGTAGCCGTGGCCCCCCTTCTCGTAGACGTGGATCTCCGCCGGCACCTTCGCCTCGACGAGCTTCAGGTAGAGGTTGGCCGAGCCCTGCGGCACGGAGCCGGGGTCGTCGCCGCACTGGGCGATGAACATCGGTGGCGTGGAGCCATCGATCGTCACGTCGCTCCGCAGCCCAACGTTGCCATCGCCCACGATCTTCCACGCATAGAGCAGGAGCACCGCATCCGGCTTTACGGGCACGGCCGCGTCGGCGCCGGGGAACGTCGGCGGATTCGTCGCTGCCACGAGCGTGGCCTGGCCGCCAGCCGAGAAGCCGAGCACCGCGATCCTGGAGGGATCGATCTGGAACTCGGCCGCCCGCCGCCGCACCTCCTGCACAGACTTCTGGATGTCCTGCACGGGAGCAGCGTTGGGCTTCGGCATCTTTCCCGTCGGCACCCGATGGAGTACGAGGAAGGAGACGAAGCCGTTCTCGTTGAGCCAGCGGCAGGCATCTGAGCCCTCGTGCTCGTCGGCGAGGATGCTGAAGCCGCCGCCGGGCACGACGACGACCGCTGGCCTCTGCTTCACGGAATTCTCGCGAGGGATGTCGTAGACGACCAGCCTCGGCTTCGAGACGTTCGACCGCCGCTGGATGCCGTCGGGCTTCTTCTCGACGCTCTCCACCGGCTCCGCAGGAACCGTCGGCTCCGGCACTCCCTCCGGCCAGAGCGGGATCTCGCGGGGCTCGGCAGCGAACGCGACCATTGCAGGCCATGCGACGCAGGCGGCGGCGACGAACGGGATTGCGAAGAGAAAAGGATTGCGATGGAACGCGTTTGAAATGTTCATGGAGGGGAGTCTAGCTGACGCTGCGCCTTCGGCGACAACCAGGTCGCCCGCTCCACGACCACGAGGCGGGCGGAGTCCGGCGGCAGGTCTCGGCTCACGGCCTCGAACAGGCGTCGGAAGACCCGGATCTCGGGATAGACGCCGGCATTGAAGAGGCTCTGCGACCAGGCGTTGACGTCGAGCATCGCCCAGCGATCCTTCCGGACGACGTACGGCTGGACCTCCGCGGGCAGGCGATCCGCCGCCTCCGGCAGCATCACGACGCTCGCGGCGTTCACGTTGCCGGTGTAAACGTTGAACGAGAGAGCCGCATCCCAGAGGCTGAATGTGTGGAAGGCCGGCATGATGCCCACGAGCACGGCCACGCCAGCTGCGGTAATCGCCCGCACCGGCGGGCCCGCGAACATCTTGGCCGGCTCGAAGGGCCGCGCGGCGAAAAAGAGCAGCCAGGTCTGCGCCGCCATCGTGAGGCTCCAGATCCAGGCACTGTCGTTCCAGTGGCCGCGGAGCGGCCCAATGCAGACGAGGATGGCCGCGTGCATCAGCATCGCCTCGCAGAGGGCGATCCCGCGGAACCGCCGCGTCAGGAGGCCGATCGCGAAAGTCATCTCGAACACCGCCGCGGCGACTCCAAGCACAGGAATCCACTCCTCGGGCATCGGCAGCAGCATTGTCAGCGGCCGGATGAACCACGGAAACTCCTCGTAGAAGAAGTGCTGGGTGAGCTTCTGCACGCCCCCCCAGAAATAGATCGCGGCGATCACAAACCGCATCCCGGCGAGCGTGCGGCCCGCTGCCTCGTCGCCGCCGCCGCGGTCGTGCCCTGTGAGCAGGATCAGCAGGAGGAAGCAGGAATAGAACGACGGCCAGAGGCGGCTTTGATCCTGTGCGAAGAGCACCGCGAGCAGGGCCACGAGTAGCGCGACGGGCATCCGGGCAAGCGGCCTCGCGATGACGACAAGAAGGAGCCCGACCGCGATGCCGACGGCGGCCGCATCGAGCGGCCAGGGAAACGGCGGAATGCTCCCGAAGAACGGCGTCAGCGGGTAGAGCCGCGTGGAGAGCCAGAGCCTTCCCGAGAAGGCCATGCAAAGCAGCATCGAGCCTGCGACGAGGCGGGCCATCGCCGCGAGCCGCCGCTCGTCGCTCGAGAGGATCGAGCCGACCCGCTCCCGGACGGCTCGCAGCGCACGCAGCAGCTCAGGGCGCGGCATCGCCCCGCTCCAGCTCGACACAGACGAGCCGCTGCGGCCCCCGCACGAAGAGCAGGCCGTGCGCGAGGATCGGGGCCGCCCAGGCCGGATACTTCAGGAGCACCGTCGGCTCGCCGTCGGGCCCGTCGAGCGGGGCCTTGAGCGTGATTTCGCCGAGGTCCTCGAACCGCTCGGGAGTCGCACGGAAGGCGAAGAGCGAGCCGTTTTCGAGCAGGCAGAAGAAGTGACCCTCCACGAGGAGCAGGCTGCTGCGGCCGAGGCCCGGCTGCGACCACTTGACCTCTCCCGTCTTCCATTCGACGCATCGCAGTTCGGCGTCGGCGATGTGACGGCCGCTGCACCCGTAGAGGTGCCCATCGTGATGGATGGGGGTGCTCCAGTGGGCTTGGAGGATTTTCCGCCGCTTCCTCTCGTCGTCCTCCCAGACGACGTCGCACCTTCCTGGCGTCACGCGAAGCAGTGCCGAACCAGGTCCGTAGGTCTCGCTGATGAGCACCTCGTTTCCGACGACCACGGGATTGGCGGCGTTGACGCTCTCGAGGATCGAAGCCCGCCAGGAAAAGTGGAACTCCTGCCGGCCCTCCACCGGATCGAAGCCGACGAGCCCCCCGCGGGCGAACACGAATCCCCAGCGGCGGCCGTCGATCGTCGCGAACGTCGGGCTCGCGTAACTCGCCAGCTCATCGCTGAACTGGTATCGCACGGCGCCGGTCCGCTTGTCGAAGGCCACGACGCCGGAGTCGGCGCCGCGGACGCGATCGAGTTGCCCCGGCGGCGCCTTGCGGCTCTCGGGGGGAGAGCCGCCGATGTTGGCGATCAGGAGCTCGCCCTCGACCACGGGCGTGCTGCCGACGCCGAAGAAATTCTGCACGACGCCGAACCGCTCGGAGGTGTCGATCTTCCAGAGCACCGAGCCGTCGACGACCGAGAGGCAGTGCAGCATCCCCTCGGCGCCGATGATGTAGACGCGGTCGTCGTCGATGACCGGGCAGCACCGGGGCCCGTTCTCGTAGCCGTAGAGATCCTCGTAGTTGGTGTCGTACTCGAAGTCCCAGAGCGGCTCGCCCGTCTCGGCCCGGACGCACTCGAGCCGGTTGCGGTCGCGGACACGGGAGAACTGGAAGAGGCGTCCGCGGCTCACCGACGGCATCGCGTAGCCCGAGCCGATCGCCCGGTGCCAGAGCACCCGCGCCCCCCGCAGCCTGCCACCGTTGAAGAACCCGGTTTCCCGGCTCGTGCCGACGCCGGCCGGCCCAAGGAAGGCCGGCCAGTCCTCGCCGTCCTGTCGTTTTTGCCAGAGGTTGCTCACCTCCGCGGCTGCGGCCGCCCAGACCGTCGCACATGCGAGCCCGGCCGCGAGGAGCAGTCTCGCGAGGACGGCCCGCTTCGTCACTGCGAAAAGGACGCTCATCGGCCGCGGAGTATACAGCCATGCGGAAAAACGAGCCCTTGGCGGAGGCTTGACGACTTTTTGGCGAAAGCTTATTCTCCCAGCTCTCCGAAGAACTTTTCTTTGCCCCCAGAAGCAGCTCGTGCAAGCACCCACACCGTCGCGTCGAGAAATCGAGTGCTGACGGCAATCTGACCGGCCAATCTCAGGTCGGTGGTGCTGCAAAGAGGGGTGGCCTTTCCTGCCCCGGTTGAAGTTCGCGGATTGCTGCTCTCGGGTCTCGTCGCGGTCGTGGAGGGGCTTGTGAAACCCACCCAGCGAGGAGCCCGACCGTGCCCGCTTTCCTTCGTCTGTTCGACGCCGTGCGTTTCGCCGCTACCGCATCGCTCGTCGTCTGGTCGCTGTCGTCGGTCGCGTTCGGCGAGGTGCTTCACTTCACGGACTATGCCGCCTGGAGCAGCGGGCCGGACACGACGGTGTCCGGCACGGAGACCTTCGAAAACCTTAACGGCCTCTACGATCCCTCCGTCTCGGGAACCGTCGGCGGGGTCGGCTGGACCGCGACCGCCACCGGGGGCGTCTATGTCGACGGCTTGGGCGGCTCGCAGGCGATGTCGACCAACATCGCCTCGCCGCTGGTGTTCTCCTACGATTTCGGCGTGGGGCTGACGGGTGTCGGAGGGCGAATCCTGGCGACGAACGAGGGCTTTGCTTTCATGCCCGGGAGCATGTCGGTGCTCGTGACCCTGGCCGACACGACCTCGCAGGCCTTCGCCCGCGATATCGCGAGCGCCGATGATTTCTGGGGATTCCGGTCGACCGGCGCGGCGATCTCCTCCATCACCATCACGCCCGGTGCCGGCTACATCGAGACCGCGTTTCCGACGATCGACAACATGGTCGTCGCCGTGCCCGAGCCCTCCACGTGGGTCATGGGAGCCGTCGGGATCGCCTGCGGGGCGGCCGCGGCTTGCCGCCGCCGCTCGAAAATCGCCTGACCACGGCCGGTCAGAGGATGGCGCTGGCGAGATCGGCGAGTTCGGACCGCTCTCCCTTCTCGAGCGTCACGTGGGCGTAGATCGGCTGGCCGACCATCCGGTGGATGAGCGTGCTCAGGCCGTTGGAGAGGGCATCCAGGTAGGGCTGGTCGATCTGCGCGACGTCGCCGGTGAAGACGATCTTCGTCCCCTCGCCGGCCCGGGTGATGATCGTCTTCACCTCGTGGGGCGTGAGATTCTGCGCCTCGTCGACGATGAAGAACATCCGCTGGAGGCTACGGCCGCGGATGTAGGCCAGCGGCGTGATTACAAGCTTCTCCGACTCCCGCATGTCGACGATCCGCTGTGCGGCCTGCGTGTCGTCGCCGCACTGGTGGCGGATCACGGTGAGGTTGTCGTAGAGCGGCTGCATGTAGGGGTCGAGCTTGTCGGCGATGTCGCCTGGGAGAAAGCCGAGATCGCGGTTCGAGAGCGGCACCACGGGCCGGGCGAGCATGATCTGCCTGTATTTCTGCCGGCACTCGAGCGCCGCCGCCAGCGCCAAGAGCGTCTTGCCCGTGCCGGCCGAGCCGGCGATCGTGACGAGCTTGATCGAGTCGTCCATGAGTGACTTCAGCGCGAACGACTGCTCGGCGTTGCGGGGTGAGATGCCGTAGCAGGAGTGCTTTTCCACGCGGTGGAAGCAGCCGTCGTGCTTGCGGAACGTGGCGAGGGCCGACTTGCTGCCGTTGCGGAGCACGAAGTTCTCGTTGGCCCGCGGCGGCTCGGCCAGCGGGATCTCCCCGGCCGGAAGGACGCCGCCGGCGGCATAGAACCGGTCGATCGCCTCGGAGGCGACCCCCTCGACGATCCGCTTTCCGGAGTAGAGCTTGTCGAATCCCTGCACCTTGTCGGAGGTGTAGTCCTGGGCGCGGATGCCGAGCGACTTCGCCTTCATCCGCAGGTTCGTGTCCTTCGAGACGAGCACGACCTGCCGGGGGGCCTCCCGCTCCTGGATGGCGAGGGTCGTGCTCAGGATGCGGTGGTCGGGCGTGTCCTGGAGGAACGCCTCCTGCACCCGGCCGTCCACCCGTCCGCCGAGCACGACGCGGATCGACCCGAGCCCGTCGCCGAGCGGGCTGCCTTCCCGGGAGAGAACGTCGCCGGTGAGCGAGTCGAGCCGGCGGAGAAACTGGCGGGCCTGGAAGTGGATGTCCTCGTTGCCCCGCTTGAACTGGTCGAGCTCCTCGAGCACGGTGATCGGAATGGCGACGTCGTTTTCCTCGAAATTCCGGATACATCCGGAGTCGTGGAG
This sequence comes from Pirellulales bacterium, assembly GCA_044337015.1. Classification (GTDB taxonomy): domain Bacteria; phylum Planctomycetota; class Planctomycetia; order Pirellulales; family UBA1268; genus UBA4655. The sequence continues at coordinate 9,835 of JBIIOJ010000031.1, forward strand.
GATGACGTTCGTGTCGAGCACGAAGAGCTTGGGGCGGGGTTCGGTCATGCCGGTGGCCTCCGCCGCGGATGGTAGCCGTCGGCGGCGGGCCGGGGGATGGCGATTTTCCCGCCGAGGACGCCGGGAATCGTGAAACTTCGGCGAGCGACCCGGGGGGCCGTGGGCCGTCAGCCGTCCGAGCCGAGCAGGTCGCGGTAGCGGCCGAGATAGTGCGCGGCGACCTGGTCGGTGACGCTCTTCCAGACCTCGTCGACGATCGTGCCGGCAAGCAGGCCGTTGGCGGCCGCGCTCGCAAGGCCCCCGAGCATGTCGGCCAGGCCGGTCATCGGCTCGCGGCCGAGCAGCCGTTCGGTCTCGACGTGGGCGAACTCGTTGGCCACGAGCGAGAACGACGGCAGCTTCGGAACCGGGTCGCGGCCATTGACGTACCGTCGGATGCGGCCCGCGAACTCGCGGTTGAACGCCTCGCACGCGAGCCGGTTGCCGATCATCGGGGCACCGAACGTCACGATCTCGTGAACGGCCACGAACCGACGCTTCAGGAGCCATCCCGCGAAGAGCGCGAGCGCCCCGCCCAGGCTGTGGCCCGTGAGCCAGACCGGACGCTCGCTCTTCGCAAGTTCCTGCTCGATGGCCGCCGACAGTGGCTCCCAGACCGCGGCGATCGCATCCACGAAGCCCTTGTGGAAGCGGGCACCGACGCCGGCGCTGGCGAGATCGTGGCCGAGACGGCCCTCTGGAACCACGAGCAGGTTCATCGCGTCGGTCAGCAGGATGTCCTTGAGGCCGTCGAGGCTCTCGGGCGACTCCGTGCCGCGGAAGGCGATGACGATGTTGGCCGCATCGAAGCCGAGCCAGGCCTGCGTGTTGCCCACGCTCACGAGTCGCGCGACGAGCCCGAGCCGCTCCGCGAACGCCGTACGTCCGGCGGCTTCGGAGAGGTAGGCCAGTTCGCTCGCCTCGCAGAGATACGCCGCATTCTCGGCCGACCCGTCCGCCCCGGCCCGCAGTCTCGGAGCGGAGCCTGCCTCGCGGCCCTCCGGACGAACGTCCTTCGTCGCACGACTAATTGACATATCGCCGTCCTCCTCGTGGGGAATCGCCTCCACCCGCTTCCTTCCAGGCCCGGAGAATCTCCGCTTGAATCCCGTTCCCGGAGACGTCGATCTGCCGCAGCCGCGGCGGCGGGGAGGCGAGGAAGGCGGCGACACCGTCGGGCGTGATCTTCGTGCGGGCGACGCGAAGCGATTCGAGTGCCGGCAGGCCGGCGAGCACTGCGAGCCCGCGGTCGGTCACCGCCGAGTCATCCAGAGAGAGTTCCTTGAGCCGCGGCAGATTCCGCAGGACCGCGAGCGTCTCGTCGGTCACGTCGGGATTCGACATCTCGAGGATCGCGACGTCGGGCCGCGTCGCGAGAATCGAGTAATCGGAACGGTCCCAGCCGGTGAGCGTGAGCGCCCGCTCGCCGTCGATGATTCGTTCCCGCTCCGCGAGACCGTGGATCGCAAGATACGCCCGCTGCGAGACGAACGGCACCGCCCCGATGACGAGGCCTGCGGCAAGCAACAGCGCGGGGTTCAGAAACCGGCGGCGGGAAGCCGAAGGGCGGCCCGCCATCCGACCCAAGCCCAGTCCCCGCAAACCCAGCCCCCCCAAACCCAGCCCTACCACGCGGGCTACGAGCCAGAGGAGGCCTGCCGTGGAGAGCAGCAGTCCGGAAAGGACGAGAACGAATCCGATCTGCTCGCTCATGCCCGGCACATCCCTGTTACGGCCCGTCGACCGCATTGAACCGGTCCGCTAGGCTCCGGGCAAGAGGCAGGCCTGCAAACGCAAGCGGGCGGCACCTTTCGGTGCCGCCCGCTTTATTCGATCGACGGAGTATGCGATCGACGGTGGTTCGAACACGCTCCGGGAGCGTCTTACTGGACCATCGCCTTGAGGTTCTTGAGAGCCCGCACGCGAACCTTCACGCTCGCCGGCTTGGCCGGACGATCCTGGAGTTCGCCGGTGAACGGATTCCGCACGCCCTTCTGGGCGGGGCGAGCCGGCACGTCCCGACGCTCCACCTTGACGAGGCCCGGGATCGAGAAGACGCCGATGCTCCTCGACTTCAGTGCCTTTTGGATCTCACTGGCGAGCGCCTCCATGACGGCGACGACGTCCTTCTTCTGCAGTCCAGTGGTCTCGGAGATCGCACGCATGATCTCCGTCTTGGTCATGGGCTTCGCACCCGACTTCTTTCCAACCTTCGACATATCAATTCTCCCGAGTGATCGTGAGCGGCAGTACCCCCACCGCGCTGAGGAGCCTGGCACAACTGCCAAAAGCGTCACCGATTAGATTCTCTCAAAAGGAAATTGCAAGGCGAAAATGCGGAGTTCACCCTGAAAATTCGTCATTCCTGCCGTGAACGCCCGGGAGCGGCCGGGCGGGAGCCTTGCTTGCCAGCCTTCACCGATCGGCCGTAAGATGAAGAATCGCAATCGGTTGGCTTACGCCTGCAGGCCCCAATGATTCCCCGGAACCGGCGGGTTTTTCGCGAAGAAAAAAACCGGGCACGGGCCGGCACGAGCCACGTTTTCCCCCCCGTCACATTCCTGCCGGGGGCCCGGATCGCCCTGGTCGGCGGGCTGATCATGCTCCTCGCGGTGCTCTTCGCGGGTCTGCCCGCGGCCGATTCGCTGGCCCAGAATCCGGCCATTGAAGCCGTGGATGACGAAGGCGGTGGCAACGAGGACGGCGGTGGCAACGCGGTTACCCGCGAAGGCGAGAACGGCGAGGGGGACGGGTTCGAGGATGGGCTCTACCTGCCGAGCGACCGGCAGCGGCAACGACAGCTCGATCGTGCGATCCGCCTCATCGACGAAAAACGGTGGAGCGACGCCTCCATGCTGTTGGACGAAATCCTGGCGGCGGAAAACGACTCGTTCCATCTCGATCGCAGGGATCGCGTGGCGAAGGTGCAGAACGGTGGGCTGCAAAAGGCCGCGCCGCGGCAGGGTGGGGCCGGAACCTGGAAGAGCCTGAAGGCGGTCGCTTCGGAACTGATCGAGTCGCTCGACAAGGAGGGGAGAGAGGCATACGAGCTTCAATTCCGGCTGCGGGCCGAGCGGGCTCTCGAGAAGGCCATCGCCGATGGCGACTTGGATGCCGCGATGGCCGTCGCCCGCCGTTGGTTCCACACTCCCGCCGGGGGCAAGGCCGCGATGCTGCTGGCGCTGGCATCGCTCGAGACCGGGCAGCCGCTCGCGTCGGTCGCCTGGCTCGACCGGCTTCATTCGAGCCGCCATGCGGCGGCGTTCGAGCCGACTCTGTCGGTGATGCGGGCGATCGCGTATCGGCGGTCCGGCGACCTGCCTCGGGCCGTCGCGGTGCTGGAGGAGGCGAGGAAGTCGCGTCGCGTCGAGGTGCGGATCGCAGGCCGCGATCTGAACGTTTCGTATCCGAGCGGGGGGGCTGAGGCGTGGCTCGCGCAGGCCGACGGCGCGTCGCAGCCGCGGAGTTCCCTCGAGGCTTCCGAATGGCCGATGCCCGGAGGAAACCCGTCACGCAACGCCGTGTTCGACGGTTCTCGTCCGCTGCTGGCGCCGCGGTACCGCGTGTCGCTCGCGCGGCACCCCGAGGAGGCCCGCGGGTTCGAACGGCATCGCGCGACCATGGCTGAGCAGCAGATCCCGCTCCTCCCGGCGGGGCAGCCGCTGGCGGTTCAGGGGAGGCTTTTCGTGCACTCGGCACTCGGGCTGTTGGCCGTCGACTTCGAGACCGGCAAGCGGGTCTGGATGCAGTCCGGCCCGTTCGGCACGCCCGACGACCCGCTCTTCATGGAAGAGTCGTTCGGGGGCGATCAGCAGCAGCGGGTGGACGACCGCGTGTTCGAGGACGCGACGGCTGGAACGATCGCCAGCGACGGGCGGCTCGTGTTCGCCGTCGAGAATCCGCGGCAGGCCTATGCGTTCGCAGAGTTGCAGGCCGCGTTTCGCAATCCGCAAAATCCCCTGCAGTCAGGAGCGTCGAACGCCCTGTCGGCCTACGAGGTGGGGGGCAACGGCCGGTTGGCGTGGAGGCTCTCGGGCCTCGGCGTGGCGGAGTCGATCGAACCCGGATCGGTCGAGCGGGCCCACGAAGGCTGGTTCGTCGGTCCGCCCCTGCCGGTCGCGGGGCAGTTGTTCGTGATGGTGGAGGCGAAGGGAGGCATCCGGCTGGACGTACTCGACTCGTCTTCGGGAAAGACGATCTGGTCGCAGCCGCTCGCGGAACTCGACGACGGCCGTGCGATCGACAAGCCGACCGGACGGGAACGCCGCTTCGCGGGGCTCACTCCGAGTCTCGCCGAAGGCGTGCTCGTCTGCCCGACCGGCGCTGGCGCCATCGTCGGTGTCGACCTCGCGACACGCACGCTCCTGTGGGCCTACCGCTACCCGTCGACGACGACGGAGACGACGGCGATCAACGGCGGGGTGTTCGTGCAGGCGATCGGTCCCGGCGGCATGGTCATCCGTCGCGGTCCCAACGGTGCGGTCATCATGCAGGGCCCGGGCTCGTCGCTTCCGGCAAGGAGCCAGTGGATCGACGGCACCCCCATCCTCGCCGACGGCCGGGTCATCGTCTCCCCGCGGGAGTCGAACGAGTTGCACTGCCTCGATCTGCGGTCGGGCAGGCTCTCGTGGAAGAGGCCGCGGAAGCAGGGGTTGTATGTGGCGGGGGTCGTCGACGGTCGGGCAATCGTGGTCGGCGGCCGCGGAGTCGAGGCGGTGTCGCTGGCGACGGGAGAAGCCGCCTGGAAAGAACCCGTGACGCTCAAGACGGCCAGCCCTTGCGGCCGGGGTTGCATCGTCCGCGGTCGGCTGCTGCTGCCCACCGACGCCCCCGAGGTGATCGAGATCGACCTGGCTGCCGGCGGAATCCTCGGCAGGTCGGCGGGTCGTGGCGGACAGGCCGGCGCGGCCGGAGGGAGAAACGGTGCTTCGGCCGGCGGGAAGGGGATTCTCCCTGGCAACCTCATCGCCTACCGGGGAGAGGTGATCTCGCAGACGGCGTCGTCCCTCGACGTCTACCACCAGGCGGAACCGCTGGAGAAGGCGGTCGAGACCGCGCTATCGAGGAACGCCGACGACCCGTGGGCGCTTTACTGGCGGGGGCAGGCGATGCTCGATCGGGGCAAGACTTCGGAGGGCATCGCCTCGGTGCAAGCCGCGCATGCGGCCGATCCGAAGCGAATCCCTGCCGGCATGGTGGCCGACACGATCCTCTTCGCGATGGAGCGGGACTTCCCGGCCGCGTCGGCCCTCTGGATGCAAGCCGCGGCCGTCGCCGTCGACGCCGAGGCGAGGGCGGCAGTGTTGCGGGTGGCCGTCGGCGGCTTTCTGAAAGCCCGCGATCCCGCGACCGCCTGGCAGGCGTTTCGCCGACTCGTCGAGGAGCCGCCTGCCGCCGATGTCCCGTTCGTCGATCCCGCCGACAACGCCGTCACACCGACGGGCGACCGCTGGCTCCGCGGCCGGCTCCAGGAGATTCTCGCGATGTCGGCCGGGGCAACGCCGCCGTCGGCCGAACTCTGCCGCGAGATCGAGGAGACGACGCGTCTGCTGCTCGATCGTGCGGTCGAGGCGGCGGACCCGGTCGCGGCGATCGATCGATTCATCGACCGGTTCGACGTCGTGTTTCCGGCGAGCCCGGCTGGGGGCAGGGCTCCCGGGGGCAGTGAAAAGCTCGAACAGCCCGGGCTTGCGGCGCGGCGGATGCTCTGCGAGCGGCTCGCGGCCGCCGGAGGGTCGGCCGAATCGGACGCGGCCCGCGGGGTCGCGCTCGGCCGCGACCTGCTGCTTCTCTCCATGCTGCGATCCGAAGACGCCGCCACCCGTGACCTCGCGGCCCGGTTCGTGCCTGCGGAGACCCGCTTGAAGGACGTCGGAGGGGAGGGGGCCACCGCGGACGCCGTCGAGGCGGACGATCCCTGGCCGGTCGGGGGAGTCGTCGTGAAGCGGGAGGACAGGCATGCCCGCGGCATGAACGGGCAGCCCCAGCGACTCGCGAGAATCGTTCCCGTGCCCTGCGAGCCGGACATCGGGGCGACGGCTGACGGGCTGTCGCTGCCCGACCTGCGGCTCTCCTACGACGTGCAGAACGTCAATGCCGTCATCGCCAGCGACGGCCTCGGCCGCAGGCTCGGAGAGCCGCTCACGTTCGAGAACGGCCTTGCCATTTTCGGTGGAATGCAGGCCTCGCCGATCGACGCCACGGCGGTCGGCCGCGTCGTCGTGCTGCGGAACGGCGGCACGGTGACGGCATTCGAGTTGACCACCGGCGGTGGAAGAAACCGGAAGCTCTGGTCGACGAGCGGCTCCCACGGGTTCGTGGTCGGCAATTTCAACGGCGGAAATGCCCGTGTGGTCATCGGCAACGGAATGCGGCGGGCGGGTGCGGCGCCGCGGAACGGCGGGATGCCGCTCGGGATGCGGCTGGCCGAGCCGGCGATCGAAACGGCCGGGCCGGTCGGCGTCCAGATCGGCCGCGCCACGACCGCGGGCGTGCCCATGATCGTCAACGGGTCGCTCGAACTCCGCGACGTGCTCACCGGTGAGGTGCTCTGGACGCGGCTCGGCATCCCGACCGCGTGCGACCTTCTCGGAGACGAACGGTTCCTCACGGTGCTGCCGCGGGATGGCAAAAATGCCGTCGTGCTCTCGATGGTCGACGGCCGGGAAGTGCGTCGGTGCGACCTGCCGCCCCGGGAGCAGCGGCTCTGCGCGAGCGGCCGCAGGCTCGTCGCGATCGACCAGGCGGCCGGAACGAAAAATGGAGCCGCGTCGCTGTCGCTCGTCGCAAGCGTGGGGCTGGCCGTGTTCGACCCGGCGACCGGCCGCCGTGAGCATCTCGGCGACTTTCCGGCCGACGCGAGGGCGACGATGGTGGGCGGGGAAGAACTCGCCGTGCTCGACGGCCGCGGACGGATGACGCTCGTGAGGATCGCCGACGGCAAGACGATCTTCTCGCGGACGCTCGACCAGATGCCCGGCGGTCTCGAGGGACTGCACGTGCTTCCGTGGAACGATCGACTGATCGTCGTGGCGGCGAGGCGGGAGACGACGGAGGAGCAGCAGGAGATCGAACGACTCGGCGCGATCACGGGCATTCCCCATGCATGGGGCATCGAGGAAGCCACTCCGGTCGTGACGGGATCGGTCTGGTCGCTCGATCGCACGAGCGGGGAGTCGCTCTGGTCGATGCCCGCCAGCGTGTTGCGGCACGGCCTGTTGCTCGGCCAACCCACCGGGCTGCCGGTGCTCGTGTTCGCGAGGCAGGTCCATTCGAGGCGGGGTGACGACCGGCCGAAGCTGGGGCTGCTCTGCCTCGACAAGCGGACGGGCCACGAGATTCACGCCGACGACCGGCTTCCGCTCGACTCCAACATGCTCTTCACCTGCGAAGTGAGCGGCGATCCGGCCGGGCACCGGATGCTGCTGGAGGTCGGGTCGGAGAGGATCTCGCTCACGTTCGACGGCTCCTCGATCTCGCCGAGGCCCCCCTACCAGGCGACGGGGAAATCGGCCGGTGGCAAGGATGTCTGGGGGGCGATCGAGCAGTTCATGCAACAGATCATTCCCTTCCCCGCGCCGGGCCGACCATGAAATACCCGACCATGTGTTCGAACGTCGTCTCGATGCCCGCGGCCGCACGGTCGCGGGCCCGAGCGCTCGCGGTGGCCGGCTGCTCGCTCGCCGTGATGATCGCCTGCCCGCGGCTCGCGTTCGCCGACGCCGCCGCCGAGCAGGAGCCCGGCCGACGCAGTCGCGTGGAGGAGGTGGTTCGCGAGGGGCTCGAATGGCTCCGCAACAGGCAGTCGCGACGAGGCAGCTGGTCGGCGAACGAAGGCCGCTATCCCACGGCCATGACGGCGCTGGCGGGCACGGCGATGCTCCTCGAGGGATCGACGACGACGCAGGGGCGGTTCGCCGAGCCGATTCGGCAGGCGGTGGACTACCTCGTGAGCCGCTCCCGCCCCAACGGCCTCATCGGCGACCCCAAGACCGACGACCGCTACACCTACGGCCACGGCTTCTCGATGCTCTTCCTCTCGCAGGTGCTCGGCGAGGAGGAGGACGAACGGCGGCGCGACGAGCTCGTCCGCGTGCTCGAGAAGGCGGTCGAGTTCTCCGGCCGCGCGCAGACCGGCGACGGCGGCTGGGGCTACGTGAGCGCGAAGGACGGCAACGGCTTCGACGAGGGATCCACGACGATCACGCAGGTGCAGGGCCTGCGCGGCTGCCGCAACGCCGGCATCGCCGTGCCGAAGGAGATCATCGACCGCGCGATCGGCTACATCCACAAGTGCACGATGCCCGACGGCGGCGTGCAGTACAGCTCGAAGGGGGGCGGAGGCCGTCCGGCGATCTCCGCGGCCGCGATCGCCTGCCTCTTCAACGCGGGCGAGTATGACGACACGCACGTGCCGCGGATGCTCGACTACGCCGAGAAGCATCTCGGCAACATCGCCAACAACGGCTTCGGCCACTGGCACTACGCCCACTTCTACTACTCGCAGGTCATGTATCGCGAGGACGGCAAGAAGTGGGACACCTACCGCGTGCAGATGGAGAAGCGGCTCGTGGGCGAGGCGCAGAAGGACCGCGACGGCCTCTTCTGGCCGCAGGGCTACATCGGCCCGGTCTACACGACCGCCACGAATCTCACGATCCTCCAGCTCGACAAGGGCACGCTCCCGATCTACCAGCGGTGAGGGGTGAAACTTCCCAACGCGGAATCTCGCAGCGACGCTCTTCCGGCACGTCAACGCTGCGGGGTTCGGGGCTGCCCGTGTGCCGCTCGCCGGACGCTCGCTGCAGGCGAGGGGTCGCCCGTGTCCCTTCGCCGGACGTTCGCTACAGCCCTCCGGGCTTTCGCTC
>JBIIOJ010000211.1:0-5799 GCA_044337015.1 Pirellulales bacterium
CGGGCCGCTCCTCCCGAGGCTCACGAGTCGCTCATCAGCCGGAAGACCGGTGCGGAGGTGCCATTGACCGGACTATCCTTTATCCTTCAGTCGCGGGCCTGCTTCACGTGGCCCTGGGCCACGACGAACGGATCAGGCTGTTCGCGGGCGAACAGGCCGCCCCCGGCGGGAGCCGCCGGCGCGGCAGCCGCTAGCGATGCGACGATCGCGCAGCCGACGATCACGATCCCAACCGCGTTCGCGCCTCTCATACACGCCTTCCTGCGTCAGGTATCGGAGCCAATGCCCAGAGACCCGTCTTGCATAAAGCACTCTGCGGAAAGCATCCCGACCTTGCCGAGATTGCCGAGAGACTGCGCGGGGTTGGCAAACTGTGCGGGCTCAACCGCCGTCAGCGATCGACGCCCAGCGCCAGGCGGCGCGTAAACGTCCACATCGGATCCCAATACTCCGCGAGTGCCACGCGGGCCAGGTCTGCCGACTCCACGACGTAGCCGAACTCCTGGAGGTTGTGCGGGTAGAGGTTGTCGCAGCCGACGTGAAATGCGCGGTCGTCCACCATCCAGAACTTGGCATGGTTGATGATCTTGAGCTGCGTGCCGTCGTGCTCCCAGCGGTCGCCGGATGACGAGAACCGCAGCGGCGCGAGCTGCATGTGGCCCGTCATGCGCCGGTCGCCGATCGCGCGGCGCATCTCGGCGACGATGTCGGCGAGCGTGGTTCCGAAGGAGTACGGCCCGCCCGCGGCGGTCTTCGCCCCCGGCTCGCTGAGCACCATCTGCACGGTGACGCTCCGAGCGGGATCAGTGAGCACGTCGGCGAGGGCGGCCACGACGTCGGCCGACCAGAAGTTGACGCCTTCCCAGTGAAAGCCAAAATCCATCTGGCTGATCCGGATATTCGACCGCGCCTGCCGAAACGCGATCGCCGCGACCGCTGCGCCCACGTTCGCGACCCGTGGATCGGCGCTCACGCCCGTGCCGAGGCGGCCGACCGCGAGAACGGAAGTCGCTCCCTCCACCGGTGCGGCGAGGGCGACTGCAGGTGGCGGCCCTGCCGGCTCGATGTGGCCGCCGGCCCAGCGGATGGCGTGCAGGCTGCCGATCTCGGAGGGCGTTGCGAGTTGTCGGCCCGCCCAGTCCCAGAGCAGGTCGAGAAATGCGTGCGCCTCGCGGGCGGCGGGGCCCGTGACGCGCATCGAGAGATCGTGCACCGGCGCGAAGCCGAGGTAGTCGGCGTGCCAGAGGTTGTGGCCCCCGACGAGCGCCTCGCGGCCGTCGGCCGCCACGATCTTCGCGTGGTTCCACGATGGTCGCTTTTGGTCGTTCGAGGTTTCCATCCGGCAGGCGTGCAGCCGAATCGCGCTGTCGGCGGGCAGGCCGGCCGTGAGGTCGCGGATCGCCGCCTCGAAATCGGCGTCGGTCTGCGTCACGAACCGATGGCGGCCGAACATGATGCGGACGGTCAGCGGATGACCGCGCCTTGCGGCCCGCGTTAGTCCACACCGGATCGCGGTGGCAAACTCGCCGGAGGCGAATGGCTCCAGTGACGCGATGTCGATCAGCCGGTCGGCACCCGCGATGATCTCCTCGATCGCGGCGAGCAAGCGGCCGCTGGCGGCGGGCAGCGGAGCCGTGCCTCCGGCGGCAAGCCAGTACGAGTTGTCGGCGGGATCGTGCCCCCAGAGCTCCGGCGTCTGCAGCAGTTCAAACCGATCCAGCGTGGTCCGCGAGAGGAGCCCGGGGAGGCCGCCGTCGGGCGGCGCACCGAGCGTGGCAAGGCAGCCGGCTATGATCGTCTCGCTCATCGATGTCCTTTCGCGTTTCAGAACCCGCGTGAGCCTACCGTCTCGGCCCCCGCATGACACTCGAGCGCGTTGCCATCACGATTTTCTTCATCCTGCAAAAGGTGACAGCCACCAGATCTGGGCGACCTGGCGGTGTTCTGGACCTGTACTGGGGAACATCGGCACTGGGAAACATCGGCGGCCCTGGGCCGACCGTGCGGCGTCATAGTTGCCCCGAGGCAGCATGGATCTGGTACCCTCGCGGGCAAAGGCTCGGTTGAGAGTCGATGGTTTTCTTCGCACGGGCGTTCCTCGGCCCGCAGGCTCTCCACCCATCTGGCTTTGAACTCACCCCGCCCTCGCTTCCCCTTCGCTGGTTGCATGTCCACAGCGCCCGCCCTCGTGCCGTACCGCAGGCCGCTCGCCTACCGTTTGACGTGGGCAACCTGCTGGCTCGCCGAGCGACTCGGGGCGACCGTTCCGCTGGAGCGAGCGGCCATCGAGCGAAGAGCCCTCGACATCACCGGACGAAGTGGGTTTCTCGGGTCTGCGTATCGAGAGCCGCTCGACACGCTGCTCCACAGCCTGCACGCCGACGCCCGGCTCAGTCCGCTGGGCCGCAACGGCGCCATGCTGACGCTCGCTCGGCAGCTTGTCACACGGCTCTGCATGGAAGAGGTCTGGGGGGGCCGCCGCCCCAGGCCCGGGCGATCTGCTGCGGCCGGCTCGTCCACCGGTGTTCGTCGTGGGAATGCACCGCACCGGCACCACGCTGCTGCACCGACTCATGGCGGCCGACCCCGCGGCCCGGCCGCTGCTCTACTGGGAGTCGGCATATCCGCTCATGGTGCCGATCAAAAAACCAGGCAACCGCTCAGCGAGCGTCCGTCGCGAGAACGCCATCGACGAAGTCACGATGGCGAAGCAACTCGCCCCCTACCTCGTGGGCATCCACGACACGGATCCAATGGGCGCGGAGGAATGCCACTGGATGACGATGGCCTCGTTGATCACCCACGCGTTTCCCATGCAGTGGCGCGTGGACGGCTACCGCGACTGGCTCGAACGGCGGACGGAGAGCGACTGGGACCGAGCCTATGGCGAGCATCTTGCGCTCCTTCATCTGCTCGACGGCGGCATGACGAATCGGCACTGGGTGCTCAAGTGTCCACTTCATGCCCCTCGGCTGGCGACGCTGGCCAAACTGCTGCCCACCGCGATCTTCGTCCAGACGTACCGTGACATCCGTGAGGTCGCAGGGTCGCTCTGCAGCCTCACGATGGCGATGCGGTCGGTGTTCAGCGACACGTGGGATCCCGGCGCGGACGGCCGCGATGTCGCCCATGCGCTGGCCCGCGATACCCGGGCGGCCGTTCATGCGGCCGAGCAGTATCCAAGTCGCGTCATTCATGTGCACTACAAGTCTCTTGTCAAGGATCCGATCAACACCGTGCGCGGCATCTACGAGCGAGCGGGCCTCGCGTGGGACGCCGCGACGGGTGACGCCGTGCAGCGCTGTCTCACCGACAATCCCCAAAGCCGCCATGCTCCACATCGCTATGGGCTTGCCGACTTTGGCCTCACGGAATCCACCCTCCTCGAAGCTTGCCCCGAGTACGTGGCCACGGAACGGCGTCTGGCCGCCTCGGAATGAGCCTTTCGGAAAAGGTGCGAGAAGGTTCAGCCGATGGTGGTGACGACCTGTTGGAGGTAGCGGACGAGGTCGGGTGGGAGCCCCCCCGCGGCGATTGCCGCATCGACCTGTCGTCGGAGGGCCTCGACACACTCCACCGGCGTGGCGTCGTCGGGAAGATCCATGACCGCGTCGAGCGCGACGTGGGAATCTCCCGTGAGATAGCGGAAGAGCTGCGCGATCGAGGCCAGCCTGGCGTCGCCCGTCCGGGCCGCCGTGTCCTCGAGCAACGAGCCCGTGAGGGACATGTTCAGCGCCAGCCGCCGCTGGACCTCGGCGGCGGTGGCCGCGCGGAACCCGGGCTCCTGCTTCAGAGACTCGAATCGTTCGGCGTCGATCACCAGCACGTCGAGGCGATTGGGCTCGCGGGAGAGCGCCGTGGCCACGGCCGGTTGGCCGCGCCACATGCCGATCTCGCCGAGCACGATCGGCGCGGCGAGCGTGGCCACCTGCCGGGTCTCCGCCCCGGCCTCCGCGCGCCGCAGCACGACGAGCGGCGCGGTAGCGGAGAGCACGACATACATCTCCCCCAGCGTCTCGCCCTGGCGGATGAGCGTCTCGCCGGCGGCCAGGTCGATCGTCCGACGCTCGAGCGGGCGATCGTCTTCGCCAGCGGCGTCGAGCGCATGCAGGAGGATCGCGCCGATGAGCCGGTCGTCGGTGCTGTCGGAAGCGGCCTGCTCGTAGGCCCGACGGAGCGCCGCCACGTCGGGGCGGCTCCAGACGGCATCGCGGGCGGCTGAGCGAGCCCGGATGCCCTCGATCGGCTTGCGGATGCTGAGCCGCCGCCCCCACTCCTCCCGCTGCACCTCCAGGTCGGCACCGGTGCCTTCCGGAAAGAGATAGGCGGCCGTCTCCGGATCCAAGTGGCGACGGACGTGGTTGCGGACCGTCTCGTCGGCGTACGACGCCGTGACCGGCACGATTCGGCGGGCGATCTCGCGGCCCATCCGCTGCACCCGCGCCGACGCGGGCCGGTCTCTGAGATGTCGGTCGTAGGCATCACGAAACCGCTCGTGCGCGGCGAGGTCGCGGGGAACGCGCCGCAGTCCCGTAAGGCCTGCCACTTGGTAGAGCACCGTGCACACCTGCTCGCTGAGCCTGCGGCCGCGCGGGCTCTCGGGTGGCAGTCCGCAGGCGGCCATGCCACGGCGGATCGCCTCGATGAAGGCGGTGGCGACGTAGGCATAGTCGGCCTCGTAGCCGTCGATCACGCGGTAGCCGCCGTCGGCATGCGGCACCACCACGCCCGCCACGTGATGCCGGAGGTTGACGATACTGGCGATCTCGCGGAACTCGGCAGACGAGCGGGGGAGCGCGAACCCGCCCCGAAAGAAATCGCCCGTGCCCTGAATCCGCTCACCAGCGCGAGACAGTCCCTCGTTGCGATACGACGTGGCGACGATCGAGCCGACCAGGAGCGTGCGGTAGATCCCGCCCCAGGCAAAGCCGAAGGCATCGGCCTCGAACTGCCCGCGATGCACCCACAGATTGCGGAGCGTGCAGAACCGCCAGGCGAGCGCGCGGCCGGCGACCCGCCGGATGGCGTTCCACGCTTCATCCGTGAGCGCGGGCAGCGGGACGATGTCCTCGGGGGCGAGGAATTCCTCGAGCGTGCCGGAGCGCGGGCGATTCGAGGCGGATGGAGAGGCGGACGGAATGGTCTTCATTCACACGAGCAGGGGTTGTGCGATACGATGCGGGCTCGGGTTGTCTTTCCTCCAGCCGGCGCAGAACGAAGTGATTCTGATCGAACGTCGTTCCGTAGTGCAACGCGACACGAAAGGTTTTGGATGCCGAGCATCCTCACGCGGCTGATCGGCGGCGATCTCGCCGCGCTCGCCGCGGATCCTCTCGGCGAGTTCGTCCGCCGCTCACGTCAGGGAGGCGTGGTGCCGCTCAAGATCGGGCTCGCGCGGGGGCACCTCGTCTCCGATCCGGCGATTGTCCGCCACGTGCTGCTCGACAACATCGACAACTACGACAAGCACACGCCCGCCTTCGACGCCGTTCGCATCGTGCTCGGCAACGGCATGCTCACGAGCGGCGGCAGTTTCTGGAAGCGGCAGCGGCGGATCGCCCAGCCCGCCTTCCACGGCGAGAGCGTCCGTCACTTCGCGCCGATCATCGCGCGGCTCGCGGCTGAGACGGCCAAGGATAGGTCGGCCAATGGCACTTCGGCAAGCGTCGGCCGAGCGGGGCGGATCATGAGGAGCAGCCGCCGGAGCTGATCTGGCTGGATGCGACCCGATCGTGGAGGTGCCGAAGAGCTTCCTATCCACGCTCAAGGCCGGATTTGTCTCGTCAGCGCAGACCGGTC
>JBIIOJ010000212.1:0-5766 GCA_044337015.1 Pirellulales bacterium
GCTTCTTCACGGTCGTCCGGAATCCCTACGGCCGCTGCCTCTCCGGCTACGGCCAGCAGGTCCGCCGCTACGCCAAACGGTTTCGCAGGCTCGCCTTCTACCGCGCGAAAGTGAGGCAGTTGCTCTTGCCGAAGCTGCCCGGCGACGCGGAGACCCCCCACCGCGTCGTGACCGAGACGCTCCAGGGCGTCATCTCCTTCGAATCGTTCGTCGAGGGCCTGCGTCGGCACGGCACCTCGTTCGACAAGCACTTCGACCTCCAGTCGAACGTCGTTCGGCTCGGGCGTGTTCCCTACGCTGACCTCGTCCAAATGGAGCGGCTCGCCGAGGGCCTGCGGACGGTCTTCACCGAGGAAGGCGATCTCGCGAGCATCCCGGCATTCAACGTCACCCGCTCCGGCGACGCCGCCGACCGCCTCTCCCCGGATCTCCGCGAAAAGATCCACTCGCTCTACGAGGCCGACTTCCGCAACCTCCGCTACGCGGCGTAGGTGCGCTCTGCGTGCTGTAGCGGATTTGTGCACGTCGAACGTGCTGGGTTCGGGGCTACCCGTGCCCATCGCCGGACGCTCGCTTCGGGCATCCTGCCCTTCGCTCGCTCGGATGCAGACTTCGCTCCGCAATCCTTGCTTCGCTTGTCTGCATACGCCGGCTCCTGGGCACGGGCAGCCCCGAACCGGTCAAGCGTTGCACTGAATGGGTCACGCAGGCACTTCGATGCTGAACGCCGGGGGAGCGGACGTTGAGGAGCATCAGGTGTATCCTCACCGTAGCGACGATGCGTCCGCTCCCACGGCGGCAATGCGGCCTCCATCAAGTGCCCCGGAGCGGTTTCCCTAAAGCGGAACCGATGCGGTCTCCTGCGGGGGCTTCGGGACCGGGCATCAACCCATCGGGCCTCCGTGGCGGGCGGGATCATGGGCTGTCCTCTGACGGGCTTTCTGGAACTGCCAGGCTGACGGGTGGACGCTGGACTCGTTCGGCGGATAATGCGGCCTCTCACCCACACGCCGCCGCACCCAGCAAGGAGCGATACTCATTTCCACCAAGATCGAGGTGAAGGGGCCCGTCGTCGAACTCGACGGCGACGAGATGACGCGGATCATCTGGCAGTTCATCAAGGAGAAGCTGATCCTTCCCCACCTCGCGGTCGACCTGCGGTCCTACGACCTCTCCATCCAGAACCGCGACGCGACTGGCGACCAGGTCACCGTCGACGCTGCGAACGCGATCAAGGAGTGCGGCGTCGGCGTGAAGTGCGCCACGATCACGCCCGACGAGGCGAGGGTGAAGGAGTTCGGCCTGAAGCAGATGTGGAAGAGCCCCAACGGCACGATCCGCAACATCCTCGGCGGCGTGATCTTCCGCGAGCCGATCATCATCAAGAACATTCCCCGGCTCGTGCCCGGCTGGACGAAGCCGATCATCGTCGGTCGCCACGCCTACGGCGACCAGTACCGTGCGACCGACACCCGCATCCCGGGGAAGGGGACGCTCACGCTCACCTTCACGCCGGCCGACGGCTCGAAGCCGATGGAGTTCAAGGTCTTCGAGTTTCCGGGGCCGGGCGTGGCGATGGCGATGTACAACCTCGACGACTCGATCCGCGACTTCGCCCGCGCGAGCTTCCGCTACGGGCTCGCGAGAAACTATCCCGTCTACCTCTCCACGAAGAACACGATCCTCAAGGCCTACGACGGCCGGTTCAAGGACATCTTCCAGGAGATCTTCGACGCCGAGTTCAAGGCGGAGTTCGCGGCGAAGGGGCTTAGCTACGAGCACCGTCTCATCGACGACATGGTGGCCAGCGCCCTCAAGTGGGAGGGCGGCTACATCTGGGCCTGCAAGAACTATGACGGCGACGTGGAGAGCGACATCGTGGCCCAGGGCTTCGGGTCGCTGGGGTTGATGACGAGCGTGCTCATGACGCCCGACGGGAAGGTGGTCGAGGCCGAGGCGGCCCACGGCACGGTGACCCGCCATTTCCGGCAGCACCAGCAGGGCAAGCCGACGAGCACGAACCCGATCGCGTCGATCTTCGCCTGGACCCGTGGGCTCGCCCACCGCGGCAAGCTCGACGGCACGCCGGCGGTGACCCGCTTCGCCGAGACGCTCGAGCGGGTCTGCATCGAGGCGGTCGAGGAGGGGAAGATGACGAAGGATCTCGCGATTCTCGTCGGTCCCGGCCAGCCGTTCCTCGAGACGCAGGCCTTCCTCGACTGCGTCGACGCGAAGCTCAGAAAGGCGATCGCGGCGCTATGATCTCGCTGCGGCGACGGAGCGGTCGGCCCGCCGCGGCGGGAGTCCTGAAGGTGGCCGTCGTGGCCGCCTGCGGGCTGCTGCTCCCGTCCGCGGGTGGAGTGGCGGCCGACGATCGAGGTCCTATGGACGATCCCTTTCTCTGGCTCGAGGACGTGACCGGCGAGAAGCCGCTCGAGTGGGTCCGCGCCCGGAACGCCGAATCCACCGGAACGCTTGCCGGCTCGCCCGACTTCGCGGCGTTCGAGTCGAGGATCCGCTCCATCCTCGACTCCAAGGACCGGATCCCGATGGTCGCGAAGATCGGCGACCGCTTCTACAACTTCTGGCGGGATGCCGAGCATCCGAAGGGGCTCTGGCGCCGCACGACGCTCGAGAGCTATCGCACGCAGAGCCCGAATTGGGAGACCGTGCTCGACCTCGACAAGCTCGCGGCGCACGAAGGTGTCGGCTGGGTCTGGCACGGTGCGACCGTGCTCGAACCGGAGGATCGCCGCTGCCTCGTCGCGTTGTCGAGGGGCGGCGCCGATGCCGACGTCGTGCGGGAGTTTGATCTCGAGCGGAAGATGTTCGTCGCGGAGGACGAGAAGGCTTTCACGCTGCCCGAGGCGAAGAGCCGCGTGGCGTGGCGAAACGCCGACAGCCTGTTCGTGGCGACCGACTTCGGGCCGGGGTCGCTCACGGCCAGCGGCTACCCGCGGACGGTCCGCGAGTGGACCCGCGGCACGTCGCTCTCCGACGCGACCACCGTCTTCGAGGGGCGTCACGACGACATGAGCATCATGGCCTGGCGGGACCCGACGCCCGGCTTCGAGCGGGAGTTCGTCCTGCGGCAGGTCACGTTCTACTCCAGCGAGCTCTTCTTCCGGCGGGAGGGGAAGCTCTTGCGGATCGACAAGCCCGACGACGCCATCGCCACGATCCACCGCGAGTGGCTCTTCCTCGAACTGCGATCCGATTGGCGGCCCGCGGACGAGACCTTCCGGGCCGGCTCGCTGCTGGCGATTCCCTTCGACAAGTTCCTCGCCGGAGAGCGGGTCATGGAGCCGCTCTTCGAGCCGACCGAACGGTCCTCGCTCGTCGCGGCCGCTCCGACCCGCACGAGCCTGCTCGTCACCACGCTCGACAACGTACGCAGCCGCGTGGCGGCGATGACCTTCCGCGACGGCAGGTGGCATCGCGAGCCGCTGCCGGGCGTGCCGGAAAACGGCACGGCCTCGGCGATCCCCGTCGACGATCTCGAGAGTGACGATTTTCTTCTCGTGACGGCCAGTTCGCTCGAGCCGCAGTCGCTCTCGTTCGGCCACGTCGGCGACGGGACGAGCGAGCCGCTCAAGCGGTCGCCCACCTTCTTCGATGCGACGGGGCTCCGGGTGAGCCAGCACGAGGCGGTGTCGAAGGACGGGACGCGGATCCCCTATTTCCAGATCGGGCCGGCGACGCTTCCCATGGACGGCTCGACGCCGACTCTGCTCTACGGCTACGGCGGATTCGAGATCCCGCTCGTGCCTGGCTACGAGCCGATCGCCGGCGCGGCCTGGCTCGAGAAAGGCAGGGTGTACGCGATCGCCAACATCCGCGGCGGCGGTGAGTTCGGCCCGAGGTGGCACCAGGCGGCCCTCAAGGCCGAACGGCCGAGGGCCTACGAAGACTTCATCGCGGTGGCGGAGGATCTCGTCGCGAGGAAGGTGACGTCGCCAAAGCACCTCGGCATCAAGGGGGGCAGCAACGGCGGCCTCCTCGTCGGCAACATGCTCGCGATGCGGCCGGATCTCTTCGGGGCCGTGGTCTGCCAGGTGCCGCTGTTCGACATGCGCCGCTACCACAAGCTGCTCGCCGGGGCGAGTTGGATGGACGAATACGGCGACCCCGACGATCCCAAGCAGTGGTCGTTCATCAGCGGATTCTCCCCGTATCACCTCGTCGCGGAGAAGAAGGGGCCCTACCCGCCGGTGCTCATCACGACCTCGACCCGCGACGACCGCGTCCATCCGGGCCACGCCAGGAAAATGACGGCACGTCTGCTCGCGATCGGCGCGCCTGTGCTCTACTACGAGAACATCGAGGGTGGTCACGGCGGCGCCGCCGACAACCGCCAGAGGGCCTTCATGGATGCCCTCGGCTACGTCTTTCTCGACCGGGAGCTCCGCTGACCTCATGCCCGACCACGTTGCCACGCTCGCGGACCTCGTTCGGCGGGCGAGCGTCAACCCGATGGGCCGCATCGTCGCCGGCCCCGAGTATCTCGAGGGGCGGGTCACCGACCACCTCGTGCAGCGGTTCACGGCAGCGGGCATCCCCTGGGCGAGGCAGCCGGTAGCACCCGGCCGCGACAACGTCGTCGCCCGTCTCGACCCGCCCGAGGGACCGGCCGACGGCCCGGTGCTCCTCTGGGACGCGCATCAGGACACCGTGCCCGTCGAGG
Source organism: Pirellulales bacterium (assembly GCA_044337015.1). Lineage (GTDB taxonomy): Bacteria > Planctomycetota > Planctomycetia > Pirellulales > UBA1268 > UBA4655. The sequence continues at coordinate 4,685 of JBIIOJ010000212.1, forward strand.
GGATGACGATCGAGCCCTTCACGCCGACGGTCCGCGACGGCCGGCTCTACGGTCGAGGCGCCTGCGATGTGAAGGGGGGCATGGCGTCGATGCTCGTCGCGCTCGACCGTCTTGCGGCGACCGGCGGCAGGCATCGCCCCGTCGTCTTCACCGCGACGGTCAACGAGGAGTTCGGCTTCACTGGCGCGAAGGCCGTCGCCCGGCTCTGGACGACGCCCGCCGACCCGTCCGCCCTGTCGGAAGGAGAGAAGCACGCGCGGCGGCTCCTCCCCGTCCAACCCGCCGATGCGATCGTGGCGGAGCCGACGTCGCTCGACGTCGTCACGACCCACAAGGGGGCGATCCGCTGGAGAATCCTCGTCCACGGCCGTGCCTGCCACAGCGCCTTCCCCGAGGAAGGCGACAACGCGATCTACCCTGCGGCCCGCGCCGTCCTCGCGATCGAGTCGCTTGCGAAGGAACTGCTCGCCCGCTTCCCCGGCCATCCCTGCGGCCCGCCGACCCTGAGCGTCGGTACGGTCCACGGCGGCACGGGCGTGAACCTCGTGCCCGATCTCGTCGTGCTCGAGATCGACCGCCGCGTCGTGCCGGGCGAGTCGCCGCAGGACGCGAGGTCCGAGGTGATCGAACGCATCGCGGCCGCCGTCGCTCCGTTCGGCCGGGATTCGCGGGTCGAGCACGAGGAGCCGTTCCTCGAAAGCTCGGGCCTCCCCGAGGATGCGGCAGGGGTTTCCGCCGCGGCCCTGCTCGCCGCCGGCAAGGCGATCGGCAGGCGTCCGAAGCGAATCGCCGCCCGCTACGGCACCAACGCGAGCGTCTTCGCGGCGGCCGGTGTTCCATGCGTCGTGTTCGGCCCCGGCTCCATCGCGCAGGCCCACACGGCCGACGAGTGGATCGACCTCGACGAGGTGGACGCGGCCGCCGACATGCTCGTGCACGTCGCACGGGGCTGAACTTCACGGGCCGGTTTTTCGGCACGTCGACTCTGCTGGGTTCGGGGCTGCCCGTATGCCGCTCGCCGGACGCTCGCTACGGACATCCTGTCCTTCGCTCGCTCGGATGCAGACTTCGCTGCGCAATCC
>JBIIOJ010000213.1:0-5734 GCA_044337015.1 Pirellulales bacterium
CGACGGCCAGGGCCCAGCCGAGGTTCATGTTCATCGCGGCCAGGTAGTCCATCCGGTCGGTGTAGGGAATCCACTGCCTGTGCGTGAGATTTTCACCGATTTTCTCAGCGCACCGGTGTAGGTAGCCGATGTGCGGCTCGACCTCAGAAACGATCTCCCCGTCGGTCCGAAGCACCAGCCTGAGCACGCCGTGCGTGCTCGGATGCTGGGGGCCCATGTTGACGAGCATCTCGTCGGTGCGGACGTCGAACTCGATGACACGCTGGTCATCGAGCCGGGGGTCGTCGAGCAGGGAAACGCGGGAAGCCCCGCCACGTTGGTCCATCTGTCGTTCTCCGGGAGAATCAGCGTCCGCGAATGCCGTGATATTCGATCGGCTGCTCGTAGTCCTTGCGGAGCGGATACCCGACCCAGTCCTCAGGACAGAGGATTCGGCGCAGGTCGGGATGGCCCGTGAACGCGACGCCCGAAAGATCGTAGACCTCCCGTTCGTGCCAGTCAGCCGTCCGCCAGACCCCGCAAACGCTCGCCACTTCCGGCAGCTCCCCGACCACGTCGTTCCGCCACCTCGGGAGCTTCACCTTGAGCACGAGGCTCGCCTTGGCGGCGGTGCTCCAGAGGTGGTAGACGAGTTCGAGGTGGGGCTGCCAGCTGACCTTGGCGGCCTTCTTCGGGTCGGGCTCGAACCAATCGACCGCCGTGATGCATTCGAGCGAGTCGAAGGCGGGATCGCTCGAGTGCTTCAGCCAGCGGCATACAGGCTCCACCCGATCCGCGGCGATCTCGATCCACGGATCGATCGCCTCCAGATTTCGTTCGACGACCGCGCCCGGGCAAGCCGACTCAAGGGAAGCGAGGAACGAAGGGCCTTGCATAATTTCGGGTTCCTCGGTTTGCGTCCGGTGTTGCGGGGGATTCAGCGTTGCAGGAATGCGGAACGCCGGCGGCACAACCGCGGCGTGAATTCAACTCGTCAGGATGGGCCTCGAGCCGGCCGCCACGCCCGCCCCCGACGCCGCCACGGACTTTGGATTCGTCGCCGTGCTGCCTCGCTGGGCTGAAACCGCCCTCACCCAGTCGAGGTCGCCGCGATGCCAGACGTAGGCGAACCCGACGAGCAAGACGGCGAAAAATCCGGCCATGTCGAGGAGTGCCGTGCCAGCGAGCTGACGGCCCGTCCGGGCGATGTCGGAACGCATGGCCGCAGCCTGAGCCGCCGGCGTCGCACCGTCCGCGGGCAGCCCATCCGCGGGTGGCACAGCATCACGGAACCCGAGCTCCTTCAAAAGACCGTCGGCCGCAGGTGAAACTGATGCGCCATCCGCCGTTTCCACGACGGTCACGAGCGTCGGATCACTCAGCTGCGTCGCCTTCCCGAACACGGTTGCCCACGGGAAGAACAACGCCACCTCGACGTCGAAGATGATGAACAGGAGCGCCACCACGTAGAAACGCAGGTCGAACTGGACGAAGCTCGAACCGATCGTCGGCTCGCCGCACTCGTAGACCTCGAGTTTCTCGGTGTTCGGGGCGGCCGGACGGAGGAGCCAGCCGAGCAGCAGGTTCACGAACAGAAACGCCGCGCCGACGGCGACGAACAGCGCGATGTAGCCGGCGATCAGGACGGGATCCATGTTGGATTCGAATGCTTGGAGCGGGCTTGTTGAACGACCGTTCGAATTGGCCGACTGGTCAATGAATTACTGGTTCGGGCCGCCGTGAACCGGCTCGACGATCACCTTGCTCGCGGCGACGGCCGTCGGGTTGAGCGTCGCGCGGCCCCAGGCGACCTCAACGGGAAGCCGGGCGAAATCGACGATCGTTCCGTCGCGGCTGTAGCAGCTGAGGTCGTGACTCGACCCCATGAAGATGCAATCCACCGGACACGGCTCGACGCACAGCGCGCAGAACATGCACTTCGAGTAATCGATCGTGAAGCCCGTCACCATGAAGCCCTTGCCGTTTGGCACCCGCTCCTTGCCGATGTAGATGCAATCGACGGGACACGCCTTCGAGCACTGGTCACAGGCGATGCAGGTGGTGAGGTCGTAGCGATGGAACCCCCGGTATCGGGCCGCGACCGGCACGGGAAGTTCCGGATACTCGAACTGCTCCGTGAACGTCCTTCGCTTTGGGTCGTACGTGCCCGAGAAAACCTTCAGGGTCACGAGCATCCCCTCGATTACCGTCGAAACGGCTGAAAACAGGTTCGAAAGCCAGGCTTTCATCGGCGTCCGAGAGGAAGGGTCGACTGGGGATGGGTCGCGGGCCGGAATGAGTGGAGTATAGGTTTCCTCCGAAATCCAACAAGCGGCCGCCGCCGCGGCCGCGACATCTGGATTTTCAGCGTTTTCTTGCCGGATGCTTGGCCCAACTGTCCTCCCAAGGCCGGTGGAAAACCCTCGAAAAACCGGGCGAAAAGCTTGACGGCAGACCCAAAACCCTTAGAGTTTGATATGTAAGCCGCGCGCAGGAGTGCGGAAACCAGGGATCGGTCCATGCTCGTTCTGTCGCGGAAAAAAGACGAGTGCATCGTCATCAACAACGACATCACGATCGTCGTTGTCGAGATTCGTGGCGATAAGGTGCGACTCGGCGTCGAGGCGCCCAAGGAGGTTCCTGTCCATCGCCGTGAGGTGTTCGATGCCATCTCGATGGTGGGTGGCAAGATCGGCGCAGACGTTCCGACGGATGCTGCCGCCGAGGCGATCGACCAATCGCGTGACGAGGAAAACGCAAGCCCGCCCGCTCCGCAGAGCGGAAAGTCGGGCGACGGACCCGGTGCGAACGCCGTCAAAACGGGTGGAATGCCCGGACAGCATTTGCAAGGCCAGCATCTCCAAGGGCCATGTGAACTCGAATCCCGGGTCGACGGGTGAACCGGATCACGAGTGAGCATGACCAGGGCCCCATCGTCTAATGGTTAGGACATCGCCCTTTCACGGCGGTAATCGGGGTTCGAATCCCCGTGGGGTCACTTCAGCTGGTCTGCCCTCCGACGGTTCCCCGGCCCTGCAGCAATCCTCGGTGATGTAAATCTCGGCGATGCAACCCCCTGCGTTACAGTGCAGCTACGACGCGGTGCTCTTCGTGTCGTTCGGCGGGCCCGAGGGCCCGGACGACGTCATCCCCTACCTTGAAAACGTCCTCCGGGGACGGAACGTTCCGCGTGAGCGGATGCTCGAGGTGGCCGAGCACTACCACCACTTCGGCGGGAAAAGCCCTATCAACGACCAGAACCGGGCGCTCATCGACGCGCTGCGGGCCGAACTCGCAGAACACGGGCCCGATCTGCCTGTCTACTGGGGCAATCGCAACTGGCACCCCATGCTGCCCGACACGATTCGCGAGATGACCGCCGCGGGCGTGAAGCGGGCGATCGCCTTCGTGACCAGTGGCTTCAGTTGCTACTCGGGCTGTCGGCAATACCGGGAAAATATCGCCGCGGCATGCGGTCCTCTCGGCGCGGAGGCGCCCCAGATCGACAAGATCCGAGTGTTCTTCAACCACCCGGGATTCGTCCACCCCATGGCGAGGAACGTGCTCGCCGCGATCGGCCGCCTCGACCGCGACGCGGGCTTCGACGCCGCCGGCGAGGGAAGGCTGCCCGATCGTCTGCGGGAAACCATGGTCCTCTTCACCGCGCACAGCATTCCGAAGTCGATGGCCGACGGCAGCCGTTACGTCCAACAACTCACCGAGGCATCCCGGCTCGTCGCCGAACGGGCGGGGCTTTGCCGATGGAAGCTCGTCTACCAGAGCCGCAGCGGCCCCCCAGGACAGCCCTGGCTCGAACCGGACGTCTGCGACGCGATTCGCGAGCTCGCGGCCGCCGGTGAGACTCGGCTGGTCGTGGCGCCGATCGGTTTCATCTCCGACCACATGGAGGTGCTCTACGACCTCGACACGGAGGCCGCCGCACTCTGCGGAGAACTCGGCGTCGCGATGGAGCGGGCCGCGACCGTCGGCACGGATCCCGAGTTCGTCGGCATGGTCCGCGAACTCATTGCGGAACGGGTCTGGCAGCTTCCCGAGCGGGTGGCGATCGGCGGCATGCCGGCCAGCCACGATGTCTGCCCCGTCGACTGCTGCCCCGCGCCGGTTCGGCCGGCTACGGCCCGCCCTGCTCCCGCGGGCCCTCCGCCCGGTGCCATGACGGGCCCATGAGCGTCCCGGGGGGCGACCCCGTGAAGGAAAACAACGACCCGCGGCCGCTCGTCGTGCTCGTGCACGGGTACCTCGCGCATCGCGTGCATCTCTCGCTCCTTTCGCGGCGACTTCAGGCCGATGACTTCGAGACGCTCAACTGGGGCTACCCCACATTCCGACGTTCCCTCACGGTCGCCGCCGACAGGCTCGCCGCGACGCTGGAACGCCTCGACACCGAGCAGACGACCACGCCGCTCCACCTCGTCACGCACAGCATGGGAGGGATCGTCGCCCGGGCGGCCCTCGACCGGTTCAAACCGCGCCGGCTCCACCGTTGGGTCATGCTCGCTCCGCCCAATCGCGGGTCCGACGTGGCACGCCGGCTCGAACCGTTCGTCGGCGGCTGGAGCCCTCCGGTTCGCGAACTGTCGAGCGGCGGGACCGGCCTGGTGCATTCGCTCGGCATGCCGATGGACGTCGAGGTCGGAGTGATCGCCGCAGGGTATGATCTGCTCGTTCATGAGGAGAGCACCCGGCCCGACGTGCCCCACGAGCACGTCACGATTCCCTGCATGCACTCGGCCCTGCTCATCCGACGCGACGCGGCGCGGCAGATCGTGTCGTTTCTTCGCACGGGGCGTTTCCTCGCGACCGTCTGAATGTCGAATGAAACGAGCCTCATGAACGAATCGACTCGCGAACTCGGCTCGTCTGGCGTGCGCATCGGGCCGCTCGGCCTCGGCTGCTGGCCCCTGGCGGGGATGACCCGCGAGGGAGTGGGCCGCGAGGCTGCCGTCGCGACGGTCGAAGCGGCCCTCGAAGCCGGCATCCTCCATCTCGACACGGCCTACTGCTACGGGGAGCGGGGTGAGAGTGAGACCGCGATCGCGGCGGCGATGCGCCGCCGCGGCACGCAGCGGGACTGCGTGGCGATCGCCGGCAAGTGCGGCATTCACTGGGAGGCCGATGCGGCGAGATCGCCGCCCCGCCGGCAGAGCGTCGACGGACGGCCGGAGCGACTGCGAGAAGAGGTTGAGGAGAGCCTGCGGAGGCTGGCGACGGATCATCTCGACCTCCTCTATCTCCACGCCCCCGACCCGCAGGTGCCGCTGACGGAGTCAGCAGGCGAACTGCGGAGGCTCCGCGAAGAGGGGAAAACGCGGGCCGTCGGCGTTTCGAACGTGAATCTCGACGAGCTCCGGACCTTCGCGGGCGAGTGTCCGCTCGCGGCCTGCCAGATGCCCTTCAACATGCTCCAACGGGACATCGAGCGGGACATCCTCCCATGGTGCCGCGACAACGGGGTGGGCGTCGTCGCCTATTGGCCGCTCATGAAGGGCCTCCTGGCCGGCCACATGGGCCGCTCAACGACGTTTCCAGCGTCGGACAGCCGCCACAAGTACCCGCTCTTCAACGGCGAGGAGTTTCAGCGGAACCTCGACTTCGTCGATCGGTTGCGACCGGTCGCCGAACGGCTGCGGTCCGCGCTCGCCGACGTCGTGCTCGCGTGGACGGCCGAACAGCCCGGGATCACCAGCGTCCTCTTCGGCGCGACATCGCCCGAGCAGGTTCACGAAAATGCCGC
>JBIIOJ010000215.1:0-5731 GCA_044337015.1 Pirellulales bacterium
ATACGGGCAGCCCCGAACCAGCACGTTTGACGTGCACAAAAACCGGCCAACCAAGGCGGTCCACATCGACATCACGGCCGCTTTTTCGGGCGGCAGGCGGGCGTGTCGGCGAGCGAGAACACGATCACTTCCTCGCCCGTGACGGTCGAGATGTCGTGATGCACGCTCACCAACTTCACGCCCACCGCCGACTCCACGATCATCTCGAGCCGCGGTCGGCCCGAGGCGATCATGTGCGACCTGACCTGCTTCAGGAGCGATCGGCCGTTTCCGGACTCGTTGCCCATCACCGGCCGTTCCCCGTCGCCGGAGCCGTCCCCGTCGCCACCCGGCCTCGCGGCCATGAGTTGCCGCTCGGCCGCGCTAAGCGCCCCCTGGAGCCGCACGACGAGCAGGCTGCCGAGCAGGTGGGAATGGATGTCCCGCGGGCCGCGGCCGATGAACTCCTGGTGAAACCGTGCAATGCCGTCGCAGACAGCCGCCTCGATCTCGCCTTGCGATCTCATGCGTCAACCCCTTGGTGAGATGGCGTGAGGGCCGGTCGCCTCGATTTCATCAGGTCGAATTCGTGCGGAGCGACCCGTTCCGCGAGGCGATCGCGGCCAGTTGGGCCTGCGCCTCCCCGTTTCCGTTGCCATTCCCGTTCCCGTTGCAAATGCGGTCCCACACCTCGCGGCGGTGAATCGGCATCTTGTTGTCGGCCTGGAAGCCGAGGCGGACCCTTCCTCCCTCGATGTCGAGGATGGTGATCTCGAGCATCACCTGGAGATCCTCCGGACGGGCAATGACGACGCTCTCACGATTTTTCCTTGTCAGCACCAGCATGGCGAAAACCTTTCCTAGAAGTGGGGCATGGCAAACGGCTCCCTCCGAACGAGTTGTGTCGTGCCGACGGCGTTGATGCCGGCGGCTCCTGGTGCGTGCGGACCATCCACACGCACGTGTGCATCGATCGGGACGCCGAGCATTGGCAGCCCCTGCCCGAGCAGGAACAGATCCACCGTCGGCGTCGTGGTGAAGGTGGTCAGCACGCTGCCGGTCGGCGCGTCGATGCTCACCATCGCGGAGACGAGTTCGATTCCCGTGCGGCCGTGGACATAGACGCGAAGGTCGTCGAGCGAACGTTCGACGATGGCACGCTGCCGCCGCTCGATCTCGGCGGCGGTCTCGCCACAATGGCGGGCCACGATCCGATCGAGCGGAGCGAGCATCGACTGGAGGCAGACCACCATCCAATCGCGTCCGGTGACGACCGTCACCCGTGAAGGCGTTCGACCGAGCCGTTCCTGCTCGAAGGTGCCGGCGGCCTTCGCCACCCGGCGGGCGAGCGGCTGCACGGGGGAGAAAACTGGAGTGCAATCTTGGTTGAAAACCGCCTTTTCTGCGGGCAGAAGCTGGTTTGGCATGGCGTTGGATCCGAGGGTTCCAGGACGTCGTGAGGTCGCGCAGGGCAATAAAAAAAGCCGGCGGGAGGGGATGCCACGAGGCAAACGCTCACGCCGGCTTACGCTGCGACGGACCTTTCGGCTGTTCGCCGAACTGCCCCTCGACTCGTCTTCCGTCAGTGTTCCTTACTGTGCCGCTCGAACCGGCCCGCCTGTCGGCCTTCCGATCCATTCGACGACCGCATTCTATCTGGGCAATCCAGGCAATTCAAGAAGTTTCGGCAATTGAGGGAACGGTGAGCTGTTCCACCATCGTGCGGTGCATGTTTCCGCTGACAATCGGCGGCGAAGCGGAGCGATCCGCTGTCAGAACGAGTTCTGCGATGCTGTGAAGAAGACGTTGTCAGCGGGAGACGTTGTCCGCGATTGGGAACAATCCGAGGTTGTGTCGTTGCATGGCGATGACGCGAGCTGCGACGGAGACACTGCGGCTGGAGCGGTGAAACGAACACACTGCGTGCGATCGTCTTGCGAAGATCGATCGTTCTGCGGTGTTTTCGCAGACTGCCCGACCGGTCCCCGAGCAAAGAACTAACCCTAAAGGGGGGTATTCTGCCGAAGAATGGTGCCGTGAGACACCCCCATCAAGAAGGGTATAGCATGGTGCCACCACCGGATCCGGCGACCGACGGACAGCCTCGAAAATCCCAGGGGGAGATCGAGGCAGCGGTCTGCGATGCGATCTCGCGATTTCAGCAGGAGTACATGGGCCGTGGGCCGCGGCACGTCCACACACACCTGGTCGACAACATGCTCTTCGTGAGGCTGCAGGGCGTGCTTACGGCGGCGGAGCAGCGGCTCATCGAACTCCGCAACGATGACAACGGGCGCGGCGCGGAGATCGTGAAGCAATTTCGCAGCCACCTCGTGACGACCGGCCGCCCGCTGCTCGAACGGATGGTCCACGATGTTACCGGCACCCCCACGATCAACCTGCACCACGACATCAGCGCCGCGACGGGGGAGGAGGTGATCGTGTTCACGCTCGCCTCGCCGCCGGAGTGTCGCGACCGCAGGCGGAAAGGGTGATCGCCTGCCCGCAGCGGATTTCCGAACTCCCAGTCCGGGCCGTGGCGTTCGGCCCGCGATAGGCCGGCGGCGAACGGCGCGGACGATCCCACCGTTCGCCGTCCGGCGGCCCGACGGCCCGGCGGTCGATCGAGGCACCGCTCGCGAACGCCGGCCGGGCTGTATGGGATGGGCCGACTGTGCGTCCAGGCCGGAAAGACCGAAACCCCCTCTTACGAGGTGACGATTATACCCCTCTGCCGAGGGGATCTTGGCAGTGGCGGACGAGGAATCGTGCCGCGACGGGGAAGATGGGCAGGGAACCTGATAGGGCAGAAAGGAACCGGTGGGGCATGCGTGCTGGAGGATGGTCGATCGTGGCGGCAGCCGTGGTGACGCTCATGGGCTGGTCGTGGGTCGTGCGGGCAGATGATTGCTGCCCCATCCCGCGCCGCGTGCTCGACCCGCTCGACCAGTGCCCGGCCTGGACTGGCCGTGTCGATGCACTGCTCCTTTGGCGAGACGCCCCCCAGGGCGCGCCGTTGTTCGATTCCATCGCTGGCCCTTCGCCGGAAACCGCACTCGACGCCCGGGACCTCCAAAGCGGCATGGCCGCCGGGCCGCGGTTCACGATCTTTCGACATACCGGCGACCACGGCGCGATCGAGTTCAATTACTTTCGCGTGCAGGATTTCACCGCTGCACGGTCGCTGCCGGGAACCGACGGCGGATACGCCTTCGCCGAGGACTTGCTCTGCTGCTCCCCGATCACTCCGCTCAACGAGGTCGACGCCGCCATGTCGAGCGAACTGCAGAGCTTCGAAATCAACCGCCGGATTCCGACCGACGGCCGCGTGCAGTGGCTCGCGGGATTCCGCTGGGTCCAGTGGAACGAATCGATCGGGCTCGACGTGGCGACCGATCTACCCGGGCAGGCGATCGGCATCGACACCGACACGAACAACGATCTCTACGGCATGCAGATCGGGGCCGACACGATCCTGCTCCGGACGAGCGGGCCTTTTTGGATCGAGGGACTCGGCAAGGCAGGGGTGTTCTACAACCGCTCCTCCCAGTTCACCTCCTACGCGATCACCCTGCCGCCGGATCAGGTCGCCGGCGGCACCGATACCTCTCGCGCTGCATTCGTAGGCGAGCTCGGCGTCACCGGCGTCTGGCAGATGAACGATTGGCTCGCGCTGCGGGTCGGCTGGGTGGCGTTCTGGCTCGGCGGCCTCGCCATGGCGCCGAACCAGCTCGACCAGCAGTGCCTGATCTGCCAGGACAAGCCGGTGCGTCAGGCCACGGACACTGGTGGAAGCGTGTTCCTCACCGGCCTGTCGATCGGGCTGGAGGGGCGTTGGTGACGCCGGTGGCGGCAGAGCCGACGAAACAGGCATCCACCAGCCGCCGCGCCACCTCCCACCATCGCCAGGGTCGCGGCATTGGGCTCCGGCGCGAGACCGTTGACCCTGACATACGAAACGTCCCACCCGCCGCCGGAGCACTCCAGCCCGAGGTTGGCGTTGATCAACCGGAACTCGACGAACTGTCCCGCAAAGAGGTTGAGCAGCGTCGCACGGCTCGCGACGAACTCTCCGGACGTATAGCCCGGCGACTCTCCCGTCCACGTTCCCCCCGCCGGAATCAGCGGCGTCCGATTGGAAGGCGCGACGTACGTGGGCGCCACCCACGTCGGCCAAGGCGTCTTGTCGTCGAACGGTGGCGGCACCGGGCCGGTCTCGAACCGATCGAGGGCGAACGGCTGGAACGGGGCGTTGGGATTGAGGGCGTCGTAAATCCGGTAGACGAGCTGACCGGCCACCACCGGCGCACCGGTCGAGAGGTTCTGCGGGAACCGGTAGCGGTGGATGATGTTGAACTCGAGGATGTCGATGGTCTGGGCGACCTCGATGACTGGACTCGTCAAATAATTGCCGGCCCAGTTCAGATAGCTGATGACCGGCACGGGATCGACCTGCCACAGCCCCCCGGACCATGCCCAAGCGTTCGGGATCGGCTTGTTGTTGTAGGACACGTTCTGGCTGGTCCACCCCTTGGGCCCTTCGGCGAAGTTGTACTCGTTGTCGATCACGACGGGCACGGCCAGAACGACTGGCGCCAAGACCATCCAGGCGACCAGGGCCAGCGCCGCCACGATCCCCGCGGCCGATGATCGGCAGCATGCCTGCAGAATGCGATTCCGACGATGTCGAAACGCGAGAGCCGCGAGGCAGCCGGTGATCGCAACCGCGATACCGCCCGGCTCCGGCACGTACAGCGTGGAATCGGGGCCGGTGCCGAGCCCGAACGTCGCGGCGCGGACGATGTCGGCCTCCGTGTAGCCGGACACGCCGCTGAACACGAAGGTCGCCTCGTTCTCGACGAGAAACTCGTCAGCGAGATTGCCGACGGGCTGGATGTTGCCGTCTCGAAAGATCGAAAAGGCGATCTGGCTCGGGCCGGCGGGCCCGACGATCGGCACGTCGAACCCGTTGACGGGAAAGCCGCTGTTGCCGACGGTGCCGATGCCGAAGCCGAGATACGGCGCGGCCGTGTCGGTCATCGGCTTGAACTGCCACGTCCGGTCGTTGTCCTTGACCGCCTCTAGGTCGGAAGGAACGTGCGGCGTCGTGCCGGTCGCCAGGGTGTAAGTGCCCGCCCCCCCCGGCAACGCGGGGGGCGTGTAGTTGTAAGGTAGGTCGATGGCGTTGTTCTTGACCTGCCAGACGAATCCGCTCGCGGATTGGAAAGTGAGCGTCGGTCGCACGCCCGCCTTGGAGATGTCGAAGTAGAAACTACTGAGCACGTCGGCGGCCGAGAACGAATCGACCGGGGACGTGTTGGCCAAGTCGATCGTGAGCGTGTCGCCCGTGATCGACAGCGCCGCCTGGAACGAAACGGGGTTCATCGCAGCGGATGTCCCCGACACTGAGAACAGCACCGTGGCCCGGGCAGCCGTGCACGAAAGAGCGGTGGCGGCCAGAACCGACGCCACGACCGGATGAGTGAAGGTCTTCATCGAATGCTCCGCAGGAACGTCGTTCGACTTCCGCGGCATCCGTGCGCCTCACCCGCGCCGGCGTCGCTGTCGGCGCAACAAAAAAGGCCGCCGTGGAGGAACGCTTGGGTCGTTCCGCCACGTCGGCCTACGCTGCGCCGGGGTCCCGCGGAGATACCGCGGCAACCCAGCCACTCGTCTTCCGAGATGGTCGTCGGGGCGGCGGTCGCGGGCCTTCCAGCTCTCGACGCCCTCCCGGCATGCCCAACCATTCGCC
>JBIIOJ010000214.1:0-5731 GCA_044337015.1 Pirellulales bacterium
GTGCCGGGGCCGATCTTCTGGAGGTTCGTGAAGTTGGTGAGGGAATTGTCGGGGATCGCCGAGGAGATCGTGTTGTCCAGCGTGCTGGAGCCGCCGATGACGAACGTCTTCACCCCGGCGCCGGCCGTGATCGCGCCGTTGATCACGAGCGGTGTCGGGGCCGAGCCGGCCTGGTTGGCGTAGAGAAAGGGAGTGCCCGTCGTGGGGAGGTTGATCGCCCGGCTCCACGTTTCGCCGGCGCCCGTGCCGGCGGCGCCCAGGAATTCGAGGGCGGCGCCGGTGGTGGTCGAGCCGATGTTGATCGCGCCGGTGGCCAGAGCGCCCAGGCCGCGGATGGCGAGCGTGCCGTTATTCAGGTTGTTGGCCCCGGTCATCTGGTTCTGCGTGCCGGTCATCACCACGCGGCCCGGGCTGCCCATCGTCAGCGGCATGGCCGTGTTGGCATTGGAAATCAGGAACGAGCCGTTGAACTCGATGTCGCCCCATTGGTAAGAACCGCCACTGAAACCATTGCCAAAATAACTGGTCGGGGCGGAGGTGACGTCGGAGTTGATCGTGAGCAGGCCGTTGCCGACGTTTGTGAAGACTATGCCGCGCTGGTAGCGGATCGACATGGTGCCGCCGCCGGTGCCCGTGAGCGAGAGGCCGTAGCCATGGCCGCCGGCGGCCGAGAAGAATCCCTGATTGTCACGGGTCGACGCGCCAAACCTCAACGCCACCGTCTGATTGAGATCGCTGCCGCCGCGGGCGGTGCCGACAAATACGCTGCTCGAATTAATATCCGAAACTTGAAGCGTGAGGTTGGCAGTGCCGAATCCGGAGGCATCGGCGGCGGCCGTGCGAATCTGCAGGCCGCCAGAGTCCCGCTGCAAGAGGGTCGCCCCGCCGAGAACTGCGGCGCTGGCGACCTCCAGGCGGGCCCCGCTCAAGTCGATCCGGCCGATCGAGTTGGAGGCGTTGGTGAGTTGGACGGAGCCGCCACCGCCGACCTGAAGCACGCCCGATGGCATCACCGCGGAGCCGGAGACGACGACGTTGCCGCCCGCCTGCGCACCGGCGAGGACCGCCGTGCCGGTCGAGACGGCCGTCGTGACGGGGCCCGAAAGGCCGAGCGTGCCGAACGAGGATTGCAACATGCCATTCGTGAGCTCGACCGTTCCCGAGAGCACGTTGTTGCCCGTGTTACGCAGCGTCGGCGTGGCATTTCCGCCACCGAAGCCGTTATTCCGCAGGCCGTAGCCCGAGAGCTGGAGATTGCGGGACAGCGTGAAGCCGCTCCCCGACACGACCGCCAGCTGGCCGCCGGCGGACACCCAATTTCCGGTTGAAGATTGAGACCCGTCGATGGCGGAAACGCCGACGACCACGATCGCGGACGTACCGCTGCCGAGGGCCGCTGCGGAGGTGATCGCCAGTTCGCCCCTCGTGACGCTCGTGGAGCCGGTGAACGAGGAATTCGCGCCGGTGACCTGCACCGCCCCGCCGCCCGCGACCGACAGGCTGCCGGCACCGCTGAGGGAGTTGGCGAAGATCAGACTGTTCATCGTGCCGTTGCCGAACCGGAGCGTGGCGGGAGCGGCGACCGCGACGGGGCCGGCGAGGCTCGCGCCGGTGCGGAGCTCGACCGTGCCGGCGTTCACGCTCGTCGTGCCGGTGTAGGTGTTGGCTCCGGCGAGGGCGAGCACGCCCGTTCCGAGCTTCGTGAGCGACCGGCCGGCGCCCGAGATCGGGCCGGAGACCAGGAGCGTGGTCGTGCCGGAGCCATTGGCAACGTTCCACGCTTGATCTTGCCCAAGGATCACCGGCGCCGACAGCGTGTAGGTGCCCGAGCCCATCAGCCAGGGGAGCGCGGCCGTGATACCGGTGTTCACGCCGCCCACGCTCTCGCCCTGGAGCGTAAGCGTGTTGCCGCCGCTCGCGCCGATCGAGAACGGCCCCGCGGCGTTGAGCAGGAGCCGCGCGATGTCGAGCGAGGTGTCGAGCGTGGCGGCGGTGCCGCTCGTGGCGAACGTGAGCGTGGAGGTGCCGCCGGTGAACGTCGGTGCGGAGTCGTCGTTCCAGTTGGCGCTGGTGGTGACGTTGGTGTTGGCGCCGCCGCCATCCCACGTCGTGCCGGCGTGGGCGAGCGGCGCGATCGCCATCGACGCGACGACGACCGCCCGCATCACAGCGGCGCGTCGGGCGGCATGTCTTTCAGGTGTAGCGAGGCCGGAAGCGTTCAAGAGAGCACTTCTTCGGAGAGGCACCAGCGAAACAAGGGAAGTTTGGAACGGCGTCGACGCTGAGAGTTGAAAATTAGGAAACATCCCTCCTCCCATTACGTCACTCAAGCCTCTCTTGATCGTAAAGTAGCCCGGGAAAAGCCTCAATAGACGGAACCGTCATTGGCTAAATTTTTTCCTGCCGCTGCCGTCAATGGCGGGCGGCCGGGCCCCGGGGCTACCCTGACGGTTCTTTTGGCTTTCTTGGCTCTTTTTCCGCCCCTCGCGCCGCCTGCCTCGTCGAGGGCCGCCGCTACGAGATGTCGGGCTGCGAGACGGCGATGCAGCCCCGCGGAGGGAACGCTCTGGATATGATCACGACGACGTGCCGCACAACATGATGCTCTCCCGCCGTTGGTTTTTCGCTCATCTGGGCCTCGCTGCCACCCCGGCCATGGCCATCGAGCCGTTCGTGCGAACGGGGCCTTCTCGGCTCCGACTCGGGCTCGCGGCCTACTCATTCCGGCAGTTTTTTCAGTGGAACCGTGGCCAGGAGCAGCCCGCCGCAGCCGATCCGGCGCGGCGACTGACGCCGCAGCTATTTATCGACCTTGCCGCCGATTGTGGCTGTGATGCCGCCGAACTCACGAGCTACTTCTTCCCGCCAACTGCCGATGACGCTGCCTTCCGAGCGCTGCGGCGGCATGCGTTCCTGCGAGGCATTGCCATCAGTGGTTCGGCTGTCGGCAACTCGTTCACAACGCCGCGCGGCCCTGCGCTTGACGCGCAGATCGCCACCGTCAAAGCCTGGATCGACAACACTGCGGCGCTGGCGGCTCCGCATCTTCGGGTGTTCGCCGGAGCGGTGCCGCCGGGGAGCACCCTCGAAGAGGCCCGCCGCTCGTGTATCGCGGCTCTCGAGGAGTGTGCGGAGCATGCGGGGCGAACGGGGGTCATGCTTGGCCTCGAGAATCATGGTGGCATCGTTGAAAACGCCGACGGTCTGTTGGCGATCGTGCAGGCCGTGAAGAGCCTCTGGCTGGGGGTGAACCTCGACACTGGAAATTTCCACGTCGCCGATCCCTACGCCGAGATGGCCCGCTGCGTGCCCTATGCGGTGAACGTGCAATACAAGGTGGAGATTTCACGAGCACCGGGCGGCCCGGGTGAGCCGGCCGATGCTGCTCGCGTCGTGAACATGCTGCGCGACGCCGGCTACCAGGGCTGCCTGACGCTTGAATACGAGGCGCAAGAAGATCCGTTTGCGGCGGTGCCGCGTCATCTCCGTGAACTCCGCGACCTCATCGGCTGATCCGTTGACCGGTAGGCACAACAACCCGGAATGACGCTTCGAACGAGCCTGCAGGGCGGAAGGAGGCCGGGGGCTACGCGTCGTGATCACCCATGACGGTTGCGGCAATTGATCGTCGCGTTTGGCTTGCGGCACGATGATCAATGCCCGGGGCGAATTGTCGCGAGGCTTCACACTGAGGACTGATGGCCATGGCTTCGACGGTCGGCAGCTCAATTCGCCCAACGACATCTCGATCGACGACCGCGGGCGGATCTATTTCTCCGACCCCCGGTACGTGGGCCACGAGCCGGTCGACCAGGCGGTGGAGGCGGTCTACCGCCACGACCCCGACGGCTCGGCCCGGCATCCGCATCTACGACCCCGAAGGGAAGGAGATCGCGGAGATCCCCACGGAGCTGCCGACGAACGTCGGCTTCGGCCGCGGCGCCGACGCAAACCTTCTCTATATCACCGCCGGCAAGAGCCTCTACCGCATCCGGCTCAACCGGCGGGGGCATCATCCCGCCGGACCCGAGACGACGCCTGACGCTTCCGGCAATTGATCCCGTGGGCACGGCGAATACAAAACGTGGACCTCAGTCCCCGGTTGCCACCATGAAAGCATTTCAACTGTACGCCCCGAGCGCGCTTGCCATCGTCGTCGGCTTCGTCCCGGCCCACGGCCAGGGGCTGAACGCCCCCGATCCTGCCGCGGTCGCCGCGAAGCAGGAGCATGCCTGGATCACCCGCGAGGCGACGGCGGCGCTCGTGCCGACTCCGGACAAGCTCCCGCGAGTCGACCGCTGGACGATCGACACCCGCAGGCATCGCGGCGGCATCTCGGCGGCGGCGATGTCGCCCGATGGATCGCGGGTCGCGACGGCTGGCTTCGACGGGATCATTCGGATCTGGAACGTCGACTCCGAATCGCTCGAGCGGGCGATCATGGCGCATCGCTTCAGCATCAAGCTCCTCGCCTGGTCTCCCGACGGCCGCTGGCTCGCGTCGCAGGCGGTTTTCGATGGGGTGGTGCGGGTGTTCGACGCCGCCACGGGCAGGATGGCGAAGGAGCTGCCCGGTCACTTCAGCGTGCTCGCCTGGGCGGCCGACAGCCGGAGGCTCGCGGGCAGCGGCGGGGGAAGCGGCCACATCCTCATCAGCGACAATCTCGGCGAATTCAAGCTGGTCAAGGAAATGGGCACGGGCGTCCTGGCGATGGACTGGAGCCCCGACGGCAGGCTCGCCGTCGCAGCCGCACAAAACGCGGTGGTCGTGCTCGACGGAATCGGCGGCCGGCAGCTGTTCGAACTCGAAGACACGCATCAGCAGGTGACCACGCAGATCGCCTGGTCGCCGGATGGCAAGCGGATCGTCAGCGGCGGCTATGCGGGTGCCTTGCTCTCCGACGGCTCCTCCGGCAAGCCGATCCGGCCGCTTGGAAAGGTCTCGTATCAGGTCGGCTGGTCCGCCGACGGCGGGCGGATCGCCGTGTTCGACGGTGGTGGCGTCGTCGTGCATGCCGCCGACGGCACGGGCGAATCGAAGCGGCAGCCGATCGCGGCGAATTACCTGCTCGCGTGGCGCGAGAAGACCGGGCAGATCGTCGCGGTGGGCGCCGAACGGATCGAGGCCTGGAAGCAAGACGGCGCGAAGCCCGATGCGACGGTGCAGGCAGCCCTGGGGCTCACTGCCCCGGTCTTTGCCCCGGGCCGGCCGATCGTCGTCGGTCTGCAGACGCTCACGCCCTCTCTCTGGGATCCCGCGAAGTTCACGCGGATCGCCCGGCTCGAAGGGCACACGAAGCCGGTCGCGGTCGCCCGCTGGTCTCCCGATGGAACGCTCCTCGCGACGGCCGATGCGGCCGGAACGGTGCGGACATGGAAGGCCGACGGGGGCGCAGCGGTCGACTCGTTCGCCGCCTACAAGGGGGCGATCACGCTCCTCGAGTGGTCGGGCGACGGTAAGGCGATCGCGGTGGCCGGGCTGGCCGGGCCGGTGGATGTCTGGTCGCCATCGGGCGAGCCGGTGGCCACGCTCCCCGGCCATGCCGGCGGCGTGCTCTCAATGGCGTGGGGGGCCACGGACGTGCAGCTCGCCACAGGTGGCAACGATGGGAAGGCGGTGATCTGGGACGTGGCCGGAGGCTCGCCGCGAAGGTCGATCGACGATCGCGGCAAGATCACGTCGCTGGCCTGGCAGCGGGGTGGGCAATTGGCGGTGGGCTGTCAGGAAGGGG
>JBIIOJ010000032.1:0-18448 GCA_044337015.1 Pirellulales bacterium
GAGGCAGGGATTCCGGGTCGTTGCAAGCGACTACGAATTGCCGGCCCTCGAGGGGGTCGCCTACAACGCCGCCAAGAACCGGCTGCCGTCATTGGAGGTCAGGGTGGTCGACTGGCGGGATCCGCCGGCGGATCTTGGTCGGTTCGACCGGGTGCTTGCGGCCGACGTGCTCTACGAGCGGCATCACCCCGCGGCGCTCGCCGAGGTGATTGATCGGACACTCTCACGTGGTGGCGTCGCGCTCGTCGCCGATCCCGGCAGGGCAGCCGCCGCCCACTTCCAGGAAGCCTGTGAGCGGATCGGCCTGGCAGTCTCGCGAATGCCGGCCCGTCGGCCGCATGACGCGACCGACGGGCCCAGCATCGAGGTCTTCGAAGTCAGGCGACCAGCCTGACCTCCGGCACGACGCCGGTGATGGCGATGACGAACTCCTCGAAGATCTTCACGTCGAGGGCCGAAGCGCTGCCCGCCTCGGGGTGGAACTGGGTGCCGATGGCGACCCACGAGTCGTCGGCGCTCTCGATCGCCTCGACCACGCCGTCCGGCGCGCGTGCCGAAACTCGGAAACTCTCGGCGACGTCGTCGATCGCCATATGGTGCATGCTGTTCACCCGCAGTTCGCCGTCGCCGTAGACCCGTTCCATCACGGTGCCCGGGACGACCTCGAGGCCGTGGCGGTGGGCTGGATCGAGCGGATCCTTGTGGGGGATCGCCTTCGGCAGATCCTCTGGGATGTGGAGGAAGAGCGTGCCCCCCTCGGTGATGTTCAGAAGCTGCATGCCGGCCCCGATGCCGAGCACCGGCATGTGGCGGCCGCAGACCTGGCGGGCGAGCATGCGGTCGAAGTCCTCGCGGCGGGCCTCCATCGGCCGAACGGCCGGATGGGGCATGTAGCCGTCGCGGCGGGGGTCGAGGTCGGAGCCGCCGACGAGCACGACGCCGTCGAGCATGTCGAGCAGCCGCGAGAGATCCTCCTCATCGGCGATCGGGGGAAGGATCACCGGGATGCCGCCCGAGGCGATGATGCCGTCGTAGTATCCGGCGGCCACGAACGAGAGTGCGTCGTGCTCCTTGCGGGTGGCCCGGTAGTCCATGTTGATGCCGATCAGGGGCTTGGCGGCCATTCAAATCCTCCCGACACGTGCGTGTCATCCTCGGACTCGGCGACGAGGCGGCCGAAAAGGCCCCAGGCGTGGTTCCAAGCGGGAGGCCTTTCGACATGGGCACCGCGAGAAAGCGGAGCGAGAAAGGACCGGCCCGCAGGATCCGCCTCGCGGCGGGCCCACGACCGTCCAACCCGTCGGTCGCCATCCTTGACGACCCGCTTTTTCGCAAAGCCTCACGCCGGTCGGATGCCCTCCTGGCACCGGGTCGAAACGGCCTCGATCGGCCGCCCCGAACCATTCCGTCGTTCGAGCTGGCCGCGAGGATAGGGGGGGGGCGCGCAAACGCAACCGGTTGCGCGGATTTTGTGGTCGGAACCCCCGGGGACCACTAGATACGGTGCTAGCACCGGAAATGAAAGCACTTCCGGTGGCCTTTTATCGCGGCCTTGACGTTTCATGCGGCGAGCCAGACCGCGCTCTGAAAGCTCCGCAGCCAGGTCAGCTGCCGCTTGGCGAGTTGCCTCGTTCTCCGCTTCGTGGCGTCGATCGCCTCGGCGACCGTCATGCGACCCTCGAGCACGGCGATGCACTCGGCGTAGCCGGCGGCCTGCGAGGCCGTGCGACCGATGCCGCCGGAGGCGACCGCCATGCGGGCCTCCTCGACGAGCCCGTCTTCGAACATTCGCTCGACCCTCACGTCGATGGCGCGATGGAGCCAGCCGCGGGGCCGATCGATCACGAGGAGCCTCGCGTCGAAGACCGGGTTCGGGCTCGGCCGGAAGGCGACGCTCTGCGGCGCGTTGGCGAGAGCTGCCACCTCGAGGCTGCGGATGATCCGCTTCACGTCGTTGGGATGAATGCGTTTCGCGGCCGCGGGATCGACCGCGGCGAGCCTCGCGTGGAGGGCTGCAGACCCCCGGGCGTCGGCCTCTGCGGAGAGCGACTCCCGCAGCTTCGGATCGGCCGGCGGCAGTTCGGCCAGCCCCTCCCGAAGGGCCCGCAGGAAGAGCGGAGTGCCACCGACGAAGAGGATTCTCCGGCCCCGGCCGCGGATGTCGGCCACGGCGTCTGCGGCATCGGCCAGCCAGCGGGCTACGCTGTAATCCTCGGTCGGCGCGACGACGTCGAGCAGATGGTGAGGAACGCGTCGGCGGTCATCGGCGGGCGGCTTGGCCGTGCCGATGTCGAGACCGCGGTAGACCGCCATCGAATCGACGCTCACGATCTCGGCCCCGAACCGCTCGGCGAGCCGCATCGCGATCGCCGACTTCCCGGAGGCCGTCGGGCCGGAGAGAATCCAGCAATCCTCGGCAAGAACCGGCATTTTTGCAGCGCCGGCAGGTATCTCCGCGGATGGTACAGTTCTCTGATCCGTCGGAGATTCCACGATGATTCAACCCGGAGAAGTGCTCGAGCGGCTCGAGGCCGTGATCCTGTCCCGCCGCGCGGAGGCCGCGGACCGATCCTACACCAGCCGGCTCCTGGCCGGAGGCGTCGCGAAGATCGGCGGCAAGGTCACCGAGGAGGCTGGGGAACTCGTGGCGGCGGCGGCGGGCGAGACGGATGATCGGGTCGTCTCCGAGGCGGCCGACCTCCTCTACCACACGCTCGTTCTGCTCGCGGCCCGCGACCTTCGGCTGTCGGCCGTGGAGGCGGAGCTCGCGAGACGGTTTGGCGTCTCGGGGCTCGACGAGAAGGCGGCCCGGCCTCCGAAGCCTGCACCGGAGAAACCATGACCAGCGTTCACCATCAGCAGAGGGAGAATCGTTGCAATGAATCGTGAGGAATCGAACGACGGGCTCCTGCGAATCGGCCTGCCGAGCAAGGGCAGGCTCTCGGAGGCCTCGGCCCAGCTGCTCCACGACGCGGGGCTGTCGTTTCGGCGGACCGAGCGGACGCTCTTCGCCCGCTGCCGCGACATGCCGGTGGAGGTGACGTTCCTCCGCACCGACGACATCCCCGTACTCGCGGAGGAGGGAGCGATCGATCTTGGCATCACCGGCGCCGACCTCATCGCCGAGCACTGCCAGCACGAGCTCGGCGGGTCTGGGCCCGGCGAGTCCGGCCCCGGCCTCATCCCGAGGCTCGATCTTGGCATCGGCTCCTGCCGGCTCGCGATCTGCGTGCCAGAGAAAGGGACGATCACGGGGCCGAAGGACCTCCAGGGAGCGAGGATCGCCACGAGCTTCCCCAACATCACCCGGAAGTGGCTCGCCGACCGCGGCGTGACGGTCCACCTCGTCGAGCTGTCGGGCAGCGTCGAGGTGATGATCAGCCTCGGCGTGGCCGACGCGATCGTCGATCTCGTGGAAACCGGCAGCACGCTCGCGGCCAACCATCTGCGGATCCTCGACGAGATCGGCCGCTACGAGACCGTGCTCGTGCAGAACAGGGCTCGCAGGCACGCGGATCTTGCCGACCGAATCGTGCGACGGCTCGAGGGCGTCGTCATCGCGCGGAGCTACTCGCTGCTGGAATACAACATCCCCAGGTCGCGGCTCGCCGAGGCGGAGAAGATCACGCCTGGCTTCAACTCGCCCACGGTGAGCGGCCTTGAGGATCCAGACTGGTGCGCCGTGCGGGCGATGGTCCGCCGCGGCGAGACCCACGCCATCATGGAGCGGCTCGAGGCGATCGGCGCTTCCGCGATCGTGGAGACCGCGATCACGAACTGCCGGCTGTGAGGCAGCGTAGCGAGCACCTTGTTGCCCGGATCAATCGCGGCCCGTCGGCCCCCCGACCGTCGCCCTGACTTCACGCACCCGCATTGCCTTGCAGGGCCGGCCCTCGGCGTCCGGCAGGTTGAATTCGGAATACGCCAGGAGGGCGCGGTCGTCGCCCATCGGCAGGAGTGCGGTATAGGAGCAAGTGTCGGTGCTGATCTTTCCCGGCGGCACGACCGTCACTCGCCTGCCCCACGTGAGGCCCGCCGGATCGGCGGTGCCGCGGACATACAGGCCAGGGCGGCCGTAGGCGGCGAGCGTCACGCCGTTCTTGAGCCGCAGCATCTGCGGCCACACGCCGAGGTCGTCGAACACGGCGGGCCGGCTCCAGGTCTTGCCCTGATCGGTGGACCGGGAGAGGTACAGCGGCCCCGGCCCCTTGTCGTCGGTCGTCCGCAGGAGGCAGATCGCAGCGCCGTCGGCCATGAAGCAGATGGTCGGTTCCGTGAACCCGCCCCGCGCGGACGCCTTGGGATCGGCGACGGCGTCGGGCATGTAGGGAATCTCGCTCCACAGGTCGAACGAGCGGCCGCCGTCGGTCGATCGCAGGATCATCGCCCCCCAGTGCTTCTTGAATCCGCCGTCCACGAGCCGCGTGTCGTACTGCACGGCCCAGATCGACCGGTCCGGGGCCAGGAATAGCGTCTGCAGCCAGGGCCGCGGCATCACACGTTCGGTCACGCACCGCAGTTCGCCTGGCAGCCGCACCGTGGCCCGTTCCTTTCGCGGCGCTACGCCGCCGGCCGGCAGCCTCATGAGATACCAGCCATCGGCGCACTCGGGGGGCAGATCCGCGATCCGGTAGTAAGCGACGTCCGTGTAGTTCGAGAACCGCCCGATGGGCTCTACGGGCAGTTTCAGGCTGGCAACCTCGAGCGGCCGCTGCTGCACCGCCCAGATCGTGTCTCCGTTCGGCAGCCGCAGCGGCGGCTGCTGCCACGCCGCCGCGGTTCCGTCGCCGGCGGCCTCCCGGGGGAGGAGTTTCCAGGTGCGTGCCTCGTCGGCCGAGACGGCGCGGGCAGCCGGCTTCCCGTACGCCGTCGCCGAGTCGGCCTCGACATGGAAGCTCAACTGGATCGCTCCGTCCGGGAGCCGTTCGAGGCCGGGAAACTGATACGGTCCCCAGCCGCGGACGTCGGGCGGGGCGACCGCCACGGTCACCGGTTCGCCAAGTTCGATCCGCGGCGTTGTCCCGGCCGTTTCGTCACTCGCGTCCGCGGCAGCCGTGATGGCCGCCGGAGCACAGCACCACACGAGCAGCGGAACCAGCGCCATCATTTTCCTGTTCATCATCGTTATCGTTCCCTGGGATGATTTCTCGATCGGACGAGTCTACCACCCTCCCATGCTGTGCCGTGGCTTCGTGTTCGATGGCCGTCCGGTGCGGCGTCAGTCGCGAAACGGCATGCAGCCGGCGGACTCGTGGATCGGCCGACCTCCGCGGAGCGTTGCGACGACGCGGTTGCACGGATCGATCGCGGCCTCGAACGGGTCGGCGTCCGGGGCGTGCATCGAGAGGACGGCTAGGTCGGCAGGGCGACCGACGGCGATCCGGCCCGACGTACTTTCGAGGCCGATCGCCCAGGCGGCGTCGAGCGTCGCCATCCGCACCGCTTCTTCCGGCGATGCGATCCCCGCGCCGACAAGTTCTGCGCACTCCCGCCGAACGGATAGATCCGGCGATGATGCGCGGCTGTCGGTGCCGATCGCGATCCGAACGCCGGCTGATCGGAGCCTCGCGATCGGCGGAAGCATGCCCGCGAGGGACTTCGCCGTGCGGGGGCAGACCGCGACGGCGAGCCGGTCGGCGTGTCGTGCGAGCCGCGCGAGCGCTGCGTCGTCGAGGAATGTCGCATGGACGACGACCGCCCGCGGCAGCCTCGCGAGCCGGCCGATCCATTCGGCGACGGGCAGAAGTTGCGGCGGCGATGCCGCGTTCCAGGCGCCGAGATCGCGGAGAAGGTCTCGCCAGCAGCCGGTGCCCTCCCGCGCGAAGGCGTCTTCATCGGGGCTCTCCGCGAGGTGCATCGCGGCCGGCAGCCGCCGCTCTCCCGCGATCGCAAGCAGGTCACGGCCGAGGGAGGAAGCGACCGAGTAGGTCGCGTGGGGCGAGACGCCGGCAGGCACCCCGCGCCGAGCGAGCCGGTCGAGATCACGCTCGACGCCGCGGACGACCACCTTGGAAACATCGAATGCAACGCCGAGCCCCTCGCGGAAGACCCGTAGCCGCGGACCGGAAGGTTCGCCGTGGACCGCGGTGATCCGGGTCGCAATCTCGCCGATCGCCGTGACGCCTTCGGCCGCCGATTCGGCGAGCCCGACGCGAACCGCCGCTTCGACGGTGGCCGCCTCGGTCTGGGAATCGGCGGCCCGTTCCCGGCGGCTTGCCACGACGGCGCGGATCCAGCCGGGCAGCCCATCGTGGCCTGCGGCCGGCGAAAGCGGTGAAGTGAAGTGGGAGAATTCGAGATGCGTGTGGGCATTGACGAGCCCCGGCAGCATGACCACATCGCCGAGATCGAAGCAGGGGCCGCCGGGATCACCCCGCCCAATTGCGGCCACCCTTCCGCGTTCGATCCGCACCCAGCCTTCCGCGATCGGTGGCGAAACGACCGGCACGACCCATCGACCGCGAAGCGTGAGCCGTGGTCCGCGAAGCGTGATCTCGGAAGCCATGCCGAAGGAGGGCCGAGGGGGTCAGTCGTCGAAGATTTCGTAAAATACGTTTCGACGCTTCGGAATCCAGCCGAGCTCCGAGATCGCCGACCGCATCTCATCGAGCGTGAGATGGTGGACCGTGCCCGCCGCGCTCACGACGTTCTCCTCGATCATGAGGCTGCCCATGTCGTTGGCCCCGAAGAGCAGGGCGAGCTGCCCTACGTCGCGGCCCTGCGTGACCCAGCTCGACTGGATGTTCCGGAAGTTGTCGAGGTAGAGCCGGGCGACGGCCTGCGTCTTCAGGTACTCGAAGGCGCCGGCCGGAGGAATGTGGTCCATCTCGGTGTGATCGGGCTGGAACGACCAGCAGATGAAGGCCGTGAAGCCACCGGTCTCGTCCTGCAGTTGCCGCAGCCGCTCGAGATGCTCGATCCGCTCCTCGAGCGTCTCGATGTGGCCGTACATCATGGTCGCGGTGCTGCGGCCGCCGAGAGCGTGCCAGGCCCGGTGCACCTCCAGCCAGTCGTCGGTGAGCACCTTGCCGCGGGTCATCGCTTTCCGCACGCGATCGACGAGGATCTCGCCGCCGCCGCCGGGCAGCGATCCGAGCCCCGCCCGCGCGAGCCGCTCGAGCACCTCGGCGAGCGGACGCTTCGAGACCTTCACGAGGTGGTGGATCTCGGGCGGGGAGAAGCCGTGGACGTTCACCTGCGGAAAGTGGTCCTTGATCTCGCGGAGCATCTCCTCGTACCACTCGAGCGGCAGCGTCGGATGCAGCCCGCCCTGGAGCAGGATTTGGTCGCCGCCGATCTCGACCGTCTCGCGGATCTTCTCGAGCAGCACGCCGCGGTCGAGCACGTAGCCCTCCGGTGACTTCGGGCCGCGATAGAACGCGCAGAAGTCGCAGACGGCCGTGCAGACGTTCGTGTAGTTGACGTTGCGGTCGATGTTGTAGGTGCGAAACGGCTCCGGGTGGAGCCGCCGTGTGACCGCGTCGGCGGCTCGCCCGATCGCCGCGAGTTCCCGGGAATCGAGGAGCGCGACGGCGTCTTCGAAGCCGAGCCGATCACCTTCGACCACGCGATCGAGGATGGTCCTCACCCGAGTCGATGAAACATTCGCGGCACGCGGTGGCGGTGGGGCCAGCCTCGACGGATATGCCGTCGCCGAGATTTCGAGCGTCGGGAGCGTCGTCGCTGTCATCGGGAGCTTCCTTCGCCCGGCACGAGGCCGTGGGCCGCGGCGAGTTCCCTAAAACGACGGATCGCCGCCATCTCGCCCTGGCCGAGGTGATAGTGGAGGTTGTCCCGAAGATAGCCGAGGCACTGGGGGACGGTCAGCCCGTGGCCGGCCGCCTCGGCTGCCGCGATCGCGGCGAGGTTCGCGACACCGCTGTCCCGGGCCGCCTCGAGCCGTGATGCAATTGCGAGAAGCTCCCCCTGGCGGAGGCCGAGGCCCGGTCGTGCCGCCCATGCGGCGAAGACGAACGGCAGCCCGGTCCAACGGCACCATTCGTCCCCGAGATCCCAGACGACCTGGAAGCCGCCGCGGACGGGGCCGAGCGCCCTGTCACCGATGAGCAGCACCGCGTCGGCATCGGTGTCGTCGAGCGAAGCGTGGATCGGGAGGTGCTCGATTTCAGGACGCACGGAAAAACGCTCGGCAAGCAGGAGTCGTCCGAGCACGGCGCTCGTCCGCGAGCCCTCGTCAAGCGCGATCCGCCGAACCCGATCCGGCCGCGTGCGGAAGAAGATCTTCACGCTCATCACCGGCCCACGGCAGGCGATGCAGGCGTTGGACACGATCGAGCCGCCGCCGCGAAACACCTCGACCACCGGGATGAGGGCAACGTCGAGTTGCCCCGCCGCGAGCCGATCCGCCAGTCGGCTCGGAACGTCGTAGCTGAGAGACAGGGAAGGAGCATTCGGGAGTTGATCGCCGGCGGCGAGCCTGTGAACGAGAGGCCGGGTGTTGAGATACTGCACGGCCCCGATTCGGGCGGCCGCGACCGCGATGCGAGGCTGGCCCGGGGCCGACGGCGGCACGGCGATCGACGGGGATGGAATCGGCAGGTGCATCGGGTTGAAAGCGGGCCGAATGAACGATGTCTCACGAGGATAACCGTCCCGCCGGTGAGGCGCTAACCCGTCTTTCAGGCCAATTCCATGCGGCGAAACGCCCGCAATCCCAGGAACATCGGGAGGATCGTCGCCGTGAGGCCGAGGGCGACCACCACGGCGACGGACGCGGTGATCCCCCCCGGGCTGCCGAGCCAGGTGAACAATCCTCTCGCGGCGGCGTCGGGACCGAGCGAGCGGGTCGCGAGGTAGAGGTGGGTCGGCAGGGCCGCGACGATGACGACGGTCATGATGAACAGCGAGCTGATCACGAGGCTCAATGTGCCCCCGAAGCCCGCCGCGATCTTCGATGGGGACGATTCCCGCAGGTCGGGCATGCGGGCCCCGAGGCCGACGGCGATCCCGGAGAGGCCCATGCAGAGCATGACGCAGCAGATCTCGTGGACCACCACGAGCGGCGTGCCGAGGCCGAGCATCGTGTCGCTGAGCCACACAAGTCCGCAGCAGGGAATGAGCGAGCCGAGGAAAGCGAAAAGGAACTTCGACCAGACGATCTGGTCGCGGTGCACCGGCAGCAGGCCGAGGATCCAGAACCGCCGCCCCTCGAGGCTGATCATCGGGTAGACGAACCGCGTCGTGAACGTCGACAAAATCAGCCCGACGACCGCCAGGTTCAGGAAGCCGATCATCGACTTGTAAGTGTTGTTGTAGTCGAAGGAGCGGACGTTGAAGAAGTAGAGGGCGAGCAGTCCGAAGAAGATCACGAACTGGGACCACTGCGACACGTCGCGGCGGAACAGCCGGAGGTCCTTCACGATCAGGAGCCGCAGCGGACGGCTGGCTCGTGACCCGACATTGGACAGCAGGCTGTCGAACCTGCCGCTCCGCCTCTGGCGGCGGGGTGTCGCCTCGCAGGCGAGGTGGCTGTAGCCGACGCGGTAGGTGGCCCTCGCGAGCCATCCGGCCAGCATCTGCAAAAGCAGCCCGTTCGCGATGAGCAGCGCGAGGAACTTGCACGCTTCCACGAGGCTCGAACGCTCGTCGGGCGAGGTGAGTCCCGAGCGGCTGCTCTCGATGAGACCGCTCGAGAGCCACCAGCTCGGCAATACTCTCTGCTCGGTGACCGCCAGCCGCCCGAAGGTCTGCTCGAACCAGGCGGCGTTGAGGCGGTCGTCGCCTCCGGCGGCGAGGACCGACCAGGCGACCCAGGCCGCGATCAGGCTCGACGCGAGCAGGCCGATCGAAAGCGCGTGCAGCCGCAGCTTCGGAATCCAGCCGACGAGGAACAGGCAGAGCATGCCGCCGAGGGTCGCAGGGATGACGACGAACGAGATCATGAACGGCAGCATCAGGGCGTAGTACGTCCACGCACCGCCGTGGACCCGCCCGTAGGCCACGAGCATCGGGCTGCCAAGCAGGACGAATCCCCAGCTCGAGAACCAGACCGCCTCCTGGAACTTGTGGGAGAAGATCGCCTCCGACCGGACCGGAAGCGTGAGCAGCAGCCTGGCCTCCGCCGACCCGTAGAGACCGCTGTAGAGCAGGATGCCGGTCGAAAAGACGAGCATCACCATGAGTGACGAGAAGAAGGCGTTGAACAGGAGCGAGATCACGTCGGCGTGCAGCGACTCGAGGAAGGTGAACGCCTCGGTGAACAGCCAGTAGAGCGATCCCCAGAAGAGCAGCGAGAGCACGACCACGAGCCCGAGCCGAAGCCTCGCGCCGGCGAGCATCGACCGCAGCGTCGACCACGCCGAGAGCGTCCGCAGGAGGAGCAGCCGCCCCGCCTCCTGCTCGACGGTGAGCAGCCTCGGCGGGTCACCGGGAACACGGATGCCGGAAACGGGGGGCCGGCCGCCGGACAGGGGAAGCTCGGGAGGCATCAGTGGGGAGAGTCCGGGGTCTCTTGCCGTCGCCGCCGAGGGCCTGCGGCACCCGGGGCGGTCAGTTCGAGGTAGAGCTGCTCGAGGCTCGTCGACTCCAGCGACATCTGCTTTTGCAACTCGCCGACCGTGCCGAGGAATCGGAGCTGGCCGCGGACCATGATGCCCACGCGGTCGGCCATCTCCTCGGCGAGCGCGAGCGTGTGCGTCGACATGAACACGGTCATTCCCTCGCGGGTGCGGTCCGCGAGAAGGTCCTTCACGATGCGAACGCTCCGGGGGTCGAGGCCGACCATCGGCTCGTCGAGCACGAGCACGTCGGGGTCGTGAAGCAGGGCGGCCGCGAAGACGAGCCGCTGCTTCATGCCGAGCGAAAAGCTCTCCGCGAGGTCGTCGGCGAACTCGCCGAGCTCGAAAGTCTCGATCTCCCTCTCTATCCGTCGCTGCGAAACGTGCCGCGGCAATCCGAACATGTCGGCGATGAACCAGAGGAACTCGCGGCCCGTCAGCTTGTCGTAGAGGCACGGCTCGTCGGGCACGTAGCCGATGTGGAGATGCGCCTCGCGGGTCTGTCGCACGAGGTCGCGGCCACAGACGCGGACCGCGCCCCTCGACGGTCGCAGCAATCCGACGAGCATGCGGATCGTGGTCGTCTTGCCCGCGCCGTTGGGGCCGAGCAGCGCGAACAGCTCTCCCCGCGGGATGGAGAGCGAGAGGTCCGCGACGGCCGTCTTCGTGCCGTAGGTTCTCCAGGCATGGTCGAACTCGATCATGGCGACGCGGCCTCCTCCTCCTCGAGGTTGCGGGAGAGCGACGCCGCCGCGTCGTCGGACCGCCGGAGAAACGCGATCGTCGAACCGAAGAACTGCGACTCCTGGCGGAGCACCCGCCCCGAGCGGTCGACCCACAGCCGCGACCGCGGGCGATGGTGCGAGGCGGGGTCGTCCCGGTACTCGACCACGAGCACCCGCACGAGATGGTCTTCCCAAAAGAGGCTCTCCTCCCCGGTGACGCGGGCGTGGAGCACCTCGAGGGGCGATGAACCGATGCGGAGCGGGCTGTAGGTCGGCACGGTCCATCGCTTCCCGGGCTCGAGCCCCGGCATCATCGCCTGTGGCGACAGCTCATCTCCCAGCGTGATCGTCGTGGGAAGGTGGCGGCTCGTCTCGTACCGCAGGCCTTTGGCGCGAATCGTGATTCCGACCTGGCCGTCCTCGACCGTTCCATCGAGGAACACGGTGTCGCCCACGCCCGGAAGGTCGACCGTCGAGTTGAACGCCTCGAGTCCGCCCGAGGCGTTGATCGAGAGCAGGCCGCGGGCCTCGAGGCCGAGCGGGCCGGCGTGGACGATGGGGCCGCTCGCGGGGAGCGGGCCGTCCGACGGTGACGAAGCGCCCTCCACCATCCGCTGCACGAGGGTGCGGGTCCATCCCGGGAGCACTTCATCGAGCGGGATGCGATCGAGCCGCATCCGGCTCTCGACGGTCATGCCGCCGCCGTCCGTCGGGCGTGCGAGACTCATGGCCCAGCCAAGCGGTTGATCGTTCCACAGCACCGACCATGCAACGGGAATCGGCTTCCCTCCGGCCGTGTAGAGCGCCTGGTAGCCTGGGGGGTTTCCGGGTGCCAGCGAGGGCAAAATTTTCGCGATTACGAGCCATCCGGTCGTCAGGCACCAGAATGCCACGATGAACGGCGTGAACCACGGTCGGATCACCATGGGCGATATACCCCGGAATTCCCCGGATCTCGGCGAAAATGTCCCGTCGACAATCAAGATGCAGTCTATCCGTCCCGGGATCAACGTGAAAATACGCTGGTCGTGCCACGGAAAAATCGGCGGTGACGACGAAGGCCGTGGGCGGACGGGATGCGTTCGTCGAACGGGAGTTGCCAGGTGCGGTCGATCTTCATAAACTGCGACGCTGTCGAGGGGCAGCGGATCGATTTTCCGAACATTTTCTTATTCTCGTTCGTTTCATGCGGCCAGGCTCATCCGTCTCATGCGGCCCGTTGAGGAAAGCATCATGAAAAACGCCTGCACCTACCATCAGCACTGTCCGGTTTGCGGACGCAGTCTCCACGTCAACGTCACCCTGCTGGGGCAGACCGTCTACTGCCAGCATTGTGGCGGAGGTTTCGTGGCCTGTGATCCGTGCAACGCCCGCCGCGTGTCGAACTCCCGAGAGGAACGGGTCGACGAACTGCTCGAGCGGGCGAGCCTCCTGCTTTCCGCGGGCGATCACACGGGTTCGTGAGATTCGCGGGCGGACCGGTTCTGGGAGTTGGGCGGACGGGCCGGTTACGGCTCGACCACGATCCGCACGCCCGCCAGTCGGGAAAGCTCGTTCCAGTAGCCTGGGAACGTCTTGCCGACGCAGGCAGGATCGGCGATCACGACGCCCGGTACGGCCAGTCCCGCGAGCGCGAGGCTCATCGCCATGCGATGGTCGTCGTAGGTCGCGAGTCTCGCCCCGTGGAGCGGTGACGGGGTGATCTGGAGGCCGTCGGCCGCCTCGACGACCCTCGCCCCGATCGCGGCGAGTTCCCTCGCGAGGTCGCCGATCCGATCGGTCTCCTTGTCGCGGATGTGCGCGACGTTCCTGATCGTCGTTGGCCCGTCGGCGAAGAGCGCCACGACGGCGAGTGTGGGCACCGTGTCGCTGATGGCGTTCATGTCGATGTCTATGCCGCGGCGCACGCGGCCGGAAACCTCGATGGCGTCGTCGAGCCACGCGACATCGCAGCCCATCCGACCGAGCGCGGATGCGAAGGCGACGTCTCCCTGGAGGCTTGCATTCGAAAGACCCTCCACGCGAACCCGACCCCCCGTGATCGCCGCTGCTGCGAGGAAATAACTCGCCGCCGAAGCGTCGGGCTCGACGGCGTAGGTGCGGCCGCGGTACCCGCCCGGCGCGACCCGCCAGCGGCGAAGCGACGCGTCCACGGCCACCTCCGCCCCGAACGCCTCCATCACGCGGCGGGTCATCTCGAGGTAGGGGAGCGACACGATCGTGCCCTCGAGCACGAGATCGATCCCTTCCGGGGAGCATGGCCCGATCATCGCGAGGCCGCTCGCGAACTGGCTCGACGTGTCGCCGCGCACGACGACGTCGCCGCCCCGTATCCCCCGCGACTCGACGACCATCGGCGGACAGCGTCCCGGGCTCTCCGCGCGGGCCTCGACACCGAGCGCCGCAAGCCCGTCGCAGAGGTCGCCGATGGGCCGCTTCCGCATGCGGGGCGTGCCGTCGAGCCGATAGCTGCCGTGACCGAGGCCGCAGACGGCCGCGAGGAAGCGGATCGTCGTGCCGCTGGCGGCGCAGTCGATCTCGGCGGCGGCGGCGGGAATCCGGCCCGCGAGCCCCTCGACGTCGATGCGGCCGCCCGGCCAGTCGGCGTCGAGCCTGCAACCGAGGCGTTCCAGGCCGGCCGCCATGACGCGGGTGTCCTGGCTATCGAGCACTCCGGTGAGCCGGCTCGGTCCATCCGCGAGCGCCGCGCAGACGAGCGCTCGATTGGTCAGGCTCTTCGATCCCGGCGGGCGGATGTTGCCCGTGACCGGACCCGAAGCGCAGGGGATCTCGACGGCGTCGATCATGGGGCCATGGTACCCTTCGAACATGATCGATCCAGCGGATGCAGCCGATGCCCCGCAGGCGACGCCCGACGAGGTCGCAGCGTACGAGTTCGCTTCGCCCTCGATCCGGTTCGGCGAGGGCCGCGCGGCCGAAATCGGCGACGTGGTTCGCCGGTTCGGGCGGTCGGCCTGGCTGGTCACTGGCCGTCGCCATGAGTCCCCCGCCGTGAGGACGGTCGTCGCCGCACTCGACGCAGCAGGGGTGCCGGTCGAGCGGATCGCGTCGGCCGGCGGGGAGCCGACCGTGGCCGACGTCGTCACGGGCCTTGCCGCGATCGCACACCGCCCTCTCGATGCAATCGTCATCGTGGCGGTCGGAGGTGGATCCGCGATCGATCTGGCGAAGGCGGTCGCCGCGCTTTCGACGAACGGGCTGGAGGAAATCGGCTCGACGGCCCCGGCCCTCGAAGCGAGGCTCGACTCGCTCGTGGTGGATCACCTCGAAGGGGTCGGAAAGGGCCTGCCGATCCGGAACGAGCCGCTCCCGGTCGTCGCCGTGCCGACGACGGCGGGCACCGGCGCCGAGGCGACCCGCAATGCGGTGATCTCCTGCCCAGAGCGACGGTTCAAGAAGAGCCTGCGGAGCCCGCTGCTCGTGCCCAGGGTCGCGGTCGTCGACCCGCTCCTGTCGGCCACGTGCCCGCGATCGGTCGTGGCGGCCTGCGGGATCGACTGCATCACCCAGCTCATCGAGTCGTACATCTGCCGGTTTCGTCGACCGCTCACCCGCGCGATCGTCCGTGACGCGCTCCCCCGGGCGATCGTCTCGCTGCCGCTGGCAGTGCGGTGGGCCGGTGAGACCGACGTTCCGCCGGAGGCGGCGCGGGCCAGGGCGGCCATGAGCCATGCCGCGCTCTGCTCGGGCATCGCGCTTGCCAACTCGGGGCTCGGGCTCGCGCACGGCGTGGCTGCGGCGCTCGGCATTGAGTGTGGCGTGTCGCACGGCGTCGCGTGCGGCCTGATGCTGCCGGTGGCGATGGAAGTGAATCTCGCGGTCGCCGTCGAAGACTTCGCAGAACTCGAGCGGCTCGTCGATCCGTCATGCCGGGTATCGGCCGCGGAGGCGGCGGCCCGCTTCGTGCGTCGCATCGAGGAGATCTGCGGCGAGGCGGGCATCCCCCGGAACCTCGTCGAAATCGGCCTCACCCGCGATCGCATCGAATGGCTCGCCGCGAACTCGGGCGGCGGCAGCATGCGGGGCAACCCGGTCGAGCTCTCGACGGCGCAGCTCGCCGAGGTGCTCGCCGCCCACTACGACTGACCCGTCTTCAGGGGAGCCACTCGACACCCCGTTGGCATCAAGGTTCGATGGCGTCGACCACGACCGGGTCGGTGAGGAGCGGGATGAGGAGCGAGGCGTCGGCACCGCCGGCATCAGCCTTGTTCCAGCATGCCTCCGCCTTCTCGAGATCGGGCTCAGGTTTCGTGAAGTGGTAGGCGCCGAGGAAGAGCTGGTTGGCGGGGGTTTCATCGAACCAGGATTCGACGACGGCCTGCATCACGGCCCCCGGAAGGTCGTCGAATTGCCAGGTCTTCAGCTGCCCCGCCACTTTCACCGTGAGCGCCTGGTCGGTCACCTCGACCACGGCCATTTTCTTCGACTTGACGTCGTATTCGTCGCCGGGCTTCATGGCGGAGATCGCCTGGTTCCGATACCCGACGAAGCCTTTCGCGTACGACGAGAGCTGGAGCCAGCCCGCGATCCGGTTCGCCTCGCGGGTGTCCGGCGCGGTCCCCTCGACCTCCTGCATGGCCCGTTCGGCGGCGTCGTAGTCACGCTGCCAGAGCGCCTCGAGGCACTCCTTCACGGCGTCGTCGATCCTTGCGAGCGGGTCCGGCTCGTCGGAAGGCGGCGGCTCCGGATTTTTCATCGGCGGCTCCGGTTCCTTCATCGGCGGTGCTGTGGCGGGGGGCGTCGGCGGCTCCGGCTTGACGGGCACGCTCGGCGTGGTCGCCTCCGGCTCCGGCTGGTCCGGCTCCGGTTGCTCCGGTTCGGAATCCTCGGGAACGGCCGGCTCGCTGGTCATGTCTTCGGGCGGTTCGTCGTCGCGGTCCTGCGGCCGGCTCTTCGGCTCGTCTTCGGACACGTTGAACGGCCTGTCACGCGACGCGAGAGGGTGCCGCCCGGGGGCGGCGGACTTCACCGACGTCGTTGATTTCCTGGCCACCTGCCTCGTAGCGGCCGGCTTCGACGGAGCCGAGTTTGACGACGGCGGCTGCAAGGCCATCAGGCCGAGGGCCACGACCACCGTGAAGAGCGCTCCCACGAGCAGCAGCAACGGCCCGCTGCCGGAAGACCGCCGGTAGATGGGACCGGCGGTCCGCGGCCCGTCGAACTCCTGCCCGTAGAACGGGCCCTGCGCCGGCTGCTGATGGGGAATTGGTTGTTGAAAAGAGGGCGGCTGTTGGTAGGCGGGTGGCTGTTGATAAGCGGGCGGGCCGGGCGGATACCCGGGTGGATAGGAAGGCTGCTGCGGATACGGATATGGATAGGAGACATGGGAGTACGGCTGAGCCGAAGGGGGCGATTCTTCCTGCTCCTGCGCCGCGGTCGGGGAGGGGGGCATCGCGAGACCTCCCGGTGGGACCGGCGTCGCGGTCATGCCGGTCGCCGAGGCCGCGGTGAGCAGCCTGTCGCGGGCCTCTTCGATCCGCGCGACGAGCGCGCGACGCGCCACCTCGTACGGCCCCGCCTCCACGGCCTGGAGCCGCGCGAGTCTCGCCTCGGCCGCCTGGAGGATCCGGATCGGGTCGTCGAGCGAGTCCAGCCCGAGCAGCTTTCTAGGGTCGTCGAGTTCGAGCGCCGAGATGCCGAGCCATTGGCGGCATGGGTCGAAGGGATTGCTGCCGGACACGTTGCCAGAAGACATGATGACATCATATCGTCTGATGCCCCGGGGCACGATGCTCCCCGGGGTCCGATGCTCCCCGGGCATCCTGCGAGGGTTTTCAACGGCGGCGGAGACGAGCATGCGAAGCACACATGGTGTCCGGCGATTCCTGCCGCTCGCCGCGGCGGTGGCGGCCTCCGTTTTCAGCGGAAGTGAGGCCATCGGCCGCCCACCCGACGACGCGAGGGTCGCGGCGGTCGCCGCCGCCGATGATGCGAGGATCGCGGCGATGGTCACCGCGGACCTTGCGACGCTCACCGGGCTGCTCTCCGCGGACCTCCATTACGCCCATTCGAACGGAACGGTCGACACGAGGGAGTCGTTCCTCGACCTCATCGAATCCGGCCGCTCGAAATACCTCGCGTACCACCCGATCGAACGGGCGTACACGTTCCCTGCCGAAGGGATCGCAATGGTGACCGGCCGGGCTCGAGTCACGGTCGAAAATGCGGCCGGCCGAAACGAACTCACCCTTTCATTTCTCTCGATCTGGCGAAAGGAGGTGGGCGGCTGGCGGTTTCTTGCGTGGCAGTCGGCCCGGCTGCCCGCGGCGTCGCCGGAAGCCGCGGTACAACCCGATCCGCAGGCCCCGGCCCCGGCCGGCGAGCAAGCCCCTGGCCAACCGATGCCGAAGTGATCGCCGCGGGTCGGCTGCGCACTTCCCTCAGCGCGTGGACACCCGCCTGGAGCGGGGTTATCCTGCTTCGAAGTCTGCCGCCAATCCTTCATCTCATCTGCGAATTGATCGAAAGGACATCATGAACCACTCTTCAGTCCTCCTGAATAGCGGCAATAGATTGTCGAAGATTTCGAGTGTTGCCGCGATGTTTCGGACTCCCCGGGCAGCGTCGCCGGGTCGATTCTCGGTCGGCATCCTGGTCGTCGCAGCAGTCCTCGGAATGCTGGCGTCACCTGTTTTCGGTCAGTGGGGTGGCGGCAACCAGCGGGGCGGTGGGAATCGGCAAGGGTACTACCCATCGACGAGCCCCGGTTCGCAAAGCAACAACAATAACAATCGCCGGGCCAACGAAGCTGCCGCAGCCCTGCTCATCATCGGCGGCGCTGCCATGGCTGGTGCAGCGATCAACCAGTCGATGCAACCGCCGCGGCGCCCCAATTACCAGTACCAGCAGCAGCCGCGGCAGCAGTACTACCAGTCGCAACCGCAGTATGCGCCGTCGCGGCCGCAGTACATCGAGTCCCGTCCGCAGTACATCGAGTCCCGTCCGCAGTACATCGAGTCGCAGCCGGTGGAGCGGATCATCTCCTCCAGTCCGGTCGAGACGGTCGTCTCGTCGGAGACTGTCGTGGCGCCCAAGCCCAACGTCGTGAAGGAGTCACCGAGGTCGAACGACGCGCTGAAATCGCTCGCCGGTTCGCTTTCGCTCGCCGACGGCTCGGCCGCCGATCCGCTGCTCGCCGTATCGACGCAGCAGAGCGTCTCGAAGATCACCGAAAAACTCGGGGAA
>JBIIOJ010000216.1:0-5702 GCA_044337015.1 Pirellulales bacterium
CGATGCGGGCGTGGGCGACGTCGGGATGCTCGGCGAGATACCAGGCAGCGTCGAAGAGTGGATGGGGACTGTAGCCCTTCGTCCAGCCGCGACGGCGGTGATACCAAAGCGGGTATGCGCGGACCTGCCATTTCCGGCCGTACCGCGACACGTACCAGCGGCGGTTGAAATACCGTCGCAGCAACCGTCGACCGAGCATCGATCGCCCTCCTGCCGGCGCCCGCCGATTGGCGCCGCTCTCGTGGTCGGGGAGATACGGGGAAAGCACCGTTTCCGCAAGGCCGAATCGGGGAGGGAAAGGGTGGGCAATGGGCGTTTTCGGCAAATCGGGCGGAACGCAGGAGAACGGAAGCCATGGAGAATTCAGTCGAGGGCGTTCGGGTGACGATGAACCACGAGCATGGCTGCTTCGCTTTCGCCGGCGATCGTGATCGCCGGCATGCATCGATCGGGAACGTCGCTGGCCGCGTCGCTCGTGGCATCGGCCGGGGTCTGTCTCGGCGAGCGGCTCATGGGCCCGGAGCGGGGCAATCCGAAGGGACACTTCGAGGACCTCGACTTCTACGAGCTGCACCGGCGGGCCCTGGCGGCCAACGGCCTCGGTAGCGAGGGCTTCACCTGCCAGGAGACCATCGCCGTCCCGCCGGCCGTGGCCGATGCGTTCGACGCGGTCGTAGCGCGGCGGCGCAGCCTCGGGCGGACGTGGGGCTGGAAGGATCCCCGCACGACGCTCTTCCTCGATGCGTGGCGAGAGAGGCTGCCGGAGGCGGTCTTCCTGCTTCTCTTCCGACGGCCGTGGGAGGTCCTCGACTCGCTTCTGCGCCGTGGCGACGAATGCTTCGCGAGCAACCCGCGGCTCGCCGCGGACGTGTGGCTCGCCTACAACCGCCGGCTCCGCGACTTCTACCTCGCCCATCGCGACCGCTGCCTTCTCGTCGAGACGAACCGCGTGGCCCGCGACCCGGCGGGCATGATCGCGGAGCTTGGCCGACTTACGGGATCGAAGCTCGGGAGCCCCGAGGATCGCTACGAGCCCGGGCTGCTCATCGAGGACGACTCGTTCGACCGCGCGGCGCTTCTGCGCGGCATCTGTGCCGAGGCGATCGACCTGTACGAGTCGCTCCGCCACCTCGCGGCCGGCAGCCCGATCGCCGAAGCGAACCGCGGCGTGCGTCCCGTCGAAAACCTCGTCGATGCCGCGGCGATGCAGTGGGTGCGGGCGGCACGGGCCGACGAACTGGCTCGCCGTCGCGGCGCGGAACTCGCCACGTCGTCCGGTGAGCTCCTTCTGGCATCGCAGACGCTCGCGGCGACCGTCGCCGAGCGGGACGAGCTTGCCCGGCATCTTGCCTCCCGGACGGCCGAACTCGCCGCCGAACGCGACGCGGCCCTGGGCCGGCTCGACGCGGCCTTGGGCCAAGTCGACGCGGCGGCGCGACAGATCGCCCTTCTCGAGGAAAGACTGTCGCTGGCCCAGCGCAGAAAGACCCTCCGAGAGCGGCTTTCGATCGAGAGCCGCCGGATCGTGCGGCAGGCGACGAGCCTCTTCGGGCTGCTCCGGGAAGCCCGACAACCGCGTGGCGTCTGACGACCGGCATCAACCGTTGGCGTAAAACTCGGGCGTCGAAGAGAACGCGATTTGCAGCTGCGTGTACGGCAGCCCCGAGTTGTTCCAGGCGGCGATCTCGCTGCTCGACGGCGCAGTGACGCGGTGCAGCGTCCTTTTGTAGAGCTGCGACGTGATCAGGTAATTGCGGAACTCCGTCGACGTGAGCACGGAGTTCGCCATCGACGTTCTGCTCGTCTGGGTCAGCGGCCCGCCGTTGAGCCACGCGCTCACTTCGGAGTTGCTCGGCAGCCGGCGGAGATACTGCTGGTAGACGCTCACCACGTAGGCGGAGTCGCCGATGCCGCCCACCGCCTGCGCGCCCCCCTGCGGAGACACCTTCAGTTTCCCGAGATATTCGGGGCTTCCGGTGATCGAGGCGGCGACGCTTTCCTTCGTGCCGCCCGCCTGCAATTGGGAGACCCAACCGTTGAGGCCGGCCGAATCCGGCGACCGTTGGAGCAGGGCGTTGTAGAGCCCGGTGACATAGTTGCTGTAGGACTCCGACGAAGTGATGATCGACGTCGCCACCGGTTGCATGGCGGCCTGGGACGGGCTGGAGGGTAGGTTATTGGCCCAGGAGTTGATCTCCGACAACGAGCCGGTGCGGAGGAGATACTGGTTGTAGAGGGACTGCACGTACTGCTGGTTGCCCGTGAGCTGTTGCACGGACGTGCCGACGTCGGCGATTCCCGTGCCGGCGACCATGTTGGGGCTGACGGCGGCCGTGTTGTTGGCCGAATCCTTCACGATCTGCGTCGGCGTCGTCGGCGACCAAATGTTGTTTCTCGCCTTCACCGTGCCGGCCGCGCCGACGGTGTTCGCGACGATGATGGCGTAACGGGTTCCGCTCGAGGCGTCGGCGCTCGTGAAGCCACGGAAATTGTTCCCTCCCAGCGAGCCAAGCGTGCCGCCACCGGCGTCGATCGTTCCGGCCGCCGTCGGGTTGGCTGTGCCGTCCCCCTGCACGAACATGCCGATCATGTTGGTGTGGAAGTCGTTGCCCTGGACGACCGCCTGGAAGACGCCGCCGTTCGTCACGACGAACACGACGCCCGCCCCCAAGCCGTTCGTGTCGATCGAGTTGTTGGACATCGTCACGTTGGTCTGGGTGACGCCCACGCCCTGCACCTTGATGCCGATCGAGGCGTCGGTCACCGGATCGCTCAGGCCGCCCTGAATTCCGGCCGGGGAAGCGAACTGGATCGTGTTCCTCAGAAGCTGCACGTTTTGTGCGGCCTTCACCGTCACCGCCACTCCGGCCCCGGTCATGTTGAACGTGTTCGATGAAACAACCGCGGAGTCGGCGCCGTCCAGCAGGAGCCGGCCGTTTTCAAACTGATTGAACTTGATCGAGTCGGGCGTGGGGAAGCTCGAGTCGCCGCGGAGGATCAGATCGCCGTAGAAGACGTTGTTGCGAATCAGCCTTCCGCTGCTGTCGGAGGCGGTGGTGTCGGAAACATTTTCCTGCAGGATGCAGTTGACGATGGAGGTTCCGTCGGCACCCTTCATGAGATCGACCTGCCCGTCGATATCGAGGCCTTCGAGGCTGACGTTGTCCGCCCAGATCTGGAGCGAACTGGCGAATCCGTTCGTGCCGCCGCGCACCGCCCCGGGCGTCGAGGTCACCTTGATCGACTTGCCGATGCCAAGGTCTCCCGTCGTTTCGACGGTGACGTTGCTGATCAACGGAATGACGGAGTAGGCGTTCGTCAGCGGCGCGGCGAGCGTCAGGAGGAACTTGCCTCCGGCGGCGGCCGAACTGTCGATGACGAGGGCGTCTTCCGAGACTCCTCCGACATCGAGGGTGAATTGCTTGATGGTCACGATCTGCCCCGGGGCGACGGACACCGGCGTCTGAATCTGGGTGGCGCCCGCCGCAACGCTCTGCAGCAGCCCCGTGTTCGTCTGGATCGAGGAGATGTCGGCGAGGGGATCGATCTGGATCGTGTCGCGTTGGTCGGGCGTGCCGACACTTGCGGCGCCGAGCGCGTCTTGCAGCGTGCGGAAGTGGAAATAATCGGTCGGAGCGTCGGGGGGCACGACCGTGAACACCGTCAGCATCGCCCGGGGCTCGAGGCATTCGGGGCCGCCGACCCGCATGCCACGGGGTGCGGCCCGACGCCGCCGGAACAGGGAGAGGATGGCACTCTTCGGCATGGGGATCTCCTTCGGCAGCGGTTTCCGGCGACAGACCTCGGCAGACTATGGGGCGCGTCCGCCGAAGTCAAACATCCCCGATCGCGTTCGCCTCGACCGACGAGCGGTTCGCGAACGGCTGATCGGCCGTTCGACCCTCACGGTGCGAGCATGGCAATCAGTGCTGTTTTTTGAAGGATTTCCGGGATTTGTCGGTCGAGGGCGGCCTGCTACCGTCCCGTCATGAAGACAGCCCTCATCACCGGCATCGGCGGTCAGGACGGCGCCTACCTCGCGGCCCACCTGCTCTCGCAGGGCTACCGCGTGGTCGGCACGAGCCGCGATGCCGCTTCCGGAAGGTTCGAGGGGCTCGCCGCCCTCGGCATCCGCGACCGGGTCACGATCCAGTCGATGTCGCTCG
This sequence comes from Pirellulales bacterium, assembly GCA_044337015.1. Classification (GTDB taxonomy): domain Bacteria; phylum Planctomycetota; class Planctomycetia; order Pirellulales; family UBA1268; genus UBA4655. The sequence goes on from JBIIOJ010000216.1 coordinate 4,167, forward strand.
TGGACTTTCGATCGACCATGCAGGTCGTGGCGCGGGAATGTCCCAACGAGATCTACAACCTCGCCGGCCAGACCTCCGTGTTCGTGTCGTTCGAGCAGCCCGTCGAGACGTTCGAGAGCATCGTCGTCGGGGTCGTGAACCTGCTCGAGGCGATCCGCATCCTCAAGGCTCCGATCCGCCTCTACAATGCCGGAAGCTCGGAGATGTTCGGCAACACGGGCTCCACCCTGGCCACCGAGGAGACGGCCATCAAGCCGCGGAGCCCCTACGGCATCGCGAAGGCGACGAGCTTCTGGCAGGTCGCGCAGTACCGCGAGGCCTACTCGCTTCACGCCTGCACAGGGATCCTCTTCAACCACGAAAGCCCGCTGCGGCCAGAGCGGTTCGTGACGCAGAAGATCGTCGCCGCCGCCTGCCGGATCGCGGCCGGCGAGCAGCAGACACTCTCCCTGGGCGACCTCACCGTCCGTCGCGACTGGGGCTGGGGGCCTGAATATGTCGTAGCGATGCACCGGATGCTCCAGCGGGAGGAGCCGGAGGACCTCGTGATCGCCACCGGGCAGACCTTCTCGCTCGAGGAGTTCGTGAAGGAGGTGTTCTCCGCGGTCGGGCTCGACTGGAAAGACCACGTCCGCCACGACCGCAGCCTCGTGCGTCCGACGGAGATCGCCTGCGGGCGCGCCGATCCCTCGCGGGCCCGGAAGGCGATCGCCTGGCAGGCAATGTACAGCATGCCTGATGTCGCCCGTATGATGGTCGAGGCGCGACTCGCGGAGTCGAGCCGGCCCCGGAGGGCGGCGTGAGCTCGTCACGTCGGGTGGGTCGTCGGTCGTGCTGCTTGGAAGCCCGCGGATGAATCCCTGCCGCGTCGTCATCGATGCCGAAAAGCTCCGCCGGATCAACTGCGGGCTCGGCCGCTTCAGCCTCCACCTCGCCGAGGGAATGCTCGATGGCGCGGGCGGACGGATCGAACCGATCCTGCTGTTGCCACGGGATGGCGAGCGATATTTCGGCTCGCGGCATATCCGGACGATCCGCGTGCGGCCCTGGCGGAAGGAGTTCATCCGTCGATGGGTGCGGCCGCTGGTAGCGCCGCTCGCCGGCCGACCGTCCTTCGACCTCTGGCACATGACGAACCAGATGTCGCGGTACGAGCCGCTCGCCCCCCGGGTGCCGATGCTCTTGACGGTGCACGATCTCACCTTTCTCCACGAGGCGCCGCAGGACGGCAGGATGCAGGAGATCGAGAGAAAGCGAACCGACATCCAGCGCCGGATCGACCGTTCCGCAGCCATCGCGGTCGACAGCGAGTTCGTGGCCGAGGACCTGCGTCGCGAGCTGGACATCGGGGGCAGGCCGATCCACGTGATTCCGCTGGGGCTCGAACCGGCCGCGGCCGCTGCGGCCGGCAGGCCTGCATTCCTTTCCGACGGACTCCCGTTTCTCCTGTCGGTGGGCAACGCGCTGGCGCACAAGAACTTCCACGTGCTCTTCGACCTCCTCGAGCACGTGCCCGACCGCCGGCTCGTGATCGCC
>JBIIOJ010000217.1:0-5701 GCA_044337015.1 Pirellulales bacterium
TTCGTCGTGCGTGAGCGGGTCGAACTTGTGCGTGTGGCACTGGGCGCACTGTGTCGTGAGGCCGAGCACCGACTTGCCGACGCAGTCGATCCGGTCGAACATCTCGGCCATCCGAAATTCCTCGGGGATGATCGCCCCTTCCTCGTTGAGCATGCTGTTGCGAAGGAAGCCCGTGGCCACGATTTGATCCTGCGTCGCGCCCGGCAGCAGGTCGCCGGCGATCTGCTCGACCACGAACTGGTCGAACGGCAGGTCGCGGTTGAAGGCGGCGATCACCCAGTCCCGCCATGCCCACATCTCGCGGGGCAGGTCTTTCTCGTAGCCGTTGGAGTCGGCATACCGGGCGAGATCGAGCCAGTGGCGGGCCCACTTCTCGCCATACCGCGTGCTCGCGAGAAGCCTCTCGACCGTCTTCTCGTAGCCGTCGCGCTCGAAAGCGGCGAGGTCGTCGGGCGAGGGCGGCAGGCCCACGAGATCGAGATGGAGCCTGCGGCAGAGCGTGGCGGCGTCGGCCGGCGGCGCGGGCTGTATGCCTTTTTCGGCAAGGTGGCTTCGTACGAACGCATCGATCGGCACGGCCGTCCCGGCCGCGGATGACACGGCCGCCTCGGCCGCGGATGACACGGCCGGCACGACCGCCTTCTTCGGCGGGACGAACGCCCAGTGGGGCTCGTAGCTCGCCCCCGCGGCGATCCACTCCTCGAGGAGCCGCATCTGCCCGTCGTCGAGCGGCTTCTTCTCGTGCGGCGGCGGCATGATCACGTCGGGATCGCTCGACCGGATGCGGGCCACGATCTCGCTCTCCGCGGGCTTGCCGGGAACGATCGCCGGCTGGCCGGAGTCACCCCCCTCCAACGCGTTCTGCCGGATGTCGAGCCGCAGCCCCCCCTGCCGGGTCGACTCGTCGATCCCGTGGCAGTGGGCGCAGTGCTCGGCAAGGAGCGGCTGGATCTGTCGCTGGAAGTCGGGGCCGGCGGCGAGGACCGTCTCGGCCCACGCGGCCATGAGGCCGATCAGCGGAAGCAGGGCCCGCACGTGAAGGGTTGTCAACGCATTCATGAATCCACCTTATCGGCGGAAGCGATTCTCTTGAACAATGCTAGCATCCCACCCCGGGTTTGCCCGTTTCAAGTTGTCTTTCTCGCCGTTTCCTGCATTTTTAAATCCGCTTTCCGTGAACCCCACCTACCTCCGTGTGCAGACTGCCAGTCTGCACCTACGGTCGTCACCCGGTCGCCGTAGCGGGACCCGCTCGTCTGCACCTACGACCGTCACCCTGTAGCCGCAGAGTGGCACTCTGCGGAAACCCGGTTGCCCCGGGTTCGCAACTCACTCGACGTCTTCGCGCCGGGCGGCCGGCGTGGAAACCTCGTCCGGCAGCGGCACCTGCGTCGGATGCCGCAGGTAGGCGACGAGGTCGCGGATCTGCGGGTCGGAGAGCTGGTCGAGCAGGCCGTCCGGCATCGGCGAGCGATCGGTGAGGACGATCTCCTCGACCTCTTCGCGCGGGATCGTCTCCCGCTCCTGGAGCCCCTGCACCACGACGGTCCGGTCGTCCTGCCGCACGACGACGCCGGTGACCACCCTGCCATCGGCAAGCGTCAGGATCGAAAGCCGCCAGTCGCGGCTCACGACGGCGCTCGGATCGACCATGTTGCCGAGGAGATAGCCGAGATCGTGCCGGCCTGCGCCAGTGAGGTCGGGGCCGACCTGCCCCCCTTCCCCGTAGAGCACATGGCAGCCGCCGCAGACCTTGCGATAGAGCAGCCGCCCCGCCAAAAGATCGACCGGTGGCTTCGGCTCCTCGCAGACCGCGGTGAGCGCCTTGATCCGCTGCCGCTTTTCCTCGGTGCTCTCCCGCAGCTGCCCCCACGCGGCCGTCAGCCTCGCCGAGAGGGCGTCGTCGCCGAGGGCGTGGATCTGCCGAACGTGGAAGGCCGACAGGTCTGGCGGCGGAATCCGGCCCGCCTCGACCGCATCGACGAGGGCGGACGCGAATGACCGCCGCGAAGCGAGGATCGCGAGGATCGACTCCCGCTGGTCGCCCCGCGAACCGCGGCAGGCCTGCACGAGCCGCCCGGCGACCTCGGGCGAATCGAAGCCCGCGAGTCCCTTCGCCGCGACGGCCCGCAGTTCACGGTGCGAGAGCAGCCCCTCGCAAATCGACTGGAGGTCGGGCGGACGTGCCTCGATGAGCGTCTGCACCGCCGCACGCCTCGCCTCGAGGTCCGCGGCGGGATCGACCGCCACCCGCCGCACGGCGTCGATCGCCCGGCCGTCGCCGAACAGGATCGAAAGCTCGTCGCACATCCGGCGGCAGGCCTTCCTCGATTCCCCTTCCGGCACGGCTGATGCCGCATCGACCACCCCCTGCCAGGCCGCCGGCGGCGACGCCTTCCGCCAGCCGGCGAGGCCGGCGACCATCCCTGCGAGCGTGTCTGTGAGCAGCGCCGCGTCGCCGCGTCGTGCCGCCGCCGCCGCCGCGACGAGCAACGGTTCGATGGCCGTCGCATCGTCGGCGATGAGGCCCGCCAGCCGCCTGGCGATGAGCCGTCGCGTGACGGGCCACGTGCAGGCGGTCGCCACCTCCGCCAGCATCGTCGGCGACTCTTCGGCCACCGGGATGAGGCCATACCAGACAAGCAGCGGAAGGTTGTGGTCGTCGGCATTCTCGACGCGGCCCACGAGCGGCCGGGCCAGCGTCGGCCGCATCGCCACGGGCAGCCGCTGCAACGAGGAGGCGAGGGCGAGCCGCACGAGGGCCGATGAATCGTCGCGGGCCATCTCAACGAATCGATCAATGATCGCCGACGCCTGGCGACGGACCTCTCCCGCGAGAGGCTCGCCGAACGCCACCGGGCCGCGGGCCGCGTCGATCGGCCAGTCTTCCGTGAGCAGGCGAACCGCCCACGTGCGGACATGCTCGTCGGCATGGGAGAGAAGCGCGGCGAGCCGGTCGGCTTCCCGCGTACCGCCGGCACGCCCGCCGCCGAGATGAAGCGAGAGCATCGCCCGCACGCGATGGGCCGACGCCGACACGCGGCCGTCGGCCGCGGCGAGCGAATCGGCCGAGGCGAACTGCTCCTCGAGCAGCCGCACCGCTGCGGCATCCAGCGGCCGCGCCGCGGCATGCTCCGAGATCGCGAGCCTCGACTGCGCCACCCACCAGCCGTCGGCATGACGCTGCAGTCTCGCGAGATCCAGGTCGGCGAGCTTCCGCACGTCGAAGCCCCGCTCGATGCCAGGCGGCAGCCGCGGCGAGCCGTGAGCGAGCCGGTAGATGCGGCCGCTCGTGCGGTGCACGCCGTCGTGCTCATGGCATTCGCCGGTGTCGCTCCAGTCGATCACGGCGACGCTGCCGTCGGGCCCGGCGGATAGCTCCATCCCGCGAAACCACGCGTCCTTCCAGAAGAAAACGTCTGCACCATGGCGGGCGACGTAGCCGCTCCCCGCGCGTTCGAGCAGCTCCTGGTTGGCACGGCGGCCGTGGAAGTTGAGCGTGAAGAGCCGGCCGCGATACGTCTCCGGCCAGTTCGTGCCGGCATAGATCATGCAGCCGGAGTGGGCGTGGCCGCCGCCGAGATCGCTCGCGCTGCCGTCCCGCGATTTCTGCCAGCCGGCGCCGGTGTCGAAGTGAAAGTGGTCGGCATGGTGGTCGATCGTCTCGTAGGCGAACGGGTTCGGATCGACGCCGTGATGCTGCCGGAAGTGCGCCCCCGGGATGAGGTGCCAGAGGTGGCCGTTGACGGTGTTGATGAAGAAGCCCTCCCCCTCGGCGTTCCAGTCGTGGCCCCAGGGATTCGTGGTGCCGACGGTGAGCACCTCCGCGCGACGTGTTCTCGGCGAATACCGCCAGAGGCCGCCGTGCATCGGGAGTCGCTCGTTATCGGGGCAGCCTGGCCGGCCGATCCGCGCGGGGCACGAGTGGCCGCAGCGGCCGTAGAGCCAGCCGTCCGGCCCGAATCGCAGACCGTTGGCGAAGTTGTGGTGGTTGGCGTCCGCCACGTCGAAGCCGTCGAGGACCGTTTCGGGCAGGCCGTCGGCGACGCCGTCGCGGTCGCGATCGGGGATGAAGAGCAGCTTCGGCGGGCACATGAGCCACACGCCGCCGTGGCCGATCTCGATGCTCGTGAGACACTGCACGGCGTCGGTGAACACCGTCCTCTTTTCGAGCCGACCATCGCCGTCGACATCCTCGAAGAGGAGCACGCGGTCGCGGAGGGAGCGATCGATCCGCGTGGCCGGCTCGGCGTAGGTGAAGTTCTCCGCGACCCACAACCGCCCCCGTCCATCCCACGCCATCGCGATCGGGTTTTGCACGTCGGGCTCGGCCGCCATCACGCTGGCGGTGAAACCGGGCGGCATCGCGATCGACGCGGCCGCCTCCGTCGCCGGCATCGGGCTGCCGCGGGCCGCCGGCTCGGTGTTGACCGGTTCGGGAAACGCCTCCGCCGCCGCGGTCCATGAGAACGGAGACACCGCGACGAACACCGCGGCCGCCAGGGGCATCGCAACGCTTCGACTACCAAGAGGCATCGTTTCCATCAGCGAAAGTCTAGTCGATGCCCTCGACGGTGGCCGTGATCGTCGTGCCCCCCTTGTAGGTGCAGACTGGCAGTCTGCACACCGTCGCGGCATGGACGACCGTTTTCCGCAGAGTACCACTCTGCGGCTACAGAATGCCCTTGAAACCCGAGCCGCGAGCCAAGGGAACCCGCCGGCACGACGGGCGGAGGCGGTCTCCCGCGGCTTTGAGCTCGGCATCTTCACCGCCCCGACGCACGCGGAAGTCAGTTACAATCCGGTGGTACGCTCCCCGGAAACCGCCGATGAACAAGTTGCCGCCGAGTATCGAGCGCCATCGCGGTGCAATCGAAACGGCATGCCGAGAGGCCGGTGTCAAGGCGCTGTGGCTGTTCGGTTCTGCCACCCGGGCCAATTTCCAGCCGGACAAAAGCGACGTCGATTTTCTGGTCGAGTTGTCGCCCGGCCGCAGTCCTGCCATCCAGTTTTTTCATTTGTACCGCACCCTCGCCGAGCTTTTCGACGAGCGGATCGACCTCGTGAGCATCGGCGGGGTGAGGAACAGCTTTTTCGAAGCCGAACTCGACCGCACACGGATTCCCTTGTATGTCGCCGCGTAACGTCGCCGGCCTCCTCGCCGACATTCTCGCGGCCGCGGAATACATGCGGGAACGGGCGGGAGGTTTATCCCGGGATCAGTATCTGGCCCAGGAGGATCTTCAGGTCATCTTCGAACGCAAGTTCGAAATCATCGGCGAGGCACTCTCGCGGCTCCGGAAGACCGATCCGTCGACCTTCGAGTGCATCCGTCACGCGGCGGCCGCCGTGGATTTTCGGAACGTGTTGATTCACGGATACGCGTCGATCGATCACGAGGTCGTGTGGGCCACGTTCACCGAATGGCTGCCGGAATTGGTCGCCGATGTTTCCGCCACGCAGGATCGAATCGGTCCGTCGTGACGCGGGGCTTTCGGGCAAACCCACGGCCCCCGCCTCGCACGCAGAATGAGCCCTCCACCGGCCATGACGACCGCATTTCGCAGAGTGCCACTCTGCGGCTACAGGGTTGATCGTCCGCCCCTCCTTGTAGGTGCAGACTGGCAGTCTGCACATGGTGGATCGACGCTTCGGCTTCACTCCGCGTCGGGGGAGACGGTGGCGGTGATCGTCGTGCCGC
>JBIIOJ010000218.1:0-5690 GCA_044337015.1 Pirellulales bacterium
CACCCTTACGGTCGACGTCGCGGCCAACGCCCGGCTCAACGGTGGGGCCAGCACCTCCAACTGGGTGAAGACCGGCGCTGGCGCATTCGACCTCGGGACGGGTTCGGGCTTCGGCTCGGGCTGGGCGAAGGAGGGCACGGTCATCATCAACAACGCCGGCACCACCTACGCGGTCAACAGCGGCCTCACGATCGGCGACACGGCACAAAATGCCCCTGCCGCGACCGTGTTTATTCAGAGCGTTGTCAGAACGTCCCAGATCGGCGCGGGCACGTATAACCGCACCGGCACGCTCGATCTCAACAATCAGACGATGGAGATCGGGTCCGCCCCGACCTTCGTCGGTGGCGGCACGGTTACGAGTTCCAACGTCACCTCCGGCACGGGCCTTCTTATCGCAAACGTGACCTACAACGCGGCCAACGCCTTCGACACCGGCGCCCTGATCGAGAAGGTGACGCTGTCGCTCGGCACTGCCGATCGCACCTTCACGATCAACGATTCGGCCGCTGTCGCGACGGAGATGACGGTCAGTTCCAACATCACCGGCACCAACGGAATCGGAAAGGCCGGCGCCGGCACGATGCTTTTCTCTGGCACCAACACCTACACCGGCGCAACGACCGTGAGCGGCGGCGCCCTCGTGCTCTCGACGACGGCAGCGGTCACGGGCACGGCAGCGCGGCCCTACACGGTGAACGCCGCAGGCGCCGTCGCGACAGGCTTCGCCCTGGACCAGACGTTCCTCGGCCGGGTGGTCAACACGTCGGCTGGTGCCGTGGCCCTCGGGGCCAACTCGGCGAACGACCTCAACTTCTCGAGCGGCGGCGCAAACTTCACCGCCGCCAGCCTCGGCGCCGTGGGCACAGGCACCTGGGCCTACACCGGTACGCTCACGCCCAACGGCACGGTCTACCGCTTGGGCGGCGGCGGCGGCACGCTCGACTTCCAAGGCGCCCTCACCGGCGCGAGCAACACGCTCACCGTCGGCGGCGATCTCACGGGCCTCGGCGGCACGGTGATCGTCTCGAGTGCGACGAACTCGTATGGCGGTGCCACGACCGTGCAGCGTGGCATCCTGCAGATCTCGTCGCTCACAAACGCCGGCAGCAACAGCTCCACGGGCACGAACGCCACGATCAACCTCAGCTCCGGCACGAGCACCGGCACGCTGCGGTATGTGGGCTCTGGCAACACGAGCAACCGCACGATCGACATCAAGGGCACGGTCGGCGGCATCGTCGACGCCAGCGGCTCCGGCGCCCTGAACCTCACCAGCGGCACGATCTCGGTCCCATCCAACACGACGGTCACGCTCACCGGCACGAGCACGGCCGACAACTCAGTCGGCGCGATTGCCGGCACCACCGGCGTGAACGTCAACAAGACCGGCCCTGGCCTCTGGCGGCTCACGGCCGCAAACGGATTCCTGGGTCGGCTGACGGTCACCTCCGGCACGATCGTGGCCACCGCGGACGTTCCGCAGACCGGAAACGGCGTGTTCGGCGGCGGCACGGCCGACAACCAGCAGCCTCTTGTGGGCGATGCCACGCCGGGTGCCATGGGCCAAGCGGCGGTGCTGCTCACGAGCGGCGTTTTGATCGACCGTGGACTCGACATCGCCGGCCCAATCGGGGCGACTCAGGAGGTGATCCTCGGCATGGCGAGCTCGTCCGGGACCGCGACCTTCGGAGGCGGCGGGAGCATCCGACTGGGCCGCGACGTGACCCTGCAGGCGGCCGATGGCGGCACAGCGAGGTTTTTGAATGGGTGGAGGGACGCCGGCGGCGGGACCAACCCGAATGTCACGTTCAACGTCGGCTCGGCCGGCAACGCCGGCACGGTGATCTTCGGTTCCTTTGTGCCCGATTCGATCGACGCGGTGAACGTCCGCCGTGGCACGCTGCGGCTCGACTACCAGGACCAAGTCGGCGCCACGCTCGGCTACGCCACGCCCGTGACGCTCGGCGAAACCGGCGCGGGCGGCACGCTGAACATCAACGGCATCACGCAGCAGCTCGGAAGCCTGTCGTTCACGGGTGTTGGCAGCACCGCGATCGGCAGCGGCACGCTGCAACTGTTCAATAGTGGCAGCGGCGCCAGTGCGAACGTGACCGGCACGGCCCACCAGATCTCCGCGGCCATGACCCTGGCCGACAACTCCACGTTCACCACGGGCAGTGCCGCGAGGCTTCTCGTCAGTTCCGCGATCTCCGGCAGCAGCGGCTACTCGTTCACGAAGGCGGGCCCGGGCATCCTCGAACTCTCAGGCACGAGCAGCTACTCGGGCGACACCTTCATCACCGACGGGCAGATGCGGGTGAACGGTCAGCTTGGCAACACGCCCGTGACGGTGCAGGCGGGCGCCACGCTCGGCGGCTCGGGGCGGCTTGCCGGAACCCTCACCGGCGACGGCCTCATCGCCCCGGGCAATTCCCCCGGCATCCTCACCGTCGATGGCCAGATCACCCCGACCGGCACGACGTCGTTCGCCTTCGAACTGACGAGCACGGGCACCCCGACGTGGAGCAATGCGTCGGCCAGCGTCAACGACGTCCTGCGGCTCACCAATGCCGATCCGTTCACGAGCGGCCTCGGAAGCGGCAACGTCGTGAACGTCTACTTCGACGTCGCGAGCCTCGCCAACGGCGACACGTTCCTCGGCGGGTTCTTCGTCGACAATCCCTCGAGCACGGCGAACCTGCTGAGCAACGAGCTCGGCTCGGCGGTGTTCCAGTACTTCGTGAGGGGTGACGGCCTGGGCGGCTTCGCCTACAACGACACGAACTACTACTCGTTCGCCCAATACAAGGCGAACAACTCGGGGCTGGGCCTGACGGAGGTGACGAGGTCGGTGGTGAACGTGGCCTCGGCGAACTTCGCGGGCGGCACGATCACGACGGGCCAGGTGACGCAGTTCGTGATCGTACCCGAGCCGGGCGCCCTCGCCCTCGCCGGCATCGGCGTCGCCGCCGCGGCCTGGGCCTATCGTCGGCGTCGTTCGTGATCGCCACGCGTCACCCACCGGCTCCCGCCGGGGGCTCATGGGGACATGTCCTCTTTTTTTCTATCCTGCTGTCGCAGGATGCGGTTCGTCCAGGGCCGGGCGTACGATGTAGGGTCACCACATGAAGCTGCTCCGTTCTCTCGCCCTGCTCGTTCTCCTGCTGCCCGCGACCGACACGCTCGCAGCGGCGCCCGCGGCCGTCATCCGTGCGGCGATCCAGCCGCCGGCCGGGCAGCTCACCACCGAACTTGTTCGGCAGCCGAAGATCGTCGCCATTCACTGCCTGGCCACGATCCTCCATGAGCGGCTCATGCCGCAAGCGGGCGTCGCGCTCGTCGATCCGCAGCGGTTCGCCGCGATCCGCGACGAACGTACGACACCCGCCCTCGTGAAGCCCGGCCACCTCACGCTCGCGGACTTCACGGCCCGGCTGCCGGTCGATCTCCTCGTGCAGATGGAGCCGGCGGATGACGGCATCGCCATCGAGGCGGCAGCCACGGGCGACGCCGCCCCCGAAAGGATCGTGGTGCCGTATGCGAATGCCGGCGACTTCAAGAAGCTCCTCGCGGCGACGGCACCGATCGTGGCCCGCCGGCTCGGCCTCGGACCGGATGAGGCGGCGCGGCTTGCCTGGCTCGACACGTTTGCCGAAAGCCAGGTGCCCGGCGAAGCGATCGTGGCCGCGCTCCTCTCGCGGAGCATGCGGGTCGAATGGGGCGATGCGGGGCTCGCCAAGATCGACGCCCTCGCCCCCCACCTCGACGCGGCCCGGGCAAGCCCGACCGTCGCGCGGGCGCTGCTCGAAGCGGGGCTCGACCTGGGCCGAGGAAATCAGAAGCAGTCGGTCGATCCGGCCGTGCGGCGGCTCACGCTCGTCGTGCCCTTCGCGATCGGCACCGCCGCCGAGCCGGCCGCGATCGCCTTCCTGCGGGCCACGAAATACGATCGCGGCGGCTACGAAAAAGACCTCGTGGCGCTGCTCCGCGAATTCAAGAAAGCCAACGAGGATTCGCTCGATGACGCGATCGAAGACGCGCTCGAGGAAGGGCCCGATGCCGGCGAGCCGGGCCTGATCCGCGATACGAGCATGGCCGCGGGGGCCGTCGATGGCAGCAGCGTGGTGCGGCAGTGCGGCGGCCTGCGGGCGCTTGCCGCCATCCAATCAAAGCAGGCGCCAGCGCTCCTGGCCATCGCGGCCAAGGCGACCGATCCCCGGCTGCGACGGGCGGCCGCCGAAGGTTTCGGGGAACTGCCCGCGCCCGAGGGGGATGCGGCGCTTCCCGCGCTCGCCGCCGACAAGGATGCCGCGGTGGCCGTGGCCGCGATGAACGCGCTTGCCGCCCGCGGCCGCCCGCCGCAGGGGCTGCTCGAGCGGACGCGCAAGTACCTGCGCGACAAACCCGACGACCGTGCGGCGATCGAACTGCTCTGCCGACAAGGCACCGCCGACGACCTGCCGGCGATCCGTGCGGCCCTGCGCTCGGCCGACCCGCAGCTGCGGATCGCAGGCTGGCGGGGGCTCTTGCGGCTCGACGCAATCAAGGACGGCGGCGCCGCGTGGCTTGCCGATCCCGACCGCCTCGTCGCGACCGCGGCGGTCGAGATGCTGCCCCGCATCGACGAGAAACTGCTCGCCGCGCTTGCCAATGATGCCGACTGGACGCTCGCCGAGGCGGCCCGGCTCCGGTTGGGCCCGCTCCTGCCTGCGGATCCGCGGCAGCGACGGCTGCGGCAGCTCGCCGTCGAGCATCCGTATGTGCGCGGCCGGATCGTCGCAACGCTCGCCGCCGAGCGGTCGGCCGATGCGATCGCCGACCTTGCCACCGCCTGCGGCAATGCCGACCACATCGTGCGGGCCGACGCGATCGCGGCGCTTGCCCGCGTCGCACCCGCGCAGGCGCGGGAGCATCTCGCCGCCGGCCTCGCCGACCCCTATCGGATCGTGCGGCTCCATGCCGCCGCCGCGGCCGCCGACTGCGCCGAGTCTGCCGATGCCACCATGCTCGAGAAGGCGCTTGGTGACGAGACCGACGAGGCCACGCGGTTCCACCTCGCCACCGCCCTCGCGCGGGCGACCGGCAAACCAGCGCCAACGCCGCCGGCCGCCGCCCACGTGCTCGGCCGCGACCGCAACGAGGTTTTTCTGTGTGGCCACGGGCCCGGTGCGGCGAGTTCGCCCTTCCGTGGCTATTACGACCTCGCCGTGATGGAGGACGACGCGATCCGCAAGGCCCACGCGGCCGGCAAGGTGGTTTTGGCTCGCGTGAGAACCGCGCCCAATCCGGTGCAGGTCGCGCTCTCCCGCGCGTGGCGCGACGGGTATTGGCTGCCCTTCGACGCGGAACTCCTCCCCGCGCTCGACTTCGTGGATGGCGTCGTGATCGGCGAGGAGACGATGTATTTCGCACCGTTTCAGGCGTGGGACGACGGCTGGCGGCTCTTCTGCCTGGAGTCGGGGATCGATCCGGCGAAGGTCGCCGGCAATCGCGACAACCTCACCGAGCGGCAGCGAGAGGCCTGGTGGAGCTGGGAGCAGCGGGTGGCGATCGAGGGCTTCAACCGGATCCACGACTTCGTGAAGCTCCGCTACGGCCAACTGCGGCCGGGCTTCCAGACGGCCACCTTCATGCCCGACCAAAACGGCCCCTGCCTCTACGACCGCGACTGGAAGTTCGACATCGCC
>JBIIOJ010000219.1:0-5659 GCA_044337015.1 Pirellulales bacterium
TGTCGGCGGCCTACTTGCGCCGGCGGCGGAGGACGTAGGCCGCGGTGGCGATGCCGATGCCTGCCATGGCGAGCGATGCCGGCTCGGGCACGATCACGAACTGGGTCACCTGGCCGGTCGTGATCGTGCCGCCTGTGAAGTTGGCCGAAGCCACGTTCTCCACCGACCTCGTCACGCCGGTGATGCCGGGATTCGAGAGCATGTAGTCGGCGAGCGGGAGGTAGCTCGTTTCGTTGTAGACGGTCGCCCCGCTGCCGGTGCCCCGCACGAAGTAGGCGAACGTTGCGGTGCCCAGTTCGCTCGTGAGAAGGTTCGGCGTCTCGTTCGGGTTGTCGATGAAAAACCCGCCGAGGAACATGTCGCCCGCCGACAGGCTCGCGACGTCGAAGTAGACGTTCACGACGTTGCCGCTCCCGAGGATGCTCGTGAAGGGATCGGCATTGGTGAGCCGCAGGACGTCGTTCACGCTGGCCGTGGCATTGTTCCAAGTCGGGCTGCCCGTTCCGGAGAGCTCGAAGGCGAACGACGTCGAGCCGGTCGGCGTGAGCTGCCCCTCGACCGTGAGGATGCCGGGGGAGTTGCCCGGGGCGATGAGGCCGTCGCCGGTGAGGCTTCCGCCCAGCACGCCCGAGCCTCCGAGCGTTCCGCCCGACTGTACCGTGACGGCCGTGTTGCCTAGCCGGCCGTTCACCCGCAGCTGGCCGGCGGTGACGAGGGTCGCACCCGTGTAGGTGTTGGCGGCGGAGAGCGTGAGCGTGCCGAGGCCGGCCTTCGTGAGGCCCATGTCGCCGCTCGTGCTGGAGATGACGCTGCTCACCGTGAGCACTGAAGCTGAATTGGTGTCGAACGTCGTCGGGACGACGAGATCCACGAGCGAGTTGATCATGTGGCCCGTGCCGCTGACGGACACCGAGCCCGAATTCACGAGCCTGAGCATGCCGCCGGCAGCGTTGCCGGTGGTGACGCTGCCGGAGTTGCCGGCGAACGTGAGCCGGGAGAGCGACTGGGAAAAGCCGTTCAGGTCGAGCGTGGCAGCGCCGAGCGTGGAGCCCACGGTTACGGGGGTGGTGGGATCGATGCGGTCGTTGTTATTCATCAACTGGGCCGTGCCATTGGCCACGTTCAACGCGGTGGCCAAGTTGGGCAGATCGCTGTTGAATGCGACCGTCCCCGCATTTCCGGACGATCCCACCGTGAAGGCGACGGCCGGGTTCGCGCCGCCGGAGAAATCCTGCCAGGAGTTCTCGAAAACAACCGTGCCGCCCGTCGATGCCTGGAGCGTGACTCCGCGGCCGAGCCGCATGGCGGAGGAGTTTGAGTACGTCGCCGTGCCCGAGCCGACGCCACCGATCACCACGGTCTGCGACCCGCTGCTCGCCGTGATGAACGCGCCGCGGGCAACCGACACGCCCTCGGCGAGCAGGGCCACCGTGCCGGAGGCGGTGGCGGACGAGTCTCCGATCAGCGGGTACGGGTTGGTCGTTCCGGTAATCTGTCCGCCAAACGGGCTGTTGGAGCCGACGCCAGCGACGCTCGTCGCCACCACGACCGTGCCGTCGAGCACGGTGAGCCGGCCGTTGTAGCTGTTGTTGCCCGTGAGCCGCCAGAGGCCGCTACCGGTCTTGGTCACGCTCACGCCGTTGCCGGCGATCGGGCCGATCTGGTTGAGGGACGTACCCGTGGCGTTCAGCGTGAACGTCCTCGTGCCGCTGCCGCCGTCCGTGTTCGTGCCGGTGAGGACGAGTGGGCCGGAGCCGATGGCTTCAATCGTCACGTTGCCGGTGCCCGAAAGGTTCAACACGCGATTGCTCGCATGGCCCGTGCCGACGTACCGCAGCGTGGCGGCTGCCGTGCTCGAGCCGAAGTCGATCGTGGCGCCAGCACCCACGGCCGGGGCGCCGAGGGCGCTGAAGTTGGCCGTCCCCGCGTCCGCAATCGAGTTGAATTCGAGCACGCCGCCCGAGACCGTCGTCTTGCCCTGATAGTTGTTGAGCCCAGAGAGCACGAGCGTGCCCGCATTCGACTTCGTCAGCGTCGCGGCCGTGCCGCCGAGCACGGCGCTGGCCGTGACGGTGCCGGCAGAGTTACTGAAGGCGAACGAACTGCCCGTGAGCGTGCCGACGCCGAAGAGCGACGACGCCGAGCCACTCACCGTCACGGCCCCGGCCGTCGCACTCACGGCCAGGTCGAGGCTGCCGCTGCCCAGGCCGGTGTCGTTGAGGACGAGCGGGCTGTTCGCCGGCAGCGCACCAGCCACGCCGAGCCGCAGCACGCCCTCGCGGACGGTCGTCGTGCCGGTGTAGGTGTTGGCGACGCCCATCGTGAGCGTGCCGCTGCCGATCTTCATGAGGCCGATCGTGCCGCTGCCGATGTTGGCGATCGCCGTGCCCGCGTAGGTGCGGTTGCCAGCCGAAGTATCGAAACCGATCGCCGCATTGGCAGCAAAACTGCCCGTCGTGCGGATCGTGTTGAAGTCGGCGTCGGTCACGTCGTTGCCGACGACCAGCGCGCCACCGGCGGAGGTCACGTACCGGCCGGCCGTGTTCCAGCCCGGGAGGGCGGCCGTCGACGTGATCGAGAGGACGCCGCCGGTGATCGAGGTCGTGCCGGAATAGCTGTTGGCACCGGAGAGGACCGCGATGCCCGCACCGCTCTTCGTCACGCCGCCGGTGCCAGTCAGAACGACGCTCGCCAATGACCGTCCGGAGCTGTTGGTGAACGCGTAGGCGGGGGCCGTCAGCGTGCCCGTGCCGAGAATCGTCGCAGCCGAGCCGCTCATCGTGACGGTGCCGGTGGTCGTGGTGTTGACCGCGAGGTCGAGCACGCCGCTGTTGCCGACGTTCATGTGCGCGGTTGAGATCGCCCCGGCCGCGGCCAGCCGCAGCGTGCCTTCGTTGACGGCGTTCGTGCCGGTGTTCGACGTGCTGCCCGAGAGCGTGAACGTGCCCGTGCCCACCTTCGTAAACCCGCCCGCGCCGCTCGCACTGCCGGCGAACGTCGTGCTCGTATTGGCTCCGCCGGTCGTCAGACGGCTGTTGGAATTGCCAAATTCAACATTCCCCCCGCTTGCACCGCCGCCGGCGAGCGAGCCAATGGCGAGATTGGCTTCATTATTCACGCGAAGCCCTGCGGAGGTGGCAGTGCCAAGCGTCACGGGGTTATTGATACCCAAAGCCTGCGAGCTGCTGGCCTGAAGCGTGCCCGTCTGGATCGACACGGGAGCGGAAAACGTGTTCGCGGCGCTCAAGATCAGTCGGTTTGCATAATTAGCATCGAGCGTGAGGCTGCTGATGGCGCTGATCGTGCCGCTGACGGTGACACCGGAACCCACGATCGAGCTGGCAGGGCCCGTAAAGAGCAGGGCGCCGGTATTCCTGAGGGGGCCTGTGAACGTATGCCCCGCGTACGTGCCGGCGTACTTCACCGTGACATCGGTGACGTTGCTGCCGATCTCCGCCGACACCAGTTGTGTTTTGTTATTACCAGAACCTCTGTCGTCGAACGTGACGGAGCCGACGTTGTTGGTCGTGCCGGACACATTCGACGTGAGCGACTGGGGAAAGGCGAAAACCAGGTTCCCGGTTCCGGTCACGATCGATTGAAAACTGAACAGACTGGAACCAAAGGTGGTTCCCACGTCGTTGATTGCAATCGTCGCGGTGCCGGTGTTGCCGGTCGCCAGCAGAATCGGCCTGCGGGTTCCAGCACCGTTGACTCCCAGCGTGGCACCGACACTCCCATTCGTGCCGAGCACGATCTGGCTCGCCGATCCAAAGGCGTCTGCCCCGGTGAGGCGGTCGAGTTCCTGGCCGGCCGAGAGCGTGCCCGATTGCAACAGAATGGCTCCCGAAAAACCGGCGAGCGCACTCGTTCCGCCGAACAAAAGCTGGCCCGTGCCGACCTTCGTGAGCGTGCCGGAGCCGGTCAGGGAGCCGCTGAATGTGGTATTTGTGTTGAGCGAGCCGACGGTGAGGGCGTTGGACCCCATGCTGACGAGGCCGCCGTTGACGAAGCCCCATAAATAAGCGTTTCCAGCGCGTCCGCCGCCGCCGCCGGAAAGCGAGCCGATCGAGAGATCATTGCCATTGAGTTCCAGCGTGGCACGGGAGTCGCCGGCGCCGCCGACGGTCACCGCAGAACCTGCGCCCAGGGCCTGCCCGGAGCCGGCCCGCACCGTTCCGCTGAGGATGCTGGTGGCACCCGTGTAGATGTTCGAGCCATTGAGCAGATACAGGCCCGTGCCGGAGAGCACGAGGCTGCTGGAGCCGCTCGAGGAATCGGCGATCACCGAGCCGATCGTGAGCTGGGATCCGTAGTTGTGGAACACTAGCTCTCTCCCGCCGCCCGCACGGAGAACGCCGCCCGAGATCGTCGCCCCGGTGCTTGCCGCGGTGGTCACGAGCACTCCTCCGGCGGCAACGGTGTTCGTGCCCGTGAGATTGAGAGTATTGTTGCCGTTGAGCCGAAGCGTATTCACCGTGAAGGCGGAAGGGGAATCGCCGTTGGCCACGTCGACGTTGTTGTTCGTGGTGTAGCTCCCGGTGGTCGTGGCGTAGGTGGCGAGGGGCACGATGCTGACCGTGCCGCTCGCCGCCGATGCCGCCGCCCAGGTCGTGCCGCTGACGGTGGCGTAGGCGACCCCGTTGGAGGCGGCGGTCGCGAGTACGCCGTTCATCATCGTGCTCGTCGTGGTGCGGATGCCGTTGGTGGCAGACTGCGAGTTGTCGGCGAGCGTGACATCGAGCGTGCTGCCGGCATTGCGAGTGATCGCTCCGAGCGAGACCACGAGCCCGGCCGCCCCGTTGCTCGTCAGGGCGATGCTCGTGGCATTGCTCAGAGCGGTGGAGGAAAATGCCTGACTGTTTGACGCACCGCTACTGCCGGTGATTCCGAGCCGGCCACCCTGCAAATCGAGCGAGCGGGTGGTCACGAGGATGTTGCTTCCCGTCGAGGCCTGCGAGAAGTCGAGCGTCAGGCCGCCCTGGACGACTCTCCAGCTGCCGCCGGCGTCGTTGCCGCTGCCGGTCAACGTGAGCGTGCCAAAGCCGACTTTGGCCATCCCGAAATTTGTGAAGTTCCCACCATTGATGATTCGGCCTCCATACGTGGTGCTCGTGCTGTCGAAGCCGACAGTGAAGAGGCCCGAACCCCCGGTAAGGTTGACATTGCCCCCCAGGGAGCCGCCGCCCGCCAGGGAAGCCAGACCAGTTGCGTTGCTAGTAAACCCAATATCGAGCTGAGCGCCGGCGACATCGGCGAGCGTGACCGGGAGCGGACGCCCCTGGTAAGAGCCTTCCGTGTAGACCAATTTGCCGCCATTGATCGTGACTGGATACAGCGCTGTTCCCGATCCCAGCCCGGGCCTCGACCCCGCTGCCAAGTACCACGTGGCGCTCCCCTCCTTTACCAGGGCCATCGATCCGCCAAACGACCCGGACAAGAGAGCCGAACTGAAATTATTTGTGCCCGTCGCCAAACCGCTGCCACCCAGCACAACGGTGGTCGTCCCGCCGGTGGTCGACCGGCCGGTGATGCCGCCCGAAATAGAGAGCAATCGCGTGGCGAGCGTGGAGTCGTTGTTGAACCGGTAGGTGGCGTTGTTGCCGACGATCGTCATGGGCGAGGAGATCGTGTCGGTGTGAGCACCGGCCCCGCCCGT